>CAVTLU010000007.1:0-300000 GCA_963735545.1 uncultured Acidobacteriaceae bacterium
TCGCAGAGAGCGCAAAGAACGGCCGCGAAGTTCGCAGAGAGAACCAGAGCTGAATTAGAAAGTCATCCGATCCTCTTGCCTTCGGAAATATTTTCGCCTCTTACGTCAATGCTCGATCCAGATGCACATATCCCCCGTCCACGAAAAGATGCTGGCCGGTGATATGACAGGCTTTCGAGGATATTAAGAACACCACCATCGCGGCAATTTCCTCCGTTCCCGTCATTCGTTTCTCGAGAGGAATTTTGGCCAGTATGTTCTTCAGCTTATCCTCGGGATTGGGAAACGTATCGAGCCATTGACGATAGAGCGGCGTCATGACCTCGGCAGGGACGACGGCGTTCACCCGAATGCCCCCGTTCAGCAACTCCGCTGCCCACTCGCGAGTCAGGGCCAAAACGCCACCTTTTGCGGCTGCATAACCGGAGGTGCCGCCCTGACCTGTGACCGCGACCTTGGATGCGATGTTCACGATGCATCCCCGGGAGAACTTCAAGTGGGGAAGAGCATAGTGCGCCATATTGTAATAGTGCAGCAGATTGCGGCTGAGCGAATCGACAAATTTGCTGGGGCTGCCATGTTCCAGGCCAACTTTGTCGTTGATACCCGCGTTATTCACCAGAGCGTCCAGACGCCCCAGAGTTTCCACAGTCTGCTTCACGGCCTGCGAGCAATGTTCCGGAGCGGAGATGTCTGTGAAAATGAACTCGCTCTTGATGCCCTCGGCGCGCAACTCAGCCTGGAGTTTATCGCCGGCCTCCTGATCGCGGTCCACTACGACTGGAATCGCGCCTTCAGCGCCGCAGGCGCGGGCGATCGCCTCGCCGATTCCCTTGGCGCCGCCGGTAATTAGGACCACTTTGTCTTTGAGTTGCAGGTCCATGGGTTAGCCGCGCAGGTTAAGGAATCCTCCGTCCAGCGGATAATCCACGCCCGTGATGAACGCGGCTTCGTCCGAGCATAGAAACAATGCTAGCGCTGCCACTTCCTCCGGCTCCGCCATTCTCCCGATGGGCTGCGAGTGCGCCAATTGCTCGAACATTTCTTGCTCGCGTCCGGGATAGTGCCCCCGCAGGTAGCCGTCGACAAAGGGGGTGTGCACCCGCGCCGGTGAGATGCAATTGCAGCGAATGTTGTGGCTTAGATAATCCCGGGCGACGGAGTAGGTCATCGCGATGACCGCGCCTTTACTGGTGGAATAGGCAAAGCGGTCCGCCAGCCCAGCCGAGCCGGAGACCGAAGCCATGTTCAGAATCACTCCGCCACCGCTGGCTTTCATGTGCCCGACGCAAGCTTGCATGCAGTTGTAGAAGCCCTTCACGTTCACGCGTAGGACGCGGTCGAAATCCTGTTCCGTCGTGTTTTCCAGCGATCCGACATGAGAGATTCCGGCGTTGTTCACCAGAATATGCAGCCGCTCTTGCCGGCAAAGTTCGCCGAATACGGACTTTACCTGCTCTTGATCGGTTACGTTGCAAGCACGGGCCGCAGCCTTGCCGCCAGCCTTCGCGATCTGCTGGCAGGTAGACTCCGCGCTCGCCGGATCGAGGTCGAGAACAGCTACCGCAGCGCCGTTTGCGGCGAACCGCAAGGCGATGGCCCGGCCGATGCCGCTGCCTCCGCCGGTTACCGCGGCCAGCTTGCCGTCGAGCCGAAACGCCGCATCGCTGCCGGAGGGCATCAGAGGGAAATAGCCCTTTTCCAGGGAATGAAATCAGCCTGACCCTTGAGTTCGGCCTTGGATTGCCTTTCGCCGCTGGCAACTTGAATCACCAACTCGAGAACGGCTTCACCGACCTGGGGGATGGTAGCTTCTCCCGAGATCATGCTTCCAGTGTCGATATCGATGATGTCGTGCATACGCTTGGCCAGTGTCGAATTTGTGGAAAGCTTCACCACGGGCGCGACGGGATTTCCGGTGGGCGTGCCGAGGCCTGTGGTGAACAGCACCACGTTGGCGCCCGCCCCCACCTGCGCCGTCACGCATTCGATATCGCCGCCGGGCGTACACAGCAGATTCAGCCCAGGCTCGGTGGAGTACTCGGGATAGTCCAGCACCGCGGTCACTGGAGAAGTTCCGCCCTTCTTGGCCGCGCCGGCTGATTTCATGGCGTCGGTGATGAGTCCGTCGCGAATATTTCCCGGGGATGGATTCATCTCGAAGCTTCCCCCGACGGCTTTCGCCTTGGCGGCGTAGTCGCGCATCAGGTGAATGAAGCGGTCGCCGACTTCCTTGCGCGTGCTGCGATCAATCAGCTCCTGCTCCACTCCGCATAGCTCGGGAAACTCGGAGAGAATGGTTCTGGCTCCCAGAGCCACCAGCAGGTCGGAAGTGTGCCCGATGGCGGGATTCGCCGAGAGGCCGGAGAATCCATCCGAGCCTCCGCACTTCAAACCCACGCACAACTTCGAGAGCGGCGCCGGGGTTCGGCTGGATTTATCGGCTTCCGCCAGACCCAGAAAGGTCTGGCGGACTCCCTCGGAGAGCATGGCAAATTCCGTGCCGCTTTGTTGTTGATCCAGGATGATAAGAGGCTTATCGAATTTCGGATTGCGTTTCAGAACCTCCTGCTGAAGTGACTTGACCTGCGATTGCTGGCAGCCCAGACTCAGCACGGTCGCGCCGGCGACATTGGGGTGGTTGATGTAGCCGGCAATCAGCCCGCAAAGGTTGGCTGAATCTTCCCGGGTGCGGCCGCACCCTTCCTGGTGGATCAGGAACTTGATGCCGTCGAGGTTCTGGAAGATCCTGGATTCCGCAGACGATTCCTGCAGTGCACCGTTTTCCGGCAGGGCGCGCGCCTTGATCTCTTCCGTCCGGCCTTCGCGATAGAGCTTCGCTAACTCAGCAACCTGCCTTTGATACGGCCGAGGCGTGGCGAATCCCAACTCTTCTTCGAACGCCTGCTTCAGCATGGCAACATTCCGGTTCTCGCAGAATACGAGAGGAACCACGAGCCAGTAGTTGCGCGTGCCCACCTGGCCATCGGAGCGGTGGTATCCCAGAAATGTGCTTGCCTTCCACCGCGAAACATCGGGAGGAGCCCAGTGGAATTCACGCGATTTCTCGTGGAAATCAGCGGATTCGTGTTTCAGATTGCTGGTGTTGATCCACGCGCCCCGGGGAACAGGCTTCACTGCCTTGCCCACCAGCACGCCATACATGGTGACCGCAGCCCCAACGGCAAGGTCCTCGGTCGCGAACTTGTGTTTGGCGGGGACGTCGGACCTTAGGGTGTAACTCTGGCCCGAGTCCTCGACCTTATCGCCTTCCTTGAGGTCGGCAAGCGCAATTAGGACGTTGTCCCTGGGGTCGAGCTTGAGAACCTTGCTCTGCATTCCTGATGCTCCTGATTTTCTAACCCGAGCATTGTAGAACAGCAGCGCGCCGGGCGCTGTGCGGAGAACGCGAACGCGGATCAACCCCAGAAAGGGAGGGAGACTAATGGGTTGAGTCGGACAGAAATCGTATTTGGCCTATTGCGCGGCGCCTCAGAGCTTGGAGAGGACTTGCTGCGCGAGGGCCTTCTCCGCACTCTGTCGTTTCGCCATGGGCAAACCGCCGCCGTAAATAACGATCTTGAACGCGCTATTCCCCTTCTTCACGATGAGGCTCAAGATATTGGCCGTGTCTAAGTAATAAGCATCATCCCCGACGCCGCTGAGTGGTGTGATGACAGGCGCGGGCGCGTCCTCATCTCTTCTTGCCTTCATCACCGCAGTCACCTGCTCCAGCATCTTTTTCCCGGCATCATATCCTTCCGCCGTCTGCAGGTTGAGGGTGAGGTACTTCAGGTCATTGGTTGGACCACCAGCCGGAGCCCAGGTGCACGTCTTCAAGAAAGTCGGAGTCACGTGCGAACCGGCTCCCATCGTGACTCCGAGGGCGGCGCTCAATTGGGCCGGGCTGAGAATTACACAGGCATCGTCGGACGGCGCCGCGTCCGCGGGGGGCGCCATGACGCCAGCGGCGATAAAGACGGCAACAATGACTGCGCCAAGGCTGATTTTCGAGGGCATGTCGCAAGCCTCCTTGGAAGAGTAACGAGCTAATTTTACTCCGGGGCGAGTACCCGCCAAGCTGAGGTTTCAGGCCTGCAACCTCCAGAACTTTTGCGCATTTCCACCCATCACCGCGGCGCGTACGTCAGGCGTCTGTAGACTCAGGTAATTCTTCACCACGTCCATCGTGCGCGAATACGGCGCGGCCACGGTGCACACCGGCCAGTCGGAGCCGATCATCAGACGGCGGGGGCCGAAGCAATCAAAAGCCGCGTCCAGGTAGGGGTGGATGTCTTCTGGCTTCCAACTCTGCCAATCGGCTTCGGTCACCAATCCTGAAAGTTTGGCAAAGACGTTGGGAAACGCCGCCAGCTCGCGTATCCCACGGCTCCACGCATCGATGCTGTGGCTCTTGATGGGCGGCTTGGCCAGATGATCCAGGACGAAGCGCTGCCGCGGAAAGCGGCACACAAACTCGGCGGCTATTGGCAGATGCCGGTCATAGATCAGGATGTCATAGGCGAGATCAAACTCTTCCAGAAGCGCAATGCCGCGCAGAAATTCCGGCCGCAGCAGAAAATCGTCGCGCTCGCTCTGTACAATGTGGCGAAGACCGACCAGTTTGGGGCTTCCAGCAAAGGTTTTTAGCTCGGAGCGAGCGTTTGAAGACTGCAAGTCCACCCAGCCAACAACCCCAAGGATGAATGGTGTGCGGGCGGCGAGATCGAGGAGCCAGCGAGTTTCCTCCAGGCTTTGCCGCACCTGCACCAAAACCGATCCCTGAAAACCATTGCGCTCCAGCTCGGGCTGCAGACTGGCGGGAAGAAAGTCGCGGCGCAAGGCCACCATTGGCTCGTCGAGCCAGCCATATTCGCTCTGGTTGTAGATCCAGAAGTGCTGATGAGCGTCGATGCAGGGAATATTCATTGAGTTTGAAGAGTTGGACGGCGGCCGCTGGTGTTTAAGTATAAGTGCGGGGACCCTGGTTCTTGTAGCGCCGGCGTATCGCGGCTGTCGCGAGGGCGCCTCGCCCTCGCCGCCGCGACGGCGACGCTACTCTGCTACTTTCCCATCCTCACAGCATCTAATTGGAGACACTACAATCGAATTGAGGTGTGCATATGGCTAAAGCCACATTTGCAGCAGGCTGTTTTTGGGGAGTGGAAGCCACCTTTCGCCAGCTCGAGGGGGTAACTGCGACGCGCGTGGGTTACACCGGCGGCAAGACCGCAAACCCAACCTATAAGGAAGTTTGCACCGACAGCACCGGCCACGCGGAAGCGGTGGAAGTCGAGTACGACCCGGCCAAGATTTCCTACGACAAGTTGCTGGATGTCTTCTGGGAAAATCATGATCCCACGCAGGTGAACCGTCAGGGGCCGGACTGGGGGACGCAATACCGCTCCGCCATTTTCTTTCACACACCGGCGCAGGAAGCCGAGGCCAAAGCTTCCAAGGAGAAGCTGGCGAAGTCTGGGCGCTTCAACAAGCCGATTGCGACTCAGATCGTTCCCGCGGCGACGTTCAACGAGGCCGAGGACTATCACCAGCAATATCTGGAGAAGCGCGGCCTGGCAACCTGCCACATCAAGTAAGGCCAGCGGCTTGCCTCGAACAGGCGCTATTATTTGTTCCAAGAACAATCCGAATGGTTACAGAGTCCGTCGCTCCATTGTCGACCTATGACAGCCTACCGCTATGGCTTGCCCGATCCTCAGGAAGCTGCAGGCATGAGCGGCAGAGAGTTGCTGCAGGCCATCATCGATGGTCGACTGCCGCAGCCGCCGATTTCGGAGCCGCTTTTGTTCCGGCTGGTTGAGGTTGGCGATGGTTTTGCCGCGTTCGAGGGTGACCCGGCTCCGCAACTGCTCAATCCAATGGGAACAGTTCATGGCGGCTGGGCGCTGACCTTGATTGACAGCGCGGCCGCCTGTGCCGGCCACTCGCTGCTGCCCGCAGGCTCGGGCTACACCACCATCGAAACCAAGTGCAACTTCTCGCGGCCGATCAAGACGGATTCGGGCCGGGTAAGGGCCGAGGGGCGAGTCGTGTCCCAGGGGCGGCAGATCATCTCCGCTCAGGCACAACTGCTGGCGCAGGATGGCCGCGTTTTGGCGCACGGTACTTCGACCCTCATGGTGCTGGCGGGCAAGCGCTGGCGCGGCCTGGCACACCAACATTTCGCTGCGCTAGGCTGGATAGAGTCTTGAGGGTCTAACGATCCGGTGAAATTCTCAAGCGCAGGAATATCACTCCGCCAACCGGATGCGCGCCGTAGGCCGGCCTTAGAACCTCCGGCACGCCGTACCATTCCAGCTGAGCCCCCAGTGCGGTTGAAAGGTGGGGTATGCGACCCAGTTCCCGGTCGTAACCCGCTGTGTATGCCTGTATGCGCGCGAAATACCGCTCACTGAAGCCGGGCGCAACGTTATTCGTGTTCAGAAGCTCATTGGTCCGATCGACATTTTCTACGCGGCCCCAAACCGCATTGCGCTTCTGGAATTTCAAAGTAGATTCCAGCAGAAAACCGTTCCCCACGTTGCCGTCCACCAGACTCTGGTTACGCCCCCAGACCAGCAGCGACGCCCAATTCCCCTTCGATATAGGCCGGTTATAGATGAGCGACGCGGTCATGCGCCGCACATCTTCATCGGGAGCGACCGCTTCCGGACTGTGTAGCTGCCCGATGGAATATTGCAAGCTCCAATCCCGATGAAAGTTGAGAGTGGCGCGAGTCGACCAGGAATCGATTTTGCCCGAGTTCACGTTCCAGCGATTCTCGTCGGGCTCGCGTCCGTGAAATCCTGAAGCTTCCACTCTGAAGTCACGGTAAGCGATCCCTACAGTGATCACATCTGCAGCAACATGGGTGGAATCCTCCAAATGGTGGCCGAGCGGGGCCAGCGGGTCTTCGGAGGCAGACGCGCGATGCGGATACGCACTCGGACCCAAGGCGGGATCACCCATTGGCGCCAGATAGATCGAGAGCAGTGTGTTCTCTTTCAATCTGTAGTCGTAAATGGCGGCCAGTTCCATAAACAGGTCGTGGGGATGCTGCCCATCCACGATCGGCACTCCGAAGGCGGTTTCTCCCTGCTGAAATAATTCCGGATAGCGCCGCCCGGAAATCGTCGCCGGTTCCAGGCTGAGCATGGTTCTGAGGGTCAGTGTGCTGCGGCCGAATTTTCGCTGCACCATCGGCATCAGCCAGTTGGTGGAGAACAGTTTTGCTCCGCCGCGCGGCCCGCTCTGTTGGATATCGTTCAAGAATGCCACTCCGTGCAGCATCCATGTCCACTGGCCCTTATCCATCATCAGCATGTCAAACGGCGTCGATGCCGGCTCCGCGTCGGTGCCGGAGGTGGCGCGCATTTGCAGAAACTCGATGAACGACTGCGCCTGCATGGCTGATTGCTCAGACTTGGATTGTTCAGACATCCCGCTCATGCCCGGCATGTCTTGCATCTTCGCGCCGGAGGCCTGCGACTGAGGGCGGGTATCCTGTGCAAAGCAAGTAAGGGCGAATACCAAAAATGCAAATATCTGCAGCACAATTCGCGACGACACTTGTGAACCTCCCGTGGCCATCTGAAGTTGATTCGAGTTGCGGAGGGCACTTCGAGCGAGGCTCCGCCAGCTACGGGCGAGCGGGGGATCAGATACGCAGAGGAATTGTGTCCGGCGGGCTTGCGCATGAAGTCGCGCAGGTAGAACCATGGACACAAACAGAAACCAAGACGATCCCCGCTGTGTGCATCAGGCCTGACCTCGCCAGCCCCAACCGGGAAGAGGCAAGAGAGTCAGGGGGAGTCGCGGAGTGATGGCCCCTCTGGCAGCAACTGAAGTCAACCGGATGGGAGAGTGGTGCCTTGGGGTGCTGATGGCAGCCGGCGGGGTGGGTCGCAGACCGGGCAAGATGATCCGTAGGCAGAGCCGAAGCCATGCCCGTGATCATCAGCAGTACCAGAACCCTCGGCCAAACCCTCTTGTACAACTTCATTAAAGCTTCCTGGCTCCCGCGCAAGACTTAGTCGGTCGCAGCAACCATAGTCCCGAGCCCATCTACGAGCCGGTGATCTTCATCCGCAACTCTTCCGGCAGGCGTTCGCGGATTTCCTGGGGAAGACGGTCATGCACATGGCGTGCCCCCAGCTTGGCGGCGTCGACCACCGCCATGGGCGCAGGAGTGGCCACCGCCACAATCAGCCAGATCAGCGCGGAGAGGCCAAATCCCGCCAGCGCGGCCAGCTCTAACAAGAGAGCGTGCCGCGGACCAAAGTAGCGGATCACGCCAAAGGCCAGCAAGAATACCGCCGCCGATAACGAAGCCAGCGCGATCAGGGAAATGTCGATAGTGCGATGCAGGCGCTGGCGGGAGCGGCAGTGTTCGCACTCGGCAAAATGCTGCTCGTAATCGCCGCGCATTTCAGGCGCGAGCCCGGAGATATCGTAGCGCCAGCCGGCCAGGATCTTGCCCACGATAGGGTCAACGCACTGACTCATATGTAAGTACAGATGAACTAAAGCCGAATTGGTTGCATCGGCTCACCCTGCGCGGCCAACAATACACGGTTGTGAAGCAGAGTCTGACGGGGACCCAGGGCCTTCTCTGCCGCTCCCCGCGCAAGTTCAGGATGGTTGTTCCGCTCGGAGAGGTGTGCCAGCACCACAAACGCTGCCCTTCCATCATAGTCGCTGGCGAAGAATTGCGCGAGGGCATCGTTGGACAGGTGGCCGACGCGGCTCATCACTCGCTGCTTCACCGACCATGGATAGGGCCCGCCACGCAACATTTCCAGATCGTGATTCGATTCGACCACCAGTATGTCGCAGCCGCGCAGGTGATCGCAGACGCTGGGTGGGACGTATCCCAAATCGGTGGCGAATCCCAATTTGATTCCTTCGGCGCGGAAAGTGAAGCCGACCGGGTCGATAGCGTCGTGAGGAATAGTGAATGGCATGACCGCGATGTCACCGATCTGGAAGCCGTGCCCGGAAGAAAACACCTCCAAGCACGTAAGCTTGGGCGCTTCGCCGTTTTTCTCCCGCATGGCCTTGGCCCAGGCGTGGTGCGTGGCCGCGGTCATGAACAGTGGCACTTTCAGTTTCTTTGCGAGAGTCGCGAGGCCATAGACGTGGTCGGAATGCTCATGCGTAACGAGGATAGCGGAAAGCGAGTGTGGATCGTCACCCGCAGCCTTCATGCGCTTGAAAATTTCGCGGCAGGAGATGCCGGCATCCAGCAGAATGCGGGTCCGCGAACTGGAAATAAGCGCGCTGTTCCCACGGCTGCCGCTGGCCAGAACGGAAAGGCAAACTCCCATGTTCGCAGAATACGCGTTGCGGCTGTGGATGCGGGAGTAACTATCTGGTTAGCCGGGACCTTGGAGGGCAGCCCTTGGCACTTAGCACTTGGCATTTAGCCAAAACGGACCCTCTTAGCCGTGAGCAAGAACTGGCATGACCAAATGCTAAGTGCTAAATGCCAAGTGCCGATTGCTACTTTTTCCACAGTTCCTGTACTCCCCGCCGTCCCGCCGCTCCGCCGTAGGCTCCGGCGATGCCGGTCAAGAATCCTAGAAACGATTCGTAGATTTGCGCGCGATATGGTTTTTGGGTTGAAAGCAGGTAAGCGGCCAGTTGCACGAGGGGGACAAAGATTGCGACCAGGAACGTCCACCGCCACGGCCTTTCAGGACGCAGCGCGCCTAGCAGCATGGTGGAAGCCAGGACAAAGAGCGCGGTTAGCAGCAAGTCGCCGATTTTGACGTCCAGCCATCCCGCGCAGAGCCCAAGCAGCACGCCAAAAAAGTAAACGCCGCCATCGCTAGACTTTAGAGGCACCCGTGCCCCAACGCTGTGACCCCTGTGTTCCCTGTGGTCGAAAAATGCGGAGACCACCACAGGGGGCACAGGGGGTACAGCGGATTCGTTCTAGTACGCATAGAAGCCTCTCCCGCTCTTCTTCCCCAGCCAGCCTGCGTCGACCATTTTGATCAGCAGCGGACACGGCCGGTACTTGGGATCGCCCAGGCCATCGTGCAGCACGCGCATGATGTCGAGGCAGACATCCAGGCCGATAAAGTCCGCCAGCGCGAGCGGGCCCATGGGATGCGCCATGCCCAGCTTGAACACTTCGTCCACCGCTTCCGCCGTGGCTACGCCTTCCATTACCGCGAACATGGCTTCATTCAGCAGCGGCATCAGCACGCGGTTGGAGACGAATCCCGGCGCGTCGTTGACTTCTACCGGAGTCTTTCCCAGCTTCAAAGCGAGATCGCGAACTGTTTGGAAAGTCTCGTTCGACGTGGCCAGCCCGCGAATTACCTCCACCAGCTTCATCACCGGCACGGGATTGAAGAAGTGCATGCCGATAACTTTGTCCGGACGTTTGGTCAGTGCCGCTAATTTCGTGATTGAGATCGACGAAGTGTTCGAGGCCAGGACTACTTCCGGCCGGCAAATCTGATCGAGGTCGCGAAAGATCGAAGCTTTGACCTCGAATTTTTCCGTCGCGGCTTCCACCACGAAATCGCAGGCCGCCAGGCTGGATCGCTCGACCACAGTCTCGATCCGCTGTAACGCAGCCGCTTTGTCCTCTGCTGTGATCTTGTTCTTGGCGACTTCCCGATCGAGGTTTTTGGTAATCGTCTCCAGCGCGCGGTCGAGGAAGCGCTGCTCGACGTCGCACAGCATCACGCGGAAACCGGCGCGGGCGAAGACGTGCGCGATGCCGTTGCCCATGGTGCCGGCGCCCACCACTCCCACCCGTTGCATTTCCACTGGAGCGCTCCCGGAAAACTCCAAAGTTTACCACCCCAGGGCAGACACAGAATGAACACGTTCTTCTCCGCGTTCTCTGCGGGTGTTCTCGGCGTCCTCGGCGATTTAAGATTTTGTTTTGGTGTGGACGTACAAATCTTAAATCGCAGAGTTCGCTGAGAAACTCCGCAAAGGACGCAGAGACAACCACGGACAAAGAATCTCTCAGCGAACACGCCGGCGCGGAAAAAGTTGCTGATAAACGGCAGGTAACCATGACGTTATCGGGAGAACTTTCTGCGGAAATAGGGCTGAATTCCACGCTTCCACGGCATCGAAGTAAGTAGCAGCCGGGGGCGTTATCATTCTCAACTCGTTCCGCCAAGCCTCCGGCGGGAGGACACTATGTTACGAAACATCAGACTGACAGTACTGGTTGTGGCGGTGATTTTCGGAAGTAGTGGCGCGCTGCTGGCCCAGGGCTGGCACTATGACCGCGGCGACTACGACTACGGCCGGGGAGGGTTCCGTATTGCGCGCGATATCGGCTTCCAGGACGGCTCCCAGGTAGCGCGCGAAGATTTTGCCCGGCGGAAGCCCTACAACCCTTATCCGCGGGGAAAGTATGCGCACCAGGACCACGGCTACCGCCGCGAATACGGCGACAAGTACGCGTATATGTCGCAGTATGCCCGCGCCTATCAGGAAGGCTACGCGCGCACATTCCGCCGCTACTGATGCAGCTTTCGGGCGCGGCTTTGCGCCGCAGGGGCCGGGGCGAAGACCCGGCCCTACATTATTGTTCTACCTCGCGAGGACCTTACGGAGAACTGGCTGGCACTGGTGAAATAGAGATTCTACTGATGGCTGACAGCTGACGGCTGACGGCTTTCTAACGCCGCTCCAGCGTCTCTTCAACCGTGAACTTTCCGTTCTTATCTACATTGACCACGCGTTGCACGCTCTTGTACCCGGATAGCGTGAGGTCAATCACGTAGAGCCCTGGTTTCAAATAAAAATCCACGGGAGCGCTTTTGTCGAGAATGTGGTGGTTGACGGCGACCTGGGCGCCTTTGGGTTGCGTCCTCACACTGACCATGGCCGTGCCCGCGACTTCCGATCCGCCAAAGATTTTCTTGAACCTGCCACCGATTACGATCTCATCGGTGACGCCGAGTTCACGCAGTTCCGGCGCGAACTGGAACGTCTGTCCGGCTTGCAAGTTGGCGGTAACACTTTCCTCCAGATAGCCCTGCTTCCGCACCGTTAGGGAGTGGTTGCCGGGATGATCAATTTGTATCTGTAACGGGGTCGTTCGGCCGGTGTCTTTGCCGTCCAGGAAGAGTTCCGCGCCACTGGGCTGACTAGTCACGGATAACGTAGCCCCGGCGGCGGCCAGCTCTACTACCAGAAAAGATTTGCTTCCCGAGGCGACTTCGATCGTGCGGGTTTCCGGCGCAAATCCCAGCTTGTTCACACTCACAATGTGCTGGCCGGGCCCCAAGCCGGTCATGTTGAAAGGCGTCACCCAGGTGGGATTGTGATGGCCGTCGACCAGCACCTGGGCCCCCTCGGGCGTTGAATTCACGGTCAACTGTCCGGGAATGACGACGGGTGCGGGCGGAGGAGTCTTCCCTCTTCTTTTGACGTATCTCGGCGTCACTGCGATGACCGACGGTGCAGCCCCTCCACTTTCGCGCATGGCTTCCACCGGAGTCGGAGCCTGAAGCACGGCTGACCGGCCCGGCGCGCCCCGCTCCCCTGACGAGTCTGTCCCCTGGTCCTGCGCAGCTGCCGGAACCGAGAGCTGCGCCTCGCCCGAGCTGCCATCGGAACTGCCGGAATGAATGCGGAAATAAATTCTGCCGGTCACCAGTACTATGATCAAAACCGCGCCGGCGATGGAGTACAGGAATAACTTCGGCGGAGTCTTCCAGATTTCCTGCACCAATTGCTTGGCCATTTCGGCGGGAGGTAGCTTGGCTTTTTCCGGCCGGAGAGAATCCTGGAACACGGTCGCGGTGGGCGCGTGAGCGGGCTGCGGCGGCGGTGCGGGCGCTTCGTGCTCCTCTGGCGCAACGTAGGTTTCTTTCAGCGGAGGCAATTCGGTAATCTCCGAGAAACTCCGGCGCTTCGGGCCGTCGCTGGCGGAATTGTCTTCCTCCGGCAGCGCGGGCAGAATTGTGGATTGCAAGTCGGATTCCGCGGGCGCCAGCGCGGGCGCTGCTGCTGCCGACATCCTTGGCGTTCCTGACCTGGCGTCGAATGCCTGGCTCCCCTCACTCCATCCTGCGGCCGCCGCCGCAACTTTCTTCTTTTCGGCGACCGGCGCCTGTTCTCCGGAGCTTCCGCCGGGCGATTGAACTGGCCCTCGACCTGGCGCTGACTTAGCTGGCGGTGTTTTCGTGGAACCTTCGTTGCACTGCTCCAGATCGCTTACCAAGTCTTTACCCGAGGAATATCTTTGGTCAGGCGTCTTGGATAACGCCTTCATGATTGCCGCGCTCAGCTCGGGATGGATCTTTGGCAGAATTAAAGCCGGCGGCACTGGCATAGCGTTCAGAATGTGTTGCCGCACCTGCTCCGCGTCCTCGCCTCCGAAGGGCTTGCGGTCGGTGACCATCTCATACAGAATGGCGCCCAGGCTGAATAAATTGGAGCGCCCGTCGAGGGGCTCCCCACGCAACTGTTCTGGAGACATGTAATACAAGGACTCCGGCGGTTCGCCATTGGCCTGGGCTGCGGAGGCCCCCAGGGCGGAGATGCCAAAGCCTAATATTTTGACCGTGCCGTCCCAGGAAACCATGACCTTGCCCGGTTCCAGGCTGCAATGCGCGACCTTGCGGGCGTGAGCATGATCGAGTGCCTGGCAGGCCTGGCGGGCGATGTCCTGCAGGTCCCAAATGGAGAATCCCTCGTTCCCCGCCAGCATTCCCGCAATGCTCTTGCCCTGAACGTACTCCGTGGAGGCGCAGAATTGGCCTTCGATTTCGCCCGCGCCATAGAGCAGGGCGATGTTCTGGCTGCTCAATACTTTGGTGGCTTCGGCCTCTTCCAGCAGACGCTGCACCAGGCCGGACGCCTGTTCTCCCAATGCCTCCAGGCTGATCGTTTTCAGGGCTACGGTCTGCGCGGTTTCCGGATCGGAAGCTTTGTAAACGCAAGCGTTCGACGAGCGGGCGATCTCACTGAGGATTTCGAACCGGCCAATTTTCTCCGACATCTCTCCCTAGCCTCGAAGCGACTTTCGAACCACCCTCGTCCTGACGAAGGCCCGGCAACGCCCTCCAGCACCGGAAGGCATGCATTGAACATGGGGAAGATGAAGGTAGGATAGCCCGGGTCAACCGAGGGGAGTGAGTTACGAAGGTACTTCGGGATAACCCTTGCAATGACAGCATCTTGCAGGGGCGCCTCCTGGCTCGATTCTTACTTGGCCCGGACGCCTTCATCTGGGGAGCGAGTTTCAGTCGCAGGGCTGGGCGGGCGAGGGTGCCCGCCCCACATAGATATGTTCGGGTGACATTTGTCATTTGATCTAGATGATGATCTCCACTGGCCAGCCAGCGCGCCGGCGAAGACAATCGGGGTAGTGGGAAGGAAGGGATGGAGCAGGCACTGTCCTAAGCGAGTGCCCGGTTTCTTCGCGACCTTTGCGGCTTTTCCCGGCAGTGGCGCTCGGTTGTCGCACCCTGTACCATCATTCATCCTTGAGGGTAGGCGTTTCCCGGGTAGGTTCTACCGCGCCAGCCCTCTCCCCGGAGTTTGCACATGACCCTGACCCGCTTTGTTAGCAAGAACGCTTTCCGCAACAAGCGCCGCAGCATTCTGACGGTATTGAGCGTCGGGTTTTCGCTCCTGCTGCTCACCATGATGATGTCCATCTGGCGCAGTTTCTACGTCGACAACGGCAGCGCGCAATCGGCCTTGCGGCTCATCACCCGGCATAAAGTCTCCCTGACTTTCGAGATGCCGGCTTACTATCGCGAAAAAATCCGTGCCATACCCGGCGTAGCTCAGGTGGTCCCGCAGAACTGGTTTGGCGGCAATTACAAAGATGCCAACAAATCGCAGAACTTTTTCGCGCAATTCGGCACCGACCCCCAGGAGTTCTTCAAGGTCTATCCCGAATGGAAAATTCCACCCGACCAACTTGAAGCCTGGCAGAAGGACCGTGCGGGAGCAATTGTCGATCCGGACCTGGCCAAGAAGTACGGCTGGAAGATCGGCGACCACATCATCATTCAGGGAGCCACGTTTCCGGTCGATCTGGAGCTGACGATCCGCGGGATATATACCCCGGATCAGCCCACCAACACACTTTATTACAACCAGACGTATGTGGAAGAGGCTGTCTCTTACCTCAAGGGACAGACTGGCTTCTTCACCATTCTGGCGAAGTCGCCGCAGGATGTTCCCAAAATTCAGGCCGCGGTGGATGAGATGTTCCGCAACTCGCCCCAGCCTACCAAGACCGAGACGGAAAAGGCCTTCCAGCTCGGCTTTGTTGCGATGCTGGGCAACGTGAAGGCATTCATTCTCAGTATCTGCATGGCGGTGGTGTTCGCCATTCTGCTGGTGTCCGCAAATACGATGGCGATGTCGATTCGCGAACGCACGCGAGAAGTCGCCGTGTTGAAGACTTTGGGCTTCACCCGGCGCACCATCTTTCGCTGTTCGTCGGCGAGGCCGTAACGCTCTCACTGGTCGGAGGCATTCTCGGCTCGCTCGCTGGTTTCATTCTTGGCGGTGGCGCGGCCAAAGCCGCTGGCGGATTTTTCGGCGACGCTTTGAAGGTTCACCCTGGGACCATGTTGCTGGCCTGGGTGGTGGCGGCGCTGGTCGGTTTCTTGAGCGCTATCGTGCCTTCCTACAACGCTTCGCGGATTGGCATCGTGGACGGCTTGCGCCACATCGGTTGAGGACTGTGTTGAGGAATTATGACTCTGAGCGGTTTTGTGGTGAAAAACGCCTTTGGCAACAAGCGCCGTAGCATTCTCACGGTGCTGAGCATCGGCTTTTCCTTGCTTCTGCTCACCCTGATGATGACGATGTGGAGGAGCTTTTATCTGGATCAGGGCGCGCCCGATTCCGCCAAGCGCGTGATCACGCGGCACAAGGTTTCGCTCAGCTTCCTGCTCCCCGGTTACTACCGCGATAAGATCCGCACCCTGCCCGGAGTAGTAGCAGTCGCGCCCATGACCTTCTTCGGCGGCAAATATATCGACGACCGGCCGGAGCATGCTTTCGCCCAGTTTGCCACCGATCCCGAGGAATACCTCAAAGTGGCCACCGACAAGTTTGTGCCCCCGGACCAGCTAGCCGCCTGGCAACATGACCGCGCCGGCGCCCTGGTGGATGTGGAGCTGGCAAAGAAGATGGGCTGGAAGATCGGAGACCGCATCACCCTGCAGGGTACGTATTTTCCGGTGAATCCCGAACTCACGATCCGCGCCATGTTCACCATGGATCCCGCGCCTCATTCCATGTATTTCAACGCCAAGTATCTGGATGAAGCCCTGCCCTGGTTCAACTCTCAGGCCGACTTTTTCGATACCCGGGTGGCGTCCGCGAAGGATGTGCCCGCCGTCGCGCAGGCAATCGATGAGTTGTTTCGCAACTCCCCCAATCCGACCAAGACGGAAAGCGAGCACGCCTTCCGGCTCTCGTTTATCGCGATGCTGGGCAATGTGAAAGCGTTCATTCTCAGCATTTGTGCGGCAGTGGTGTTTGCCATCCTGCTGGTTTCGGCTAATACCATGGCGATCTCGATCCGCGGTCGCACTCGGGAAGTGGCCGTGCTGAAGACTGTCGGATTTACTCGTGGCCGGGTGCTCTCGATCTTTGTTGGAGAATCGGTTGCGTTGTCGCTCGTGGGCGGTTTGCTCGGCGTGCTGGCGGCGCTCGGATTAGTCCAGTGGATCTCGCACGCCCCGGCTGCCATTGGAGTTCCTATGCGTTTTGCAGTGACTCTTCCCACTATGCTGGCGGCGCTTGCGGTGGCTGCCGCGGTGGGGCTATTGAGCGCCGGGCTGCCGGCTTACCACGCCTCCCGAATTAATATCGTCGAGGCTATCCGGCATATCGGATAAAGACGGTATGTCGGATAAAGAGAAGAATATTTATGGCGATTCCCATTACCTATAACGTCCGCAATCTGATCCTGCGCAAGGGCCTGACCATCATGACCGCGCTGGGCATCGCGTTGACCGTCACCACGGCAATTTTTCTGATGGCTTTGCTGGCCGGACTGCAGCGTGCGTTTGTCACCAGCGGCGATCCGCTCAATGTTCTGGTGATGCGCAAAGGATCGAACGCGGAACTCTCCGGGGGGTTCGGCGCCCAAAGCTTTCCCATCCTGAAAACGCTGCCCGGAATCGCAAAAGATAGTCACGGCGAGCCTTTGGTCTCCGGCGAGTGGGTGGTAGTGATCGTGCTGCCGCGAAAAGATGGCACGGGTGAGACCAACGTGACCGTACGCGGCATGATGCCCGACGGCCTCGAACTGCGCTCCAAGGTGAAGCTGCTTGAAGGACGGTGGTGGACTCCCGGCCAGCGCGAAGTTGTGGTCAGCGACTCCATTCACAAACGTTTTGCTCACACCAACGTCGGCGACAGCATGCAGTTTGGCAAAGGCTCCTGGCAGGTGGTTGGTGTATTTGACGCCGGTGGCTCGGCCTACGAATCTGAAATCTGGGGCGATGTGAACCAGATGGCTTCCGACTTCGACCGGCAGGGCGCGTTCGGTTCGGTATACTTGCATGCCACCGATCCGGTTGCGGCAGACGCCCTGGTACACCGCGTCAGCGACGACCAGCGCCTCAAGCTCGACGGTGTGTTGGAGACCGAGTATTACGCGAAACAAACCAGCTCCGGAAACGTAATTAAGTTTATCGGCTGGTTCGTGGCCATCATCATGGCGATTGGATCGAGCTTCGCCGCCATGAATACTATGTACGCGGCGGTCGCGTACCGCTCCCGCGAAATCGCCACCTTGCGGGTGATCGGATTTTCGCGGCCCAGCATTCTGACTTCGTTTGTTTTCGAGTCGCTGCTGCTGTCGTTGTTGGGAGCGGGGGTGGGAATCCTGCTCATGCTTCCCTTCAACGGGATGACCACGGGCACGCAGAATGCCGTCACCTTCAGCGAAGTGGTTTTTGCCTTGCGGATGACGCCGGGAGTGGTGGGCGCAGCCATTATTTTCGCACTGATTATGGGTGTGGTTGGCGGGATTGCCCCGGCATGGCATGCGTCGCGGAGGGAAATCTTAGCGGCGCTACGAGATTGATCGTAGTGCCGGCATCTTGCCGGCGCGTGTGAGGGCGGGGACGCCCTCACGACAGCCGCCGAGACGGCGCTACAAAAAACAGCGGCGCTACAGACTTTATGCCAATTGACACCAAACACGAAGATCTACAGGGCTTGCGCATCGACCGCAGCGCGCGCGGCGAGGGCGAACCTCCGACTTGGGCGAAGCGCTTCATCATCATCGGAGTCGCAGTTGTCGTTCTGCTGGGCGGCGGCGCGCTAGCCTATCGGTTCCTTTCGGCGGATGCTCCCGAAGTTGAGGTTGTACGCGCCACCGCCGAGAGCAGCGGAGACGCTGCTGGCGGCATGGTTCTCTCCGCCACGGGCTATATCGTCGCCCATCACAAAATCAACGTGAACTCCAAGGTAACCGGACGGGTGCAGTGGATCGGCGTGGAGAAGGGCGACCACGTGAAAGAAGGCCAGGTGCTGGTCCGTCTGGAAGACGATGAGTTCCGCGCCCAATTCCAGCAAGCGCATGGCGCGGCGGAGAGCGCTCGCGCCTATTACCAGGAATTGCTGAACGGTTCCCGCCCCGAAGAGATTCAGCTCGCGCAACATAACCTGGAGGAAGCGCGCGCTACGGTGGTTGACGACAAGATCACGCTGGATCGCACCAAGAACCTCTCCGCTCAAGGCGTGGTCTCCAAGCAGTCGCTCGATGATGCCACCGCCAAGTTCCAAGCCGACCAGCAGCGCGCCAATTCTCTGGAACGCTCGTATGACCTCGCCAAGATCGGCCCCCGCGCCGAGGAGATCGCTCGCGCTAAGGGTGCGATGATCCAAGCCGAAGGCCAGGAAGCCTACGCCAAGTCGCAGCTCGACGCCACGCTGATCAAGGCCCCGGTGACCGGAACCATCCTCGAACGCACGGCGGAAAAAGGCGAGCTGGTGACCTCCCAGTTTGCCAGCGGTGCGGAAGGCGGCCCGCAAGGAGAAGTGGTTGCCCTGGCCGATCTAAATGACCTTCAGGTCGAACTCGACATCGCTCAGGACGATTTCGCCAAGCTAAGCGCTCATCAAAAGGGCATCGTCACGGTGGACGCTTTTCCCGACCGCAAGTACGAGGGCGTGATTCAGGAGATTTCTCCCGAGGCGAACCGGCAGAAGGCCACGGTGCAGGTCAAAGTGCAAATCCTGAATCCGGACTCCTACCTGCGCCCCGAGATGAACGCAACGGTGAAGTTCCTGGCCGAGGAAACGCAGAAGGCCGCGAGTTCGCAGCCCGCAGGGGTTTTTGTGCCGACCGCGGCTGTCCATGACCAGGATGGCAAGAAGGTGGTCTTCATTGCCTTCAACGGCAAGGCGCTGATGCGCGAGGTACGAATTGCATCTCCGCGCAGCGGAGGATTTCTGGTAACTGGCCTGGTTGGAGGCGAGAGCGTCATCACCGCTGCTCCTCCGACTCTGAAAGATGGAGACAAAATCAAGATTAAGGGACAATCATGAGCACAGCTACAATTTCCAACGTCGCAACCCAGACGAAAGTCGTTCAAGTCCGCAACGTCAGCAAGATTTTCAAGCGCGATGCCTTCGAGGTGAAGGCGCTCGATGATGTTTCCATCGAGATTGCCGGCGGGGAGTTCCTCGCCCTGATGGGCCCGTCCGGCTCGGGCAAGACAACCTTGCTGAACATGATTGCTGCCATTGACCGTCCCACCTCAGGAGAGTTGCTGGTGCTGGGCGAAAATGTATTTCGCTTCAGCGACGCGCAGTCGGCGCGCTGGCGCAACACCCACATCGGCTACGTGTTCCAGACGTTCAACCTGATTCCTGTGCTAACCGCCTTTGAGAACGTCGAGCTACCGCTCTTGCTCACGAAGCTCAACAGCCAGCAACGCCGCGAGCACGTCATGACCGCGCTGAAGCTGGTGGGCCTCGCAGATCGTGTCGGGCATCTTCCCAAACAGCTCTCCGGCGGGCAGGAGCAGCGCGTCGCCATCGCCCGCGCCATTGTCAGCGATCCCACTTTACTGCTCGCCGATGAGCCTACAGGCGACCTGGACAGCCACTCTGCCACAGAAGTGCTGGAGATTTTGAAGCGGCTGAACGAAGACTTCCACAAGACGGTGATAATGGTGACGCACGATCCTCATGCTGCATCCTACGCGCACGTCACCCGGCATCTGGAAAAGGGAATGTTGCTGCCGCCGGCGTGAGGGCCTTTCATCTATTTGACTCTCTCGCTCATGTCATGCTGAGCAAGCCGGAGCAAGCGCAGCGCAGCTCTGGCGCCGTCGAAGCATCCCTACCTCGCCATTGAACGTGGGTGCCGTGGTGGCCTAGGGAACCTTCGACTGCATTTTTCGCTTAGGGTGACAAAGCAAACAGCAAGATGAGGGCTACGCCTTTGGGAACG
This sequence comes from uncultured Acidobacteriaceae bacterium, assembly GCA_963735545.1. GTDB lineage: Bacteria > Acidobacteriota > Terriglobia > Terriglobales > Acidobacteriaceae > PALSA-270. The sequence continues at coordinate 20,432 of CAVTLU010000007.1, forward strand.
ACGCCTCTTCGTGGCTATTTTCGAAGTGTGCGGTGGCCGAATCTGCCACCCACTGCCACGCTCGTCTTCCATTCTCGCGCAGCACGGCCCGAGCTTCGCCATACTCCACCAGCCGGTTCAGCACCGTCGTCACCGACGCCAGCGGATCTTTATGGCGCAACAGCACTGGCGGCATCCGCCGTTGGATCTGCTCACATACATCGCGTGCGCCCAGGGGATGCTTGGCCTCCATCAGCACCATGCGACAGGCCTTGGTGAATCCAGGCTGGCGGCCCCCGCTTTTCCGGTCCACCAGCTCCATCAGTTCATCGCTTAGGACGTCGTCACCGAATAAGTGCGCCAGGCCGACAATCGTCTGTTTGACGGTGCCGATGCGTTTCATGACGTCTGCCCGCTGCCGCATGAGCTGCCTTAGTTCATCGTGCGCCGCTCTGACTACCTCGTGCACATGCGAGTCATTGTTGTGTCCATTGCCGTCGACTCGTTCATTTTCCATGCACCACCTCTGAGCCCGAAAACTGACCACGTGTGGAAACGATCTCGCGACACTTGTACTTACTGCTGGGATACGCAGGCCTCCATGCAATGGTTCCACGCCTGGCGTGAATGCATGAACGAATGTCTGGCCCGTCGATGCAAAACAGGGACCGTATCCAAGCTCCTGTGCGGTTAGACGCGTAGGTTTTGAATATGGTTTGGGCGAGTTTGTAAAATCTCGTCACGTCTCGTTTTACAATTAGCTAACATTCGGGCCGAATTCTGTCCCAGTCGGCGATCGCTGTAGCAAACTGTACTGAGGAGAATTTTGTCGCAGGAGTTTGGCAGATATCGCTCTCCTTACTTGCTGAAACATCGTGCGCATTCTCCTGCAAGATTTCGACGCATATTGGGAACATTTTCAGTATTCACTCCGGCTGGAAATCTCAATCGCGATGAAATTTGTTAAACCCTTGACAAAAACTCGACACCTGATAAAGTGCCGATAATCTGTTATTTCACGAATTTTTGCAGGTGCCGATCCTATGAAGAACGTTTACGAGGTGTTGAGGCAGAAGGAGCTGGAGCTAACCCGGCTGGAAAAGGAAGTAGAGGCGTTGCGCGTCGCTGCGCCTCTGCTGTCGGATGAAAAAGATTCCGGCATTTCCAGCATGGATCTAGGCAACAAGCCGACTCTGGCCACCACCGCTGCGACGCAGCAACCGATTCGGATACCGCAGCCGGCGGTGAATGCAACTCCTCAGCCTGCTCGCGCTGCGGGATGGGAAGACACCGCTAAGCGGTGGCCATAGTCGAATAATTCGCTTCCCGGCTGCCGGCCGCACCCAGGCGCGCCGGTGCTTCGTCGGTCTGTCTCCGCGCCTCGGACGGCTGCGCGTCCTCGAGATCGCGTGGGGTAATCTCGCCTGCCACTTCCATCTTCCTGAATCCTTTGTGTTTATTGGCATACCATAGGTACGTACCGTCGGTAAAACATCTTGGCATGCAGTGCACCACATTGGGTGCTATACTCTCGGGAAATTTTCAACCGTCTGTGGAAGGACACCGATCTCCCGGTTTTTCCTGGGGATAGGGCGCGCTTCGTCGATCAACCAGGAGGAGATCTATGAGTACGCCAGGGCGTGCCCCACTGCGGGCTGTTGCAAATCGACGTGCGCCACGCTGTCCGCTGGCCGTCCCGGTGCGGGTTACAGTGCTGCGTTCCGGCGCGGCCTATAGCATTCCGGGACGCTCTCTCGATTTGGGAGAAGGCGGTATCTCGGCGGTTCTGGCCGGAGAAGTTCACCTCGCGGACTCGGTCGGCGTCGAATTTCTGTTGCCTGACCTGGGCTTGGGACTGCACGCCAAAGCCGTTGTTCGTCACTACGCCCCTTTACGCTGTGGCTTCGAGTTCCAGGGATTGACCCGGCATCAGCAAGCGGTGATTCGCGAGTGGGCGCGACAGAGGTTGCAACCTGCGGCGGTAGCGGCACCACCAGCGCCCGCCGCGAGTCCCAAAGTAGCGGCGCCTCGCGCGAAGGCATCTCTCGTTAAGCGAGTCCGAAAGCTGGATCGCGCCAGTGTGCGGCGCGTTCTCTGGACGACCGCCGCAGCTCTGCTGCTGGTTGGATTGCTGGCCTGGTGGCACTGGCAGAGGGAATGGAAAGAGTTGGAAGAACGAATTTCGCGCCCGACTGGACAAGCCAGCTTCCTAGTCACACACGTAGAGACGGATGACTTCGTCCTCCCGCGTGCAAGCTGAATTCGCCCCTACGATGGCCTGCGGGGTCGCGTGTGCGGGCAGCTATTCATGATCGCGAAGGAATTCGCCAAGGGCACGGATCGGAGCGAAAAAAACTCCAAAGTTGGGCGGATTGGGAGGGCACGAGTTTCACTCGTGCCACCAAGCTTCGAAAACGACATACGCGCTTCAGCGTCTGAGAGTCGAACCAAGGAGCCGGTAGGAGTTTCTCCGCTGTTTCTTTGGCTGTGCCGTCCTAGCGCTTCTGCATCTGCCGGAACGCTGCTCACAGGAGCGGCAGCTATCTCACTCGGTCCGCGACCGTGGTAGTTGCGCGCCATAGCGGCGCGTGCTCGAATCCCGCGATGCATGCGGCACGGCTCCAAAGCGGTGCCCTTCCCGCTTGATCGCTCATGAATAAATGCAGGGCAGGTCCACATGCGATCACTTTACTTTCGAGGTCAGCCGATCCTTGCGAAAGGTATGCAGGATGATGGCGCTGCTCACCGCGAAACTGCCTACCGCACACAGAGCCATCAGCTGCCCAAATTCCGCGCTCCAATGAAAGCGATCGGCGAAGAGCGCGGCCGCTGCGAACAAGATCCCCAGGATGTTCAGCCACACCGGCGGGTGCACGGCGATGGCCTGCGTCCGGTTGCGCAGGCGAAGTTGCAGCAGGACTGCCGCCGCTCCGATTGCCGCAACTACTACTACCGCCAGAGGACTGTAAAAAGCGCCCCGGTTGGTGAAGATTACGACCAGCGCCAGCACACCGCAGAGCAGGCCGGAGGCAATCACCGTCCAGCGGCGCGAGCGGGAGTCGAACTTGACTGGAATGATGGCTCCTTGTGGATTAAGTTCCCCTCATTGTAGACAGAGCGCGGGGTAATGCAAATATCGACATGGAAACTTTGGGGTGCTGCCCGCGCGCCTGTAAACAGAAAGTCAATCCAGTTTCCCCTGGGGCAATCGCGTCCCAAGCCGCTTCGTGTTCGGGCAGGCGGGACGCCGATGCACTTTAGCGGAAGTCGCTGAATATTACCGCGTCGGTGTCGTTGAAGCGGGCGCGGACGATTGCGATTTTCTTGCCTCCGGGCTGCCAAGCGTAGGCCCGGATCATTGACGGTTCGCTGTCGAAGTGCGTTAGTTGTACGGGCGGGCCGCCGGCCAGGGGGACCATGTACAGATTTCGCGTGGCTCCCACAGTGTGCAGGTAGGTGAGGGCTTTGCCGTCCGGGGTCCAGGCGATGGATTGCGCGTCGCCGACGGGCGCGTCCAGTTCGTGCAGCACTGCGCCGCTTTCGATCTGGCGCACCATAATTTTCAGCTTGCCGGCGGCGCCGTGGCCTTCCAGCTTTAGATAAGCGACCGCCGCCCCATCGGGCGAAATCATCGGATATCCATAGAGGTTGCCCACATCCAGATCGGTGGGTGAACCTCCATTGGCCGGAATCCTGGTCAGGTGATTGAAATTATCGTTGCTCGAAGCGTAGACGAGCCATTTGCCATCGGGTGTGCAGGCGGGCGACTCGTCGTTCTTGCCGGAAGTCAATTGCTTGAGTTCGCCGGTGGCCGGGTTGAGACGCCACACATTCGGCGTGTTCGCTTCCGACAATCTCATCAAAACGATATCCTCACCTCCGCAGAAGGCCGGCCCGAAGTCGGCGGTGTCATTTTCCAGCAAGCGTGTCCAGCTTTGACCGGGGACGCCGACGTAGAAATGATTGGAGGAATCGGCTTCCAGCAGTTTGCCGGTCGCGCTCCAGGCCATGCCCTGGAAGCCCGGGGCCTGATCCGTGGTGACGGGGGCCAGTTTCCAGTCGATCTTGTCGTTAAGCACGGGTGGAACATCGCCCACGTAGATCGTGGAAGAAAGGCGGGATTGAGCGGTTACGAAGGACTTGCCGTCGCCACTCACGCTGACCGAGTTGTATTGATTCAAATCATTGCTGACTTTCAAGGGCCGCCCGGACGGGTATGGCTGGAACCAGACCTGCTGGCGAAACCCGCTGGATTTCTCCGCGCCGACGAAGAAGAAGCCGGAGGAGTCGGGAAGCCAGGCGACTGCCAAGACGATCATTGGGGAAGGAATGCTCTTCAGTAGATGCCCGTCAGGGCGCAGAACCACAACCGTAGTGATGGAGTCTTTACCCAGCTCCCATGCAGCAATGGCGATGAGGTCGCCCGAAGCCGACCAACTGGGATCGCTGTTGAAGCCGGTATTTCCGACGCCTCGCTCATAGATTGAATGCTCGCCGCTGCCGTCAGCGTTCGCAATCAACAATTGAACGACGCCCTTTTCAGGCAAGGGACGCGTGTAGGCGATGCGCTTGCCATCAGGCGAGAAGGCCACACCATTTCCGACCGCCGTAACCACCTGGCGCGTGGCCCCGCCTAGCGAGGGGACGGCGTAGATGTTGAAGTTGGTCTCGTTCGACGGGTCGGTGTGCATATAGTAAAGATAGTTTCCGTCCGGAGTGAAGGCAGCTGAGCTGAAGAAGCCAGGTTGTGGCGGGACTACGGTGACTTCGCTGCCGGTGAGTATCTGCTTGACCCGCAGGCTACGCTCGCCCTCGCGCTTGCCGTAAGCCAGCCATTTACCATCGCTCGAAATGGTGGCGAAGCTGACCACTCCGCCGTGCTCGGTGAGGGAGCGGATGGTGAGATTACGAGTGTCGATCGAGGGCTGGCTGCGAGCTACGAACTTGTAAATTCCGAAGGCCGCCGCAGCCAAAACCAGAGCGGCGATGGCAATCGTGCTGAAAGTCAGCGCGCGGTGCTGTCGGGCTTGCGCGATCAGCACTGACCCGCTGGACGGCGCGGCCGGAGTTGCGCCGGACGACACGGCCGGCATGGCGGGAGTGGAACCCGATTCGACCGCGGAACGGCCTGAAGTCAGTCTCGCGCTTCAGGCGCTTCAGGTCGGCACGCATCTCCGAGGCGTGCTGGTAGCGGAGGTCGCGATCTTTCTCCAGAGCTTTGCTGATGATGTCTTCGAGCTTCGGCGGCAGATCGGGATTCAGGCGCACCGGCGGAGCCGGCACCTTGTTGAGGATGGAGTCGAAGATATTGGCGGAGGTGTCGCCGCGAAAAGGGAGAACGCCGGTGGCCATCTCGTAGAGCACGGCGCCGAATGAGAACAGGTCGGTGCGGCCATCGAGTTCCTTACCGCGCGCCTGCTCTGGCGACATGTAGGCCACGGTTCCGAGTGCGGTGCCGGGGCTGGTGAGGTGCTCGTCGCCGAAGGTAGAGAAGGACTGGGTATTATCGGCGGATGAGCCGGCGGCAACGCGCGAGGTGACTTTGGCGAGGCCGAAGTCGAGAATCTTGGCGTGGCCGCGCTTGGTAACGAAGATATTGGCGGGTTTGATGTCGCGGTGGACGATGCCGTCACTGTGGGCGGCGTCCAGGCCATCGGCAATTTCAGCGGAGAGCGAGAGCAGGGTTTCGAGATCGAGCGCATGGCCGGTGATCATGTGTTTCAGCGTTACGCCGTCGAGGTACTCCATGGCGATGAAGCGCTTGCCGTCGTGCTCCCCGATTTCGTAGATGGTGCAGATATTGGGGTGGTTCAGCGAGGAGGCGGCGCGGGCTTCGCGGCGAAAGCGCTCGAGCGCCTGCGGGTCGTGGGCGATCTCGTCGGGAAGAAATTTGAGCGCGACGAAGCGGCCGAGGGAGGTGTCTTCAGCTTTGTAGACGACGCCCATGCCGCCGCCACCGAGCTTCTCCACGATGCGGTAGTGGGAGATGGTTTCGCCGATCATTCTGGGGAATATTACGTGGGGGTGGCGCTGGATGCAATTGAAGGGGCAGGGCGTCCTAGTCCGAGCAAGCTAACGTCAGTGAAGCGACGGGCGTCCTCGCCCCGTCAGAGCACAGGTCCGTGGTCTGACTGGCGAGGACGCCCGTCGCTCGATCAGCCTACAACGCGGTGCAGACTGCTTTTACTTCCGTATACATTTCCAGGGCCTCGTGGCCCATTTCGCGTCCCCAGCCCGACTGCTTGTAGCCGCCGAAGGGCAGGGCCGCGTCGAAGATGTTGTAGCAGTTGATCCACACCGTGCCGGCGCTCAGCTGCGAAGCCAGACGGTGAGCTTTGGAGATGTCACGCGTCCAAACGCCCGCCGCCAGGCCGTACACGCTGTCGTTGGCCTGTGTAACCAACTCCTCAGGATCTTTGAACGGGATGGCGGTCACCACCGGTCCAAAGATCTCTTCCTGCACGACCTTCATCTTTTCGTTGGTGTTGACCAGGACCGTGGGCTTTACGAAGTATCCTTTATCGCCCTCGCGGCCTCCGCCGACGACGGCTTTCGCGCCCTCGGAGAATCCCGATTCCAGATATGCCGCAGACGCGGTTAAGTTGCTCCTCGGAAACCAGCGGACCCATGTCGGTGGAGGGTTCAAAACCCGGGCCAACCTTGATCTTGCTGGCGTGCTCGGAAACCCCTTCGACCACTTTGTCGAAGATGCTGTTCTCGACATAGAGCCGGGAGCCCGCGCAGCAGCACTGTCCGTGGTTGAAGAAGATCGCGCTGGAGGCGCCGGCGATGGCGGCATCCAGATCGGTATCGGCAAAAACCACGTTCGGCGACTTGCCGCCCAGTTCGAGGGACACCTTTTTCAGATTACCGGCAGCCGCGTGCAGAATGAGCTTGCCGACTTCGGTGGAACCGGTGAATGCGATCTTGTCGACGTCGGGGTGCGCCGCCAGCGCCGCTCCGGCGGTTTCGCCGTATCCCGGGACGATGTTGACGACGCCGTCGGGGATGCCGGCTTCCTGAATCAGTTCGCCGAGCCGCAGGCAGGTAAGCGGCGTCTGCTCGGCCGGTTTCAGAACCACGGTGCATCCCGTCGCCAGCGCCGGGCCCAGCTTCCACGCCGCCATCAGCAGGGGGAAATTCCAGGGAATGATCTGACCGACCACCCCGACCGGCTCGCGCAGCGTATAGGCGAGGAACTTCGCTCCCGGCGCGTAGGGCACGGAAATCGGAATAGTGTTGCCTTCGATCTTGGTCGCCCAGCCCGCCATGTAGCGGAACAGGTCCACGGCGAGCGGAACGTCGGCGACGCGCGCGATCTTCAGCGGCTTGCCGTTGTCCAGCGATTCCAGTTCGGCGAACTCTTCCAGATTTTCTTCGATCAGGTCAGCGAGCTTCCAGATGGCGCGGCCGCGTTCCGAGGCAGTCATCTTCGACCAAGGCCCGGTTTCAAACGCCGCCCGAGCAGCCTTTACCGCGCGATCGATGTCCTCGCGGTCACCTTCGGCGATGCGCGAAAGAACCTCTCCGGTCGCGGGGTTGTAGGTGGGAAAGGTCTTGCCGGAAGCAGAGTTGACCCACTCTCCGTTGATGAGCATTTTGTGAGTTCTGGAGACAAAGCTGGTGACCTTGTCCTCCGGGGGAGCGAACTTCAGAGCAGTTGCCATTGTTTCCTCCTTGTGGCCGGCGCGGGGCAATTCACGCCAAGCCGGATGTGTTTCTCCGATTGGGATATTTGTCTTGAGATTGTGGAATCGAAGTCCAAACCAGCGAGCGGGGTGGCTGGATCACTTGCAAATGTCATCTCCCGTGGCGGGAGTGGATTATATCTCACCTGGGAAGCGGACAGGGGGGCTTTGATTTGTAAATTTAGACCGCCTCCCAATATTGATGGCCAGGGCAGCGGCCTGTCGTCGGTTTGCCCGATTAACGCGCTCGTGCAGCGCTTGGAAGTTATTGATTTTGCGGCATGCTTTCACAAGGTACAATGACTTACTGAGTCCTGAAGTTTCAGACCCGCTGAAACGCGCTCTCGCCCTGCCCGTCGGCGAGCGCGCTGCCTTAGCCAACACTCTGTTGGACAGTCTTGCAGTGGCTGCGCAATCCAAAAGTAGCCGGTGACTTCATAGAAGAGTTGCGTCGGACCGCCGAACTAATCCGCGAAGCACCCGACCGCTGGCCAATCGCGAAGAACAACACCAGGCGGTTTTTTCTTTGGCGTTTCCCGTTTGCGATCATCTACTCTGAACAACAATCGGCAATCACGATTTGAGCCGTCGCGCATGGCAGCAGGCGACTGCTCGATTGGACACATCGCCTATAGAATCAGCTAAGCCCTTCCCCCAGCCACCCACTCCGCCTGCAGGTGTCCTCCATGATTCACGGCATATAGCACCAGTTCCACGCGGCTCGAAATCCCCAGCTTGTCGAAGATGCGAAACATGTATTTCTTCACTGTGTGCTCGCTCAAGTTGAGTTCGCGAGCCACATCCCGATTACACAACCCATCGGCCACCAGCGCCACTACCTGCTCCTCGCGGGGAGTGAGCAGACGGTTTCCCCGGACATTCACCACCCGCAAAGAAGGAACCTCCGTGAGGACTTCAATCAGATACTGGAGTTGCTCATTATTGGCCCAAACCTGCCCGCTATGAACGCTGTGGATGCACTTACAAAGCAATCGGAACGGGGAGTCTGAGAAACAGAATAGCGCCCGGGCCCCGGAGCGGAAAGCGTTGACCACCGCTTCCCGGCTGCTTGTCTCGAGCAGCAGGATCTTGGCTACTTCCGGATGGGTCAAGTGCAGCCGGCGCACTATGGTCAGGTCGTGGCCTCCGTCTCCGAAGTTGTCCGCGTTCATGATCGCTACCTGAACGGCGGTGGAGGCCATTGCTTCGAGAATCGAGCCCATCTCAACCTGGCAGGAACTCACCCGAAACTCCGGCCTGCGCCGCAGCGCGGCCACCAGCAACTGCGACTGCATTTGATTGGAGTCGGCCACGAGCACACCAATCGTGCGACTCAGTCCGGCAGATACGGATTCCATGGAACCTCAGGAGTGAATTTGTTGGTTTGGAGTGCCCGTCACTGCTGAATCTAGCAGGGCATGGCAGCCCAATTCTGTGACGAAGCTACGTCTGAGCCGCATTTGTTTGTGTGGAAAACTTGCTCGATATAACCTCGGCTCCCTCAAAATTCGCTCTGCTATTTCCTGCAACTCCTTAGCGCTGCTGAGGACAGCGCTCCAATTTAGCGGGCGACACTTCAGAACCCACCTCACGCAGTCATCGACAAGCCTACGTTAGTGGACGTACCCGAAGTGTTGCCCCACCTTCGTGCCTCGACGCGAGTCTGCGATGGCTGGCGGAAGAGTTGCGCGTGAGCTGAAACCGTGCCTGTGAAGATTCATCCGCAGCCCCGTGAAAGCAATTTCGCAATTCGCTCTATCTACCTACCTTCGTGTACGACACTTCACAAGTCTTGTCGCCTTCGGCCAGCAGCGATAGGTTGCAGAAGGCTCGAAATTGAAGGCAGTGATTGGCGATGCAAAGACGAGCGCAACTTGAGCAATCAGCTATGCAGACTGTTCTGAGATACGCGGTTAACGCTCTTGCCGGTTGCGTGTTGATGCAGCAGGTTTTCGTGGGAGCCGCTGCCGCCCAGGAACAACCGCCTCTGGCAGTTGTGGGAACCACTGGGCAGGCGAAAGCCACGAACTCCGGAACAGCGGACGGCATAAAGAGTCCAGCCCTGACGGGGGCACGCCGTCCGCTGTACCGGTTACACAAGAGCGATGTGCTCGAAATCAACTTCACTTTCGCCCCCGAGTTCAATCAAGCCGTGAGCGTGCAGCCGGATGGCTTTATCACGCTGAAAGGAAGAAATGAACTCTTCGCCGAGGGGATGACCGTCGCGGAGCTGCAAGTTGCGGTCCGCGACGCATACGCGGTGTCGATGCATGATCCTGAGGTCACCGTCGTTTTGAAAGACTTCGATAAGCCCTACTTCATTGCCGGAGGGCAAGTGACTCATCCGGGCAAGTATGAGTTGCGGGCAGAGACCACGGTGACTGAAGCTGTCGAAATTGCCGGCGGATTTAACGAACAGGCGAAGCACTCCCAGGTTGTGCTGTTCCGCCGCGTGTCCGACGAACTCTCTGAAGCGCGGTTGCTGAATATCAAACACATGCTCAAAACACGCACCCTGGGCGAAGACGTTCTTTTGCGGCCCGGAGATTTTATTTTTGTGCCGCAGAACTCTATTTCGAAGATTCGGCGATACCTGCCGACGTCAAACCTCAGCATGTACTCAACACCAACCCAGTTCTAAAGATGTTGCGGAAAGCGCGCAACTGGACGCCAGAAGACCCATATGCCGGAAGAACTGAGACTCATCCCCAGATCGGCGCGAGAGCCCTCCCCTACGATGCGCGACCTGCTGGCCGTCATGTTCCGGCAGCGCCGGCTCGTGCTGATCTCTTTTTCCGGGGTACTGCTTGCGGTTCTCCTCTATGGGCTTCTGGCTCCTTCTTACCGGGCTGAAATGCGGGTGCTGGTGCGGCGTGGCCGCCTGGACCCCTTAGTGACGCCCGCGCCCGAGCAGGCGCTGCTGGAACGCGACGAAGTAACAGAGGAGGAACTGAACTCTGAAGTGGAACTGCTGCGGGACGACGAGATCCTGCGAACCGTCGCCAGAACGGCGGGGTTGCTCCCGGACACCCGCCCCTGGTGGAAGCTCGGGAGCGATACCGAGGATCAGCGGCTCGCCCGCGCCGTGCGCCAGTTAAGCAAACGGCTCGATGTCGAACCGGTGCGAAAGACGACTCTGATCACGGTGAGCTACAAATCTTCCAACCCGGCAGAGGCGGCGAGGGTGTTGAACTGCCTGGCCAGCGCTTACCTGGAAAGACACTTGCGAGTGCGCCGGCCTTCGGGCGAATCCGATTTTTTCGAGCGCCAGATCGTTCAGGCGCGCCGCGGCTTGGGAGAGGCGCAGTTACAGCTGATGGAGTTTACTCGCGATGAGGGGGTGGTTTCCGCTGCCCAGGAGCGCGACATCGCCCTGCAGAAGCTGGGGGAGGAGGAAGCCAGCGACCGCGAGAATCATGTAGCGATCGCCCAAACTTCGCAGAGGATTCGCATGTTGCAGCTGCAGCTCCGGTCGCTGCCGGAGCGCGCCACTACGCTGATCCGCAACGCCGACAATCCTCTGCTGCTGGAAAAAATGAAATCCAAGCTCCTCGATCTGCAGTTGAAGCGCACCGAGTTGCTCACCAAGTTTAATCCTACGTACCGGCTGGTGCAGGAAGTGGACCAGCAGATCGTGGAGACGAAAAATTCCATCGCAACCGAGGAATTGGCGCCGCTCCGCGACCAGACGACCGACGTTGAACCCAATCATGAATGGGCAAAAGGAGAACTGCTGAAGGCTACGGTCGAACTCAGCGGGTTGGAGGCTCGCGCCAAGGCCACGGGCGCATTGCTCGCCAGTTATCGGGATAATGTTCGCGTCCTCGGTGATCGCGCTCTCAAACAGGAAGCGCTGTTGAGCAACATGAAAGCCGCCGAGGAGGAGTACCTCCTTTACATGGGTAAGCGTGAGGAAGCGAGGATCGAGGACGCTATGGACCAGGACCACATTCTCAATGTCACGGTCGCGGAACAGCCCGCGACCCCGGCTTTGCCGGCCCGGTCCGAGGCGAGTTTCGGGTTGGTTGGCCTCTTAGCTGCCAGCACCTTCAGCACTGGTTTGGCATTTGCGGCTGACCGGCTGGACCCGGCATTTCGGACGCCCGACGAGGTTGTCGCTTACCTCGGGGCGCCAGTGTTGGCGTCCCTGCCGCGACGGGACGCGTAGATGCCGGTTCTACAGGTTGGGCGCAAGGCAAGCGTCAGCAGGTCAGGAGGCCACAGCTTTTCCGGGAACCAACAGGCAATTCGAACTCAAAAGCAGAGTGGGGGCATCGAATGAGCACCGTCGTTAATCTGTTGCATCCGGCGCTACGCCCGGAGATTCTTGACGCGCCGGCGGATATCCAAGCGCAGGCTCGCGCCACTCCAGAAGCGCCACGCCGGACTCTCGACCAGTTCGCCGAGGAGCAGATTCGCCGATTGGTGCGCGAGGTCTTTGCCCCCGGCCGTCCCAAAGCGGCACGGCATGTGGTTTTCAGCGCGGTCGACGAGCGCACCTATCTCGCCGAGATGTGCATGGATATCGGGAAAGCATTGTCCGCCCAGGTTGCGGGCAGCGTATGTGTGATCGAGGCGAATCCATATCATCCTGAACTGGAAGATATTTTCGGCGGCGCCAGTCAGGGATCGGATTCTGGCAGGGCAGAGTTTGGCTCTTTGCGGGATAGTTCCCAACACATTAGCGGAAGACTTTGGCTGGCGCCGCGCAAGCTCCTGCTGGGCGACGACGGAAACATGTTCTCCGCGGCGTGGTTGGAGCGGCGGCTTTCCGACTTCCGGCTGGAGTTCGACTACACGGTGTTGCATGGCCCTCCCGCCGGACTCTACGGTGAAGCCGCACTGTTGGGCCGCCTGAGTGACGGAGTCGCCCTCGTCCTGGAAGCGAATTCCACACGGCGCCTGACCGCGCAGCGAGCCAAAGAGATGCTGCAAGCAGCTAACGCAAGAGTGCTCGGGGCGGTGCTGAGCGAACGTACCTTCCCCATTCCAGAAGCTATCTACAAGCGATTGTGAAGACTCCAAAACGCAAGAGCTAAGTTCGATCTTCAATCCACACATTCCAGAGTTGCAAGGCTACGAGAAACCACCATGGGAGTTCTCAAAGTGCGCGCTGCTGCATCGAGCAAAGCAGAAGTTCCTCCCGCGCCATCCAAATCGGGGCCACGTCTGGTTCCGGAAATACGGCAAAAGCGGGCGTCGCGCACCGACCGCAACGTTCTGATCGTAAGTAACGGCGAAGCGGGGCAAGAGCTGGCTGCGTATTTCGATCAGCACCCTCTCGCCGGCTGCGTGGTGCGCGGTTTCCTCGACGACAGCAAACCGTTGGGAGGCGGGGTCCTCGGAAAAGTAGCTGATCTCGCCAGCATCGCTCGGGCGGAATTTGTCGACGAGATCATCCTAACCATGCCGTGCGAGCGCCAACTGGCCTGGAGAGTCATTCAAGAAGCACGAAGCAACCGGCTAAGCGTGAAGGCGATTCCCGATCTGGCGGGACTCGATCCTAAGTCCGTGGTATTCGAGAGGCTTGGCGACTTGCCAGTCTTGAGGTTGCATCAGGAACGAGTCCCTGTAATTGGCTTGTTTCTCAAGCGCTTGGCCGACCTTGTGCTCGCCGGGTTTGGACTTGTAGCCATCGCACCAGCGCTAGCGTCCATCGCGCTGGCGATCAAATTGGATTCGGCAGGGCCGGTTCTCTACCGGGCGCAACGGGTCGGGCGAAAAGGGAACACGTTCATTTGCCACAAGTTTCGCACCATGGTTGACGATGCGAACCTGGCAAAAGCCAGCTTGAGAGGCTCCAACCAGCGCGAGGGCCCATTCTTCAAGATGATGAACGACCCGCGCATCACGCGTCTGGGCCGCTGGCTTCGCCGTTACAGCCTGGATGAACTGCCCCAGCTATGGAATGTTCTGGGCGGAGAGATGAGCTTGGTCGGGCCGCGGCCTCATCCGGTGGACGACTTTGAACTCTACGATCTGGAACATTTCCGCCGTCTGGATGTAACCCCGGGAATCACCGGACTGTGGCAGGTTACGGCGCGAGGTGATCCGTCGTTTGAGCGCAACATGGCGCTCGATCTGGAATACATCGAGCATTGGAGTCTTTGGCTGGACCTACGGATCTTGTTCAAGACCCTCTTCACAGTATTAGATGGGAGCGGTACGTAGCATGTCTGCCACGACAACGGTTCCCGCTCGATCGCATGGCGAGCCGTCGGACTCGTTGCAGGGCTTGGCGCAGTGGGGCTTGATCGCGGCATTCCGCCCGCTGCACGCCATGATGATGTGTCCGTCGTTATTGTTCATGGCGACTCTGGCGGCCATGCTCTTTCGCCCGCCGGATGTACGGCTCTACGAACTGGACCGGATCGCCTTCGCGCTGCTGGTTTTCGTTGTGCTGTTGCGGGCGCTCATCAAGCGGCAGCCGTTGCGAATGTCGGGGGCGGTGAAATGTCCGATGCTTGGAATGCTGGCGTTGGCTTTGTCTGATGTCCTGGCTCAGCCTTATCAGGCAGAAGCCTGGAGCACGCTGGCAGCCAAATGGGTAGTACCTTTCGCCATGTACTACATGGCGGGACTCGTTTTCGAGGATGAAGTCTCTCTGCGCCGGTTCGAGACCTTCTTCCTGCTCGTATTGGGATACCTCTGTATCACCTCTATTTTCTTTCTGGCAGGAACGAAGTCCTTGATCTTTCCACCGTTCATCGCGGATGAAGGTCTTGGCATTCATGCCGATCGCGCGCGTGGCCCCTTTCTGCAGGCGGTCGCAAACGGCGTCACCTTGAACTTACTTGGCCTGATTGCCATCGACTCGTTTCGGCGTCGTCGGTTGCGCGGCCTGCCGGCGCTGTTTTTTCTGATCGCACTGCCCGTAGCGATACTGGCCACTAAGACGCGCGCCGTATGGCTGTCCTTTGCGGCATCGGTGCTGGCGTTGCTTTTGTATTCTCCCAGCCTGCGAGTGCGCCGCGCCTGTCTCTGCCTGGTGCTCGCGGCGGTCGCCTGTCTGTTCTCTGTGCTCGCCTTCGAAAATGTGAATCGCTCGCTCAGCGCCCGCCTGGAGGACAGCAGTCCGGTTGAGTTCCGCTGGGCGCTCTACCATGCGGGCTGGGACATGTTCCAGGCGAAGCCGCTCTGGGGATGGGGCGCAGCAGCCGTGCAGACCGATTTGTCGATGAGGATTAGTGAGTTTCACCAGGAAGCGTTCTTCTTCCACAACACCTACCTCGAAATTGCCGTGGAACACGGAGGCATCGGGCTGGCCCTGTACCTGTGGATCGTAATCGATTTGTTTCGGCTGAGGCGGAATCCGGGCGGAAGGCTGATTCAGCCGGTAACCTCGCCAGACGGGTCCTTTCTGGATAGGCAATTCCGTTCGCTTTGGCCGGTGCTGCTTGGTGTGTACCTGTTGAATGGCTGTTTTGTGGTGATGAACTATCAGTTCGTGAATGGCCTTTTATTCACGTTGGCGGGGATCCTGGCGGCGCAGAACCGAACGGCCGTTCAATCTTCTTTTCTTTCAGGCTGAGGCAATCACCCCGAACACACACGAAGTGGAGCGAATATGACCAGGGTTGCCTATCTCGCGAACCAGTTCCCGTCGCCGGTGGAGCCATATGTGACCGAGGAGATCGGTGAGCTTCGCCGCCGAGGCGTGCAAGTGATCCCGTGCAGCGCCAGGCGCGTGAAGTTGGCTACTGGCGAGGAAGGCGCAATCATGGCGGCCGAAACCTGCTACTTGCAACCGCTCCGCTTTAGATTGTTGCTGCGCGCGGCTGGACTATGCCTGCGAAAGTTCACACTGCTAGCGGACCTCATCGAACGCGTCCTGCTGCAGGGCAACGAGCCGTTCGGGCAGCGGATGCGCGCACTACTGCACACTTGGCTGGGTGCGTACTATGCGCTGCTGATCGAAGACCGTGCCGTTGAGCACATTCATGTCCACCACGGTTATTTTTCGTCGTGGATCGCAATGGTCGCGTCCCGGCTAACGAGAACCAGCTTCAGCTTCACGCTGCACGGTTCTGACCTCCTGTCGCACCCGACTTATCTCGATACCAAGCTAGAAAACTGCAAGTTCTGCTTTACCGTCTCGGAATTCAATCGGCGCCTCATCCTGGAACGTTATCCCGGTGTGGATCGAGGCAAGGTCATCGTCCAACGGATGGGAGTTGATATTCCTCCCGTGACCGTTCCGGACTATGAAGGCGAGCGGCGCGCCCAACTCATCATCCTGGCGGTGGGAAGACTGCATCCCGTCAAGGACCATGCTTTTCTGGTACGGGCGTGCCGGAGGCTGAAAGATTGCGACGTTCCTTTCCTATGTCTGATCGCAGGCGAAGGTTCTGAGAGGCCGCGGCTCGCGCGGTTGATTCACGCTCTGGACCTCGATGGTGAAGTAAGGCTCCTCGGCTATTTGCCTCGCCAACAACTGAATTCTTACTACGCGGCGTCCGACCTGGTTGTGCTCACCAGCCGGAGCGAGGGCATCCCGTTAGTTCTGATGGAGGCGATGGCCCACGGCCGGCTGGTGCTTGCGCCCGCGATGACTGGAATTCCTGAGCTGGTCGTAAACGGCCGGACCGGCCTTCTCTATCGCGGGGGCTCGATGGAGGACTTCGTCGAGAAGATCGAATCGATCCGCAATACGCCGCCCGCTTTGAGGTCGCTACGAAAGGCCGCCCGCCAGCATGTGCTGCAACACTTCAACCGTCAAAAAACCCTGGCCACTTTTGCCGATCTGTTCCTGGAACGCATCGCTGGACCCGCGGAGAACAAAGCTTATGAGGATCCTGTACTGCAACAAATATAACTTTCGCTTTAGCGGCACCGAGGCTTACGTGTTCGACGCGATAGAGTTGATGCGCGCCCAGGGCCACGAAGCGGCGCTGTTTTCCATGGCCGATCCACGGGGCCAGCGCACGCCGTACGACCAACACTTTGTGCCGCTGATTGATTTCAAGGCCGGGGGTTACGGCGTTTCTGCACGTGCCCGCTTGGCTGCAAACGCGATTTACTCCCGCGAAGCACGCCGCCGCCTGAAACGAATGATCGCGGAGTTCAAGCCTGATGTGGCCCACGTTCGCAATATTTATCATCACCTCTCGCCTTCGATTCTCTGGGAACTCAAGGCCCAAGGCGTCCCCGTTGTCTATCACTTGAACGATTTCAAGCTGCTTTGCCCCAGCTACAACCTGGTGGCCAAGGGCCAGGCATGCGAGCGTTGCAAAGGGGGCAAGTTTTGGCACGTTTTAACCGAAGGCTGCTACAACGGCCCGCCCGGTTCGAAGCTCGTGCTGGCGGCAGAGGCTTATTTCCATCGTTGGCTGAGTACTTACGAGAAATGTGTTGATTGTTTTCTCGCTCCCAGCGAATTCGTAAAGGACAAGTTGATCGAGAACGGTTGGGATGCGCAAAAGATCGAGGTCTTACCCCACTTCCAGAAGCTGCCGAAGAATGCGCCGCCGGAGCCGCCTAGGAAAGCCCCAATCGTCTACTTCGGACGGCTCTCTGCGGAAAAAGGAGTTTCTGATCTTTTGCAGGCCATGCGTCTTCTGCCGGACCTCCATTTGAAAATAGCGGGAGACGGTCCTCAGCGCGGGGAATTGGAGACTCTGGCCGCGCAATTGGGTCTGATAAATACAGAGTTTGCAGGTCATGTGCAAGGTCAGGAGCTCGACACCTTGATCGCATCTGCACGCTTCACGGTTCTGCCTTCGCGAGCCTACGAAACCCTGGGGAAAAGCATTCTCGAGTCCTATGCGCAAAGCCGGCCGGTGGTGGCGTCCGATCTCGGTTCGCGGCGCGAACTGGTGCGTGAAGGCAAGACCGGTTTGCTTTTTCCGGTGGGCAATGTGGAGCGGTTGACGAGCGCCGTCTCGTTCCTGGCGGAGAATCCGCGGCAAGCGGCCGCGATGGGAGCGGCTGGGAGAGAGTTCGTCCGCAATCATCACACCCCGGAGAGTCACTACGCTGCGCTGATCCGATTGTATGAACGCTTAACCCATGGTGGACCCGAGCCAGCCTGTCCAAACGCTCTCCCGCCTAAGCAAACAAGAGTGCGAGTGGCCTTTATCGGCGGGCGTGGAGTAATTTCCAAATACAGCGGCATCGAGACCTACTACGAAGAAGCTGGCCAGCGGCTGGCAGCCATGGGGCATGAGGTCACGGTGTACTGCCGGACCTACTTCACTCCGCCGCTCCGCGAATATAAGGGAATGCGGCTAGTCCGGCTGGCCACGGTCCGTTCCAAGCACCTGGAGACTGTAGTTCACAGCTTTCTCAGTACGATTCACGCCATGTTCCACGGTTGTGACATCGTGCATTACCACGCGCAGGGCTCGGCGCTGTTCTCCTTCCTTCCCCGTTTGTTGGGAAAGAAAACGGTGGTGACCGTCCAGGGGCTGGATTGGCAGCGCAAGAAGTGGGGAAAAATTGCAGCGGCGGTGCTCCGCTTGGGCGAGCAGGCGTCGCTTCGGCTGCCCAATGCCACCATGGTGGTCTCACAAACCTTGCAACGGCTCTACCACGATAGATATGGCGTTAATACTACCTACGTTCCCAACGGCGCAAACTTCCGGAAGCGGCGGAGTCTCTCACAGGTGGCGCGCTGGGGAATCGAGCCGGGGAACTACATCTTGTTCCTGGGCCGTTTTTCCCCCGAGAAAAACTGCCATATGTTGATCGAGGCATACGAAACGCTCGTGACCCCGGCGAAGCTGGTGCTGGCAGGCGGAACCAGTCATTCCGACGCGTACGCCGGCGAACTCCGCAAACATCAAAGCCCTGCCATTCGCGTGCTCGATTGGGTCTCGGGCCAAGACCTTGAGGAGCTGCTCACCAACGCCATGCTGTTCGTTCTGCCTTCCGACCTCGAAGGCCTTTCCCTCGCCCTGCTCGATGCCATGGCTGCCGGCGTTTGCGTTCTGGCGAGCGACATCCCTGAGAATTGCGAGGTTGTTGAAGGTGCAGGTTATACATTCAAACGCGGAGATGTGAACGATCTCGCGCGCATGTTGCAATTGCTGGTGTCGCAGCCTGCGGTACGGCAGGCGGCAGCGGTGAAAGCGCGAGAAAGAGTTGGAGAGCGCTACTTGTGGCCGCAGATCGCAACTCAAATTGGCTCAACCTACCAGGGTTTGATGGCACGGAAAAAGGCCGCAGCCTACGTTTCACTCCCAGCAATCCTGTCGAAACCCGACTCCGTCCGAAAGCAGCACGCGGCGTAAATTTCGAGACTCTGACCGAACTACGGGACTCGTGAGGATCGTATAATTTCGGGCGGAGGATTCCATGAGGGTTTCGGCTCTGATTCCCAGGATTTTACTGTTGTTGGTTCTCGTGCCCGCGCTCCCAGCGCAAACCGCGTCAACTCCCACCGTCAAGGAAGCCGAAGACTTCATGAAACAGGCGGAGGCTCGCCTTGGCGAGCTGAGCGTCAAGGTCAGTCGCGCCGCCTGGGTGGAAGACAACTTCATCACCGTGGACACCGAAGCCCTGGCTGCGGATGCGCAAGATCAGATTACCGCTCTCACCACCGACCTGGTGGAGCAAGCCAAACGTTTCGACGGGTTGAAGATGCCGCCGGACCTGGCGCGCAAGTTCATGTTGCTGCGGCTTGCCTTGACTGCACCTGCGCCTCGGGATCCCACACTGCGCCGCGAAATGACACAGATCGCGGCCTCGCTCGAAGCGGATTACGGTAAAGGCAAATACTGCCGCAAACCGGACGATTGCCTGGACATCACGGCCATCGAGCGCGTCATGGCGAGCAGCCGCGATCCTAAAGAACTGCAGGATCTGTGGACGGGGTGGCACGCGGTGGGCGCTCCCATGCGCCAGCGCTATTCACGCTTTGTGGAACTGTCGAACCAAGGCGCGCGCGAAATTGGTTTCAAAGATGTGGGCGCGATGTGGCGATCCAACTACGACATGCCTCCTGACCAGTTCAGCGCCGAGGCCGAAAGACTGTGGCAACAGGTGCGTCCGCTCTATCTCTCGCTGCATACCTACGTCCGCTCGCGGCTGTCGCTGCACTACGGCGCGAGTGTTGTTCCGCCGGACGGTCCGATCCCGGCTGATCTGTTGGGCAATCCGTGGGCGCAGGAGTGGGAGAACATTTTCCCGCTGCTGGGTCTGCCGGAGAACAGCGGCGGCTATGACCTTACGCAATTGCTAAAAGCTAGAAATCTCGACCCTAAGGGTATGGTCCGCTATGGGGAGGGTTTTTATAAGTCGATGGGATTCGCTCCTCTGCCGGAAACCTTCTGGCAGCGCTCGCTGTTCACCAAGCCCGCCGACCGCGACGTGGTTTGCCACGCCAGTGCCTGGGATGTCGATAATCTGGATGATCTCCGCATCAAGATGTGCATTCAAGTTCGGGACGTGGACTTCATTACCATCCATCACGAGCTTGGGCACAACATGTATCAGCGCGCCTATAAGGACCAGCCATTTATGTTCAAAGGCGGCGCCGATGACGGCTTTCACGAGGCTATCGGCGATTCCATTGCCCTGGCGATAACGCCCGAGTATCTGCACCAGGTTGGATTGCTCAGTCAGATTCCCTCCGCTGGAAATGACATTCCGCAGTTGCTGAAGCAGGCGCTGGATCGCGTGGCGTTTTTGCCGTTCGGCTATGTGATCGACCAGTGGCGATGGAAAGTTTTTTCCGGCGAGATCAAGCCTGCGGATTACAACAAGGCCTGGTGGGACCTGCGCTTGAAATATCAGGGGGTGGCGCCGCCGGTGGCGCGCAGCGAGGCGGATTTTGACCCGGGCGCGAAGTATCACATCGCCGGGAACGTGCCCTACACGCGATATTTCCTGGCCTATATCCTGGAGTTCCAGTTCTACCGCTCGCTGTGCCGCGCCGCGGGATACACCGGCCCGTTGCACCGTTGCACGTTCTTTGGATCGAAGGAAGCCGGCGCGAAATTCCAAAAGATGCTGGAGATGGGTGCGAGCAAACCGTGGCCGGATGCGCTCGAAGTGCTGACGGGCCAGCGTGACATGGATGCCAGCGCGATTCTCGAGTACTTCGCGCCGTTGCAGAAGTGGCTGGATGAGCAAAATAAGGGACTGAAGGAGGGCTGGTAAGCCCGTAGGCCCGGGTGCCTTGTTCGACCTCGCTCAGGACCTGTGAGCGAGTCGGACAAGGAACAGCTCAGTCGTCCAGGTTTGTTAAAACAGGGCCACCTTGCCGAATTACAACTCTGGGATTTTGATACACGATACAGCTTTTCAGGAGTTTTGCCGGCAGTTTGATCCCAAACGTGTGGGTGCGGCCACCTCGGCCTTCGGCTGCCTTGCTTCCCTCGTATTTCCAGTCCTGCTGGCGTAGAAATGCAAGGTCAACCCGCCAGATTGCAGCAATTTTGCCCGGTTTCAATCGCTTGGTGGTGTCCACGGCATAACGCCAGACGATATACCACCCTGGATGATTGTAGTGGGATTGCAGAGCCCAAGGACGTGTCGAACCCTTCGACTCGAGCGCATGCTCAGGGGGCGGGTTCAAGCGACCTCTCAGCGAGAGATCGGGGAACCGCTGCTGAGCAATGTCGGGATGCTTATGCTTTTTGTACGGGCTTAAGGCATGAAGGGCTTGGATGCCGAGAATGCCCACTATTCCGCTGAAGACGTTTGCTTGCTCGAAGTATATGTCGATCAGTTCGGACGCGCGATCTTCAAGATGTTCCATTGCCTCGCGAATATGTGTGATCTTGAGTTCGGGAGGCAGTGCAACGGAACGATCAAAGCCGTCTGCGCCGAGAAGCATGTCAACAGAAAAATCTCACGATTCGTCGAGAAGCGCAAGACTGCGCTGCCCAGACTCGCTACCAGCAGTGCCGTTTCTGCTATTGGCTTTGCCGTTTCCGTTCAGGTTAGTGAGTCTTGGTATCGCAGCGGAAGCCATGTGAAGGAACTCTGAATCCAGTTCAATTCCGATGCTTTCGTATCCAACTGAGAGCGCCGCCGCAATCGTTGAACCGCCCCCCAGAAACGGGTCAAGAACTACGCCTTTACCTAGAGGTAGCGACGCCCTGACAATCTGACGCATAAACGATTGAGGTTTTAGGGAAGGATGAGGACTAATGGAACGTTCCTCCGGTCGCGTGGGGGCGGATGGAATCACATCGCAAAAAGGAACGTCCGGGGAGATGCGCCGAAGGCCGCCAGTCTTCCATTTCCTGAGATTATCCTGGACCCGCCCCTCGCAGGGCTTTCGGAAGAGGCCCCATGGTTCCCACGCGGACCTCGGCATCACGGTCACTTCGGAAAACTCCTCGTGAGCGTTCTTGGGACGGTCTCCCCCGCGTAGCGTCTGGACGAGGCGGATGATTTCTCCCCGCTTCTCAAAACCTCTGTCCAATAGCGGCAGATAGACGAGATGCGAGAGTAATGGATTGGTAGCGATAAACAGGTGCCCGCCAGGAACCAGAACACGAAGAGCGTGCTTTGCAAACTTAACGAAAAAGCCCCGGAGTTGGCCGCGTTCTTCGTCCGACAGGATAGTGAAACGGGGAACGGGACTGCGCGTGCATCCATCAAACGAAGGGGGGATCCGCCAGACTCCCCCTTTGCCTCTGCGCAGCTTGCCTTTTTCAGTTGAGGTGTACTCCTTGAGGCCATACGGAGGGTCGGTCACGATGGCGTGGATGGAATTCTGCGGACGCGACTCCATCCATTCGAGACAATTGGCCAAATAGAGGTCGTATTTCACGCCCTTCAGTTGGCGGCTGAGGTGTACTTGGCCAAGTGTCGCGGAAGCAGCCATACTTCAATAAGTAACACGACTGATGGCTGTGCAGGTATCCCAAAGGTAGCGGTCGTTCGCCTTACGGCTGCCCTCCGCTCCGCGTCTCCGGCTCCGCACCCTTTAGCCACGCGCGTATGCGTCGAACGAATACGGCCTCCCCAGGAAGTCCTTCACCAGATCGGCTGCTGGTTTGGTTCCACTCTCCGCTAGGACCGTGTTCCGATATTTCGCAGCAATTTCCGGATTGAGCAGTCCACCCTTTTCAAACTGGGTGAACATATCTTTCGCGATCACCAGCGACCACATGTAGGTGTAGTACACGGCAGAATAGCCGTTGAGGTGATCGAATGAAGTCTGCATGTGCGTTTCGGGCACATGTTTGAACGGCGTATACCGCTCTTGCAGATCATAGAGCAGCTTCGTCGTATCCAGACCCTGAGGATTGCGGTTGTAGTAGTCAAGGCTGATGGCGGCGTAGAACATCTGGGAGCGCACGTCGAGCGCGCGGTCAAAATTGTCGGCTGCCTTGGCTTTTTCGGCCAGTTCCACCGGAATCGGCTGGTTCGTCTTGTAATGCCGGGCAAAGGTCTGCAGGACCGTCGGGTCTTTTGGCCACTCTTCGAACATCTGCGAGGGCGCTTCGATGAAGTCGTTTTCCAGGTCCCCTTCAGCCCACTGCGTGTTTCCGCGGAAGATGCCATGCAGCAAATGCCCGTATTCATGGAAAAAAGTTATTACGTCATCGCGCTCCATCAGGCCTGGCTGATCTGTGGCTTTCGGAAAGTTGCACACCAGCACGTACTCCGGCAGCCGAAATCCTTTCTTGCCAGTTGCCAGAGTGAATGTGGCGTAGTGCTTGTATTTGTTTTCGCGGGGGAACATGTCGAAGTAAATTCGCCCGATACGCTTGTCTCCGTCGAAAACATCGTAGGTCGCAACATCAGGATGCCAAACCTGCGCAGATTTCACCGGCTTGTAGCTGATGCCATACATCTTGCTGGTCAGGTCGAGGATGCCTTGCAGCACGCGTGAATACTCAAAATACGGCCGCACCGCCTGGGAATCGTACCCATATTTGCCCATCTCCACCTGGTGGGATAGATGGCCCACATCCCAAAGATTGACAGTCTCGGCTTTGGGATCTTCGCGCTTCTTGTAGGCCAGCAGTTCCTCGTAGTCGTGCTTCGTGCCGGTGTCGGCCGCGGTTGCGATCTTGTCGATAAAGTCGGCTGCGTTCTGCTTGGTGGCGACCATCTTGTCTTCGGTGATGTAGCTCGCCCAATCCGGATAACCCAGCACATTGGCCAGTTCGTAGCGTTTCTGCAACAGGCGGGCCAGCACGTCGATGTTCTTGGGATAAGCTCGCTGCCGGTACAAAATATAGAACGCCTTCCGCGCCGACTCGCTCTTAGCGTACTCCATGAAAGGAACGTAATCGGTGTTGTCGGTTTTCAGGGTGACTTTGCCGGAAGCGTCCGGCTTATGTGAGCGCTTGTAATCGTCCGGGAGTCCGTCTAAATCGGCGGTGTTAAGCTGCAGCGTGCGAACGTCTCCGGCGATGTTCTCGTCGAACTCTTCGCCGATTTTGATCAGCTCGTCCTGAAGCTGCTTGATCTTTGCCCGGATAGCGTCATCGCGGTCGACACCGGCGCGATGATAGTCGCGCAGCGTAGTGCGGAGATAGTAGCTGCCGGCAGAATCGAGCTTGGCGCCGTCGAGGTCCTTCAGAACGTTGTACAAATCCCGATCCAGGGAGATGTCGGTGAGCGCGGCGTTAGCTTCCTGCTCGCAGGTCTGAGCGGCATCGCGAAAGGGCTTGGCGGGATGAACCTGCTCGGCCAATCCGGCGCGGTTCTCCGCATCGCTGGCAACCAGCAAGGTGGTGTCAAAGCTCTGCAAGACTGAGAACGCTCCAGGCGCGCCCTTGGCCGCTTTGATCTCTGCCACGCGCTTCTTGGCATCCGTCAGATCGCCGCGGCAGGAGGCGAGGAATGCTTCAGGCGTGCCGGCCAAAGTGTTGGAAGCTTCCGGCACAAGCATTCTGGCGTCCTGCGCGAAGAGAGAAATCGAAACAACTGTCGAGAGCAGCAGCGGAAGCAGGATTCGCTTCATAAGGTTAGGCTCCTTGGAATCGGGGCTGGCAGCGTGGTTATGTCAAAGTCTCAACCGGGACGACCCGGGCCGTCAAGCGACACCCCGACGCAATCACTTTGACGCAACAGCCGAGTTTTGGTTACCGGGAACTAATCAACGAATCCTCTGCGATCTATGCGGATGTTCTCCTTGTTTGACCGGTATGATGTAGCGACGGGAAAATCGGCTTCACCCCGCTCGGGAGGCTGGTGTATCACGTGTGGGCTTGGACCGGGCCCCAGCTGGCGAAGAAACGGCGCAAGCTTGTGGTAACGCCTGATTGCAAACAGTTGACGTTCAGACGGCTTCGTTTTACCGCATAATTGTTCGATGAAGACTCAGGTCGCAGCCGGGAAAACAGACGATCCCGGCTTTGTTGCGCTATTGAACTCTCTCTTGCGAGGCCTGCTTTCCCAGCGCGCACCCGAGGAACTCTGGATCATCCAGATCGATAACTGGTTCGATCACAAGTGGCTGGGGTTCTCTGGCATGGGTGCAGTTGCATCAAACATTCCCATCGACAGGTACGACACGGTGAAGGCCGAGTCCTATCAAGAAAAGCTTACGTTCCCGCCGTTCACGCCGAACAGGGTGGTGGCTCAATTTTCGTACGTGCGAGTTGGGAATGACTATGTAGAAGCGCCACTCCCGGCCCTGCCTCACAGCACAGAGCGAAAACGGAGCGAGATGAACCTCAGAAGACGAGTAGAGAATTTCGGCCGATCCGCATACTTTGTGTGGTACAGCGCCAACACCCTTGCGAACGGCAAGGGAAGCGTGATGGTGTACAGCGTTGCAGCCGATCCACCAGAATGCTGGTTTGCTGGCTTCAATCGACAGAAGGGATGGAAGGTGCAGGCGACCAAAGGCGTGAACCGACACGATCTTGAACAGTTGCTTGAATCGTAACGGTTGAAAAATCGCCATTACACTAGCGCCCCAGGTCCGCGCGCCCGCCCCTAATGGCGTACTTTGCGCTGTGCGAGCCGAGGAGCCGATTTTCCCGTCGCCCCATCCTAACTCTCGCCACGGTTGACCCTCTCCGCCGCCTCCCCTAACCTGAAAACTCAGCCGAAGGCTCGCAAACCGAGAACGAAATGGCGACCTCATCGACCTTACCCCCGCTAGCGTAAGATATCGGCCGCGCATCCTCACGGAGGCGCTCTCGCTAGGCACCGATTCAGACTCTCGCAAGTAGTTGGGAACGCATGGGTTCCACGATGGTAACGGCGTGAATCGTTCCGTCACAGCCAGCCGTCTAACAGTGTGGTAGCATCTGACGTTTGAAGGACGGAATAGTGAATAAGGCCCGGTCTGATTTTTTCTTCGCGACTCCGACGTTCGTTTCTGGCGCGGCTCGTGCACTTGATTTATACGGAATCTACGAATCTTACAACAGCAGCTCTACGGATTTCGAAGCGGATTACAAAGCCGTTTTATCCGATTGGCGGATGGTTGGCCAAGATATTCTATCCGCCATGCAGCAGTTCGAAAGTTCTTTGCCTCCAGGCAGTGGTGTGCCTCGCGACGAACCCTGCGAGGCTAGCCAGCAAATGAGTTTCTTTGAGTGAGTCCAGAAGAAAAACGCGAAGCGGCGGCCATAATTCGGGCTGCCGTCGAAATCTCTCGCTTTTCCGGACCTCTCCCCCCGCCTGAAGACCTAGCCAAGTACGAACAGATACTCCCAGGCGCCGCGGATCGGATAATCCGCATGGCCGAGCAGCAAGCCGCCCATCGGCAAGGCTTAGAAACAGTTGTTGTTGGAGCGAATGCCGCAATCCAAAAGTGGGGCCTCGCTTCGGCGTTTATTATCGCGATGAGTGCAATTTGGGGCGGCATATGGCTATCGCTGAGGGGCATGAGTGGCGCAGGCCTGACAGCCATAATTGGTGCTCTTGTTGCGCTTGTGGGTGTGTTTGTGTACGGGAAATCGGAGCAAAAAAAAGAACTCACGAAAAAATCGGAAGAGCTTGTTCCAACTCAAACCTCCGGCGATCGCCCAACGCATTCTTAGGCCGACACACCGTCTCGGGCAACTGGTTGACCCTCTCCGCCGCCTCCCATAAACTGAAAATTCAGCAGGATACACGTCAAACCCCATGCCAGATAGCATTCACGTAAAGCTCCCCGACGGGAGCGAAAAAGAGGTTCCGAAAGGCATCACCGCCCTCGAAGTCGCCAAGTCCATTAGCCCGCGCCTGGCCGATGCCGCTCTCGCTGCGAAAACCAACGGCGATCTCATCGACCTCTCTCGGCCGCTTGAGAAGGATACCGATCTTCAAATCCTCACCGAAAAGCATCCCGAGGCGCTCGAAGTTTACCGGCATTCCTCAGCGCATCTCCTGGCGGCGGCCGTCCTGGAGTTATTCCCCGAGACCAAGCTCGGCCACGGTCCATCAACCGAAAATGGCTTCTTCTACGACTTCTACCGTCCCACTCCGTTCACGCCGGAGGACCTGGAGAAAATCGAGAAGAAGATGCAGGAATTAGTGCAGCAGAACATTCCTTATGCGCGCGAGTTCCTGCCTCGCGACGAAGGTTTACAGAAGTTCAAGGCCGAAGGCGACTTCATGAAGTGCCATTTCATCGAGCAGTTCACCAAGCCCGATGAGAAGATTTCGATTTATAAGACCGGCAAGTTTCTGGACTTCTGCCGCGGCCCCCATATTCCGTCGACCGGGAAGATCAAAGCGTTCAAGCTGCTGAACATCGCCGGCGCCTATTGGCTGGGCGACGAAAAAAATCAACAACTGCAACGCATTTACGGGACTTCGTTCTTTTCGAAAAAAGAACTCGACGAGTTCATTCACAAACAGGAGGAAGCCAAGAAGCGCGACCATCGCGTCCTCGGCAAGCAACTCGACCTTTTTTCTATTCAGGACCTCGCCGGGCCGGGGCTGATCTTCTGGCATCCCAAGGGCGGCATCATTCGCAAAGAGATGGAAGACTGGATGCGCTCGGAGTATCTGAAGCGCGGCTATTCGCTGGTGTACACGCCGCACGTGGCGCGGCGGCAACTGTGGCAGACCTCCGGCCACGAGGGCTATTACTCGCAGAACATGTTCGACGCCATGGAACTCGATGACGCCGAATACCGCTTGAAGCCGATGAACTGCCCGTTTCACATCCTGATTTACAAGGACGCGCTGAAGTCTTATCGCGACCTGCCAGTGCGCCTGGGGGAGTTGGGCACGGTCTATCGCTACGAGCGTTCGGGCGTGATGCACGGCCTGTTGCGGGTGCGCGGATTCACCCAGGACGATGCCCACATCTTTTGCACGCCCGAGCAGATTGAAGAAGAAATTTCGAGCTGCGTGGGTTTCGCCCTGGATGTGCTGAAAGACTTCGGTTTCGACCAGTTTCAGACCGAGCTTTCCACCTGGAACCCGGCCGACCGCAAGAATTTTGTCGGCACCGAGGAGCAGTGGAATTTTGCCACCAGCTCGCTGGAAGCTGTTCTCAAGCGCTCGAAGATCGAGTACAAGACCATTGTCGGCGAGGCGGCGTTCTACGGTCCGAAGATTGACATCAAACTGGTCGATGCCATCGGCCGGCTGTGGCAGCTCTCCACTATTCAATTCGACTTCACCCTGCCGCAACGCTTCGGCCTGGAGTATGTAGCGGAAGATGGCTTGCGCAAACAGCCGGTCATGGTGCACCGTGCGCTGTACGGATCGGTCGAGCGCTTTTTCGGTGTCCTGATCGAGCACTACGCCGGGGCGTTTCCGGTGTGGCTGTCGCCGGTACAGGCGGTCATGATCCCGATTTCCGAGCGCCACGTCGAATACGCGCAGGCAGTTGCGGCGAAGCTGAAAGACGCCGGGGTGCGAGTGGAAGTCGATGCGCGCAACGAAAAGATGAATGCGAAAATCCGTGAGCACGCCATGCAGAAGGTTCCATTCCTGTTAGTGATGGGCGATAAAGAGGTGGAGGCGGGGCGGGTAAACGTCCGCACTCGGGGCAAAGAGAAGACGGAAGACACGCCGGCCGCTGAGTTCGTGGAGAAGATCAAGAAGCTGATCAGCGACAAGAGCGCGGGACTTTAAGAGAGGGTCTAACTAGATGCGATGGAGCGAGGGCGCGCCCGTCGCTCCATCCGTTTATCGAAGAGTGGCTTCCAGCGCCTTTTTCAACTCCCCATGATGGAAGATGTATCGGCTGGAGATCAGCATCGAAGGTGCAACCTTCTGGCTAGCCAGCAACAGTTCATCGGCCATCTGACCGAAGGCGAGGCGCGCCGCGAATGCAGGCATCGGAAAAATGGCCGGGCGGTGCAAACTGGACGCTAATACCTTGGTAAATTCCGCGTTTCGCACAGGATTCGGCGAAACCAGGTTCACGGGGCCGTACAGCGAATCATGGTTAAGAATGTGGTGAATGGCGCGGGTGAGGTCATCGATATGAATCCAACTCCACCACTGCTGGCCGTTGCCAATATTTCCGCCTAAACCCATGCGAAATGGGGTGAGCATTCTCTGCAGTGCTCCTCCCGCCGAGCTTAAGACCAAGCCGATTCGAGTCTGTGCGGTGCGAATACCGGCTTGTTCGGCGGGTTGCGCAGCCGCCTCCCATTCACGGCAGACTTCGGGCAAGAACCCTTTGCCGGCGGCGCTATCCTCGTTCAGGATTTCATCGCCACGGTCGCCGTAGTAGCCAATCGCCGAAGCGGAGATCAGTACTCGCGGAGGCTGCGGCGCCTCGGCCAGGGCTTCCGCCAAACGGCGAGTTCCCTCCACCCGGCTATCGCGAATGCGGCGCTTCTTGGCATCGGTCCAGCGGCCAACCACTGACTCTCCGGCCAAGTGGACGACGGCGTCGAACCCCGAAACCGCTTGCGGACGCAGCGGTTGCTCCGGATTCCAGGTAATCTGACCTTCGCCCGATGGCCTGCCGCGCACCAGGCGTGTGATTTTGCAGCCGCGCTCCTCGAGCGAAGGGAGCAGGGCGGCGCCGATCAGTCCCGAGGCCCCGCTGACCAAAACTCGGGGGGCTGTTCCGTTTGCCACGAACTCCAATGTAGCAGGGTTCCGGACTCGCCG
Source organism: uncultured Acidobacteriaceae bacterium (assembly GCA_963735545.1). Classification (GTDB taxonomy): domain Bacteria; phylum Acidobacteriota; class Terriglobia; order Terriglobales; family Acidobacteriaceae; genus PALSA-270. The sequence goes on from CAVTLU010000007.1 coordinate 50,032, forward strand.
GAATGTTGATACGGCCAAACGTGCTTAGACGCTGGTTCCGAAACTGCACTCTGCCCTGCTTCTTCTCGGCGTGCTGTGCGCTTTCCTCAGCGATCTCTTCGCTTAAGATTTTGGTTCCCTTCAGTCTTCCCAAAACCTTGAATCGCAGAGATCCCTGGGAACAGCCGCAAAGAAAGCAGAGCAGGGCAGAAACACGACGCGCCCAGCCGCCCGAAATTGCGCGTCCAAACGGTATAATCGCTCGCAAGGACTGTGCTCTAAGCCCATCCTTCGCCTTTCCAGCCGGGGCTATAATCCATCATGGCGACCCTGCGCCAACAGATCGCGACTAACGTCCTCACTGTCACCAAGTTCCGTGACTTGATGAGGATCATGCGCGAGAACCGGCCCAACGACGATCTGGAACTGGTCCGCAAGGCCTACGAATTCTCCCAAAAGCATCATGCCGGGCAGACTCGCGCCTCCGGCAAGCCCTACCTTGTGCATCCCCTTGAAGTAGCAATGGTTCTAGCCGAGATGAAGATGGACCCGGTCGCCGTGGCCGCCGGCCTGCTGCACGATTCGGTTGAGGATACGTCGCTTACCATCGTCGACATCCGCAAGGAATTTGGCGAGCAGGTGGCCCACATCGTCGAGGGCGTCACCAAGATCAGCAAAATCGACTTCGCCACCCGCGAAGAGCAGCAAGCGGAAAATCTCCGCAAAATGATGCTGGCGATGGTGGACGACATCCGCGTGGTCCTGATCAAACTGGCCGATCGGTTGCACAATATGCGCACCCTGGAGCATCTGCCGCCGGAACGCCAGCAAACCATTGCTCGCGAGACGCTGGACATCTATGCTCCTATCGCGCATCGGCTGGGCATGGGCAAAATCCGCGGCGAACTGGAGGACCTGGGCTTCCGCTTCCTCGATCCCATCGCCTACCAGCAGGTGCATGACGCAGTGGAGGCCCGGCGCAAGCAGGGCGAGCAGTTCATGGCGCGGGTAGAACAGACGCTCGGCGACAAACTGAAAGAAGCGGGAATCACCGCCAAGGTCGAGAGCCGCATCAAGCGGGTTTACAGCATCCACAAGAAACTGCAGCGCCAACGGATTAGCGTGGACCAGGTGTACGACTTGTGCGCGATGCGGGTGATTACGCAATCGGTACAAGATTGCTATGCCGTCCTGGGCATCGTGCACAACGTGTGGCGGCCGGTTCCCGGACGTATCAAAGATTTCATCGCCATGCCGCGCCCGAATTTCTACCAGTCCCTGCACACTTCCGTGATCACGGAAGACGGCACGCCCTTTGAAATTCAGATCCGCACCCAAGAAATGCACAAGATCGCCGAGGAAGGGATCGCAGCCCACTGGAAATACAAGGACGGCCCGGTCTCGGCCCAGGATGAGCAGCGCCTGGCGTGGCTCCGCCAAGTCGTCGAATGGCAGCGCGATGTTTCCGATCCCAATGAATTTCTCTCCACCCTCAAGATCGATCTATATCCCGAGGAGGTTTACACCTTCACCCCCAAGGGGAAGGTCGTGGTGTTGCCGCGGGAGTCCACGACGATCGATTTTGCCTACTCAATTCACACCGAGGTCGGTCACAGTTGCGTGGGCGCAAAGGTGAATGGCCGCATGGTGCCGCTGCGGCACCGGCTGCATAGCGGCGACATTGTGGAAATCCTTACCCAGCCGGGACACAAGCCGAGCCGCGATTGGCTGGCGGTGGTCAAGTCCTCGCGCGCGCGCAACAAGATCAAACACTGGCTGAATCTGCACCAGCGCGAACGTGCTATTGAAATTGGCCGCAAGCTCATCGAGAAAGAAGCGCGAAAGTATCGCGTGGCGCTGAAGGAGATCAAGGACGAGGAGTTGAATAAGATTGCCACCGACTATGGCCTGGGACGCGCTGATGATTTGATGGCGGGCATCGGCTACGGCAAATTCTCGGCCCGCCAGGTGTTAGGACGGTTGGCTCCCGCCGGCACCGAGGCCGCTCCCGAAGGCGAAGAAGAAAAGCCGGGCGGATTCAGCAGCGTGATGCGGCGGGTGTTTGGCGGCGACCACAACAACGCCATCCGTGTGAAAGGCCACGACGATCTGCTGGTGTACCGCGCCCGCTGCTGCAATCCCATTCGTGGAGAGTCGGTCGTCGGCTATGTGACCCGGGGCAAGGGGGTGGCCGTCCATGCGGTGAACTGTCCCAACGTGGTGAACCTGATGTACGAACCCGAACGCCGCATCGACGTGGAGTGGGCGGGAGGGGGCGAGGCGCCGGATTCATATCCGGTGAAGCTGACCGTTTTGTGCGATGACCGCTACGGAATGCTGAAGGAAATCACCGGCGTAATCGGCGACGCCGAGACCAATATCCGCAACATCGAGGCGCGCACCAACAACGGCCAGGCCAATGTGGACGCTGTGTTGGACGTAGTCGACCTCCACCACCTGGAACAGATCGTCGCCGGCCTGCGTAAGATTCCCGGCGTACACGACGTACAAAGACTGCAGAAAATCTAGCCGGTGAACGGCTTCCACTGAGAACTGGGAACTTAGAACTGACGACTGTCGTTCTGCTCTCTGCCTACTGGCGATAAATTTTCGGCTCTGTTGTGGCCGCAAGTAGTTGGTAATCTCCGGGGGGACGAGCTTAGTCGTCAGTTCTCCAGTTTGCGGCGCTGAGTTGAGTCGGAGTAATTGACTTCATCTCATGTTATCTGCGTTAATCAGCACGAAGAGTCTGGGAGGGCCGATGCGTGAAGTAATTTCAACCAAAGATGCTCCGCAGGCGATTGGGCCCTATTCGCAGGCCATCCGCGCCAATGGATTCGTCTTCGTCTCCGGGCAGGTGGCCATCGATCCAGCCAGTCAGCAAGTGATCACCGGCGACGTGGCTGCGCAGTCTGATCGCGTGCTCAAGAACTTGTCAGCAATATTGAAGGCGGCCGGAAGCGGAATAGACAAAGTTGTGCGCACAACCGTGTTCCTCAAGAACATGGGCGACTTCGCCGCCATGAACGAGGTGTACGCGAAGTATTTCAGCTCGGCGCCGCCGGCAAGATCGACGGTTGAAGCTGCCCGCCTGCCCAAGGACGTGCTGGTGGAGATCGACGTAATTGCGCTGGCGTAAAATCGAAGATCTGGAGAGGATACGAGCAATGTTCAGCGGCAAATTCCTGATTCCATTCGTAATTCTGATCGCTTCTCTGGCTCTGGCTCAGACCGCCACCAAAACCGCGCCAAGAAAGGCTTCTACCACTGTGCACCACGTTGCGAGCGGTCCTACAAAAGTGATGGGCGAACCTACCAAAACGCCGGACGGCCTCGAATATTGGGATATCAAGGTGGGCGTCGGCGCAGTGGCTGAAGCGGGCAAGACCGTGAAAGTCCACTACACAGGCTGGCTGACCAGCGGAAAGAAATTCGACAGCTCCGTCGGCCATGCGCCTTTCGAAGTCACGCCGCTGGGCACGGCGCCGGTGATCAAGGGATGGAACGAAGGAATCATCGGCATGAAAGTCGGCGGCAAGCGCCAGTTGCGCATTCCACCCGACTTGGCTTACGGTGCGGACGGATACCCCGGCGTGATCCCGCCGAATTCAACTTTGATCTTCGACGTGCAGTTGCTGAGCGTGCAGTAGGGAGAATCGCTTACGCTTTGACGACTTTGCCGCTGCGCAGGCAGCCGGTGCAAACGCGGATGCGCTTGGTCGCGCCCTTCACTTTGGCGTGCACCGGGCGTAGGTTGACGTTCCAGCGCCGCTTGGTCACGTTGTGGGCGTGGCTGATGTTGTTTCCAAATTGCGGCCCCTTGCCGCAGATATCGCAAACTTGTGCCATGACTACTCCAGAGAACAAAGCTTGATTTACAAGATACTCATTTTACAGGATCAGGTCAGATCGGCCAAGCGGAGGAGCCCTTTAACTATGCGATACTCCAAAAGTGGCATCCGCAGACCCAAAATCCGTAAAGGTGAACCTCACCGCCGGCACAGGCGTGGACATCGAGTGGATGGACGGCCATCGCTCGCACTATGCGTTCCCATTCCTGCGGGATGCCTGCCCCTGCGCTCTGTGTGACGATGAACGCACCAAGAGCAGCCGCAAGCCAGGAGACTCGCATGCCGCCGCCGCGGCGGCCCTGCCCATCTTCAAACCGGCGGTAAAGCCAACCTCGGCGGAGGGCGTGGGGAAGTACGCCATCAAGTTCCACTGGAACGATGGCCACGATCTGGGGATCTATTCCTGGAAGTTCCTGCGGGAGAATTGCCCGTGCGAGGAATGCAAGGCCGCCCGCGAGGTTCAGCAGAGCCAGTGACCGGAGAGGCTGCGCTAAATGCAATGGAGCGACGGGCGCCCCCGAGTCTGTGTCGCAACCCAATCTTGATTTACGAAGTGGAACGGCACGCGCAAGAATAGCCGCAAAGCGGCGCCAGAATGCAGCCCACGGCGCAAGCCGTGGGTAAAAAGTGGGAAAGGAAGCAGCCCTGAAAGGGCGAAAGAGTAGTTGCGACACAGACTCGAGGACGCCCGTCGCTCCACTATAGAGAAGCCTGCGCATTGCCAGCCGACTGGCACATCTGACTATCTGCCCGGCGGTAGCATGAACAGCTGAGCCCCTGCGGACTATAATCTCTCTCGCACTCTCATGCGATCGTTCTTCCGCTTCGTTCTGCTGGCCTTGGTTTTGCTCGTCGTGGCATTGGTTTCCGCGCTCACCGCCATGCGCTTTGCCATCCACGGGCGCGAAGAGGCCGTGCCCAATCTGGTGGGCAGGACCCCTGCGGACGCACGGCGAATCGCGGAAGAAAACGGCTTCGACATAGCGCTCGAACGCCAGTACTACAGTCCCACCGTGCCGGAAGGGAGGATTCTCTCGCAGCTCCCCCCGGCGGGAACGCTGGTCCGCCGAGGTTGGGAGATTCGCGTAGCCGCGAGCCTGGGACCACAGCGGGTGCAGATCCCCGATGTAATGGGTCAAAGCGAACGCGCCGCCGAGATGAACATCGGCCGCCGCGGCCTGGACGTGGGAACAGTCGCCGCCATGCCCTCGCCGAGCGCGGCGCCCGGCGAAGTGCTGTCCCAGAGCCCGCCGCCCAATGCCGGCGGGTTGTCCTCACCGAAAATAAGTCTGCTGGTGGCGCAGCCCGCGCCAGCTCACGCCTTCGTGATGCCCAGTTTCATCGGCCAGCAGCTAAGTACGGTGAAACTGATCGTGCAAACTGCCGGGCTGAGGGTTGGAACGATCACCGAGACCGCGAATAATTCATCATCGGCGGCGCCGCCTACAGCGCCTGCGTCAACTGCAGTTCCATCAACTTCGGCTTCCGGAGTGCAGACTCCAGCCGCAGGCATCATCACTTCACAGAATCCCAGTCCGGGAGAGAAAGTATTGGTGGGAACGGCTGTGAACTTCGAGGTCCGATAACGAAAATCCCTTTTCTTCGCCGTGCGCGGGCCAGCCGGACTCCCGGAAACTATTTCACTGTGTCGACCGTCTTCTCCGTGCCCTTCTTCACGCCGTGGCCTACGCCTTTCACGCCCTTGGTAATACCGTGCCCCGTCTTCTTGGCTGCGTCCCCGGTCTTGTCGGCTGCCGTCTCCGTACCTTTAGCAGTATCCTTGGCGGCGGTTTTGGTGGCGTGGCCCGTATCTTTGGCCGCCGTCTCGGTAGCCTCCCCGGTCTTGTTAGCGGCTGTTTTTGTACCCTTGGCTGTACTCTTGGCGGCGGTTTTGGTGGCGTGACCCGTATCTTTGGTTGCGGTCTTCGCGGCACCAGCGGTCTTGTCCGCGGCCTTCTCGGTTCCTTTCGCCGTGTCCTTGGCGGCCGTCTTGGTGGCGTGCCCGGTGTCCTGTGCCGCTTTGTCTACATCGGATGCGGCCCCCTGAGAGAATGCGACCGGCGCAAAGCCAACCAACATCGCTGTGATAATCGCGATCCATGCTGATTTCATAGAACCTCCAACGAGTTGAAACGCACTGGAAGTATCTTCCATTTGCCGTAAAAAACGCAATCGAGCCAAGGAGTTTGCTGTTCTTTGCGAACTTGGCGGCTGTTCTTTGCGCTCTTTGCGGTTAGAGGCTTTTCCACGGCTGTCCAAGTTCCTTGAACCGCAAAGTTGCCGAATCGCCGGCTACTCCAGCTCTCCCTCCAACGCCTCCAGCGTCTCGTCCTCCACATCCCATTTCTTCAGAATCCCGAAGATCGTCTTCGCCCCAAACCCCGCCCGCATTAAATGCCGGAAGATGCGCGCCGCCGCCTTCTGATCTTTAGGCTTCTGCAGCCGCTTGCGCCGCAGATAATCGCGCGCCTGTTTTTCTTCGCTCACTGCTTCAAAGGCGTCGGTCACTGCCTTCTCGATTACCTCTCCGTGAACGCCCTTGGCTTTCAGATCGGTGACCACGCGGCGTCGTCCGAACTTTTCGTTGTCGCGTCGAAAGGATGAATATGCCGCCGCGTATTTCGCATCGTTCAAGTAACCCTGGTCTTTCAGTCGCCGGATCACCAGCTCCACCAGCGTCTGTCCGATCTCGGTTTCCGCCTCCACCCGCGGCCGCAGCAAACGCTTAAGCTCCGCCACCGAGCGCATGCGGCGGGCCAGCGCCGCCACTGCGTACTCGTAGAGTTCGTTCTCCGTATACGTCTTCCTGGGACGGGGAAACGGCATACCGCAACGTTATCGCAACCGGCCATAAAAAGCATTGCGCCCGGGCTATCCCAGGCGCTAGATTTACGTCTCTACTGCTCGCCGGACTCTGTGGAACAACGTCCCCGGCGTTTGCGTATTTACACCCTATGGAACAGAGCGCCGCCCAACCTCGCCTTCCGGCCTTGACGTCGCTGCGCTTCTTCGCCGCGGCGCACGTCGTCATTTTTCACTTGCACGCCCTGAAGATCTACGAGGGCACGGGCTGGTATCGCAGGACTGCCCTGATCGGCTATGTTGGCGTCAGCCTGTTCTACGTCTTGTCGGGATTTATTCTGGTGTACACCTACGGAGGACGCAAGTTCAGCGCGCCCACGTTCTGGCGCGCCCGCTTTGCCCGCATCTATCCCGCTTACTTGTTTGCGCTTCTGGTCAGTGCTCCAGGCTTCTTTTATGTGTGCCTGGTGCTCAAGCAATTGGACATCCCCATCTGGAACTGGTGTAAGAACCACGTGTTAGCAAGTGCCCTCATGGTTCCGACGCTGCTGCAATCCTGGGTGCCCGGGGCGGCGTTGGCCTGGAACCCTCCCGCGTGGAGCCTCTCGGATGAAGCCTTCTTCTATCTGTTGTTTCCCCTGATCGTTGCCGTGTTGCTGCGATCCAAGAACCGAAATCTGCTGGCCGGCATTCTTCTTTGCTGGGGAGTGAGCCTCGCTCTCAGCTCGGCCTATGTGTTCCTGCGACCCGATGGCGTCGCCTACGTCGATGACAACTCAACTCTGACCTGGCTCAACGTGGTGAAGTTCAATCCGCTGTTCCGCCTGCCGGAATTTTTGCTAGGCGCTTGCTGCGGGTTTCTGTTTCTACGCAAGTCGGTCGATCGCAAGTGGGCAACGCCACTGGTCGCGCTGGGCTTCATCGGGACGGCTGTTGTGGTGGCCTTCAGTTCGCACGTCCCATATCCAATCCTCCACGATTCCCTCATGGCGCCGGCATTTGCCGCCATCATTTATGGACTGGCGCTGCGCCCTCAGTGGTCTTCTGTCCTGGAATTTAAGCCCCTGGTCCTGTTGGGTGACGCCAGCTACAGCCTCTACCTGCTGCACTCGTTCATTCTCAGCGTCTACTTCATGCCGATGGGAACTCTGAGGAAGATGAGCCCGTTGGCTTATGCGATCGGCCTGGTGCTTCCCGTCGTGATCTCCATTCTGGTTTACAAATTCCTCGAGGAACCCGCGCGCCACTGGCTGCGGCCGAAAACCAAGTCAAAGGCCATTGAATCTCCAGCAGCCGCAACGGCGTGGTAGATCTGCGCTCAGACGCTTCCGTAGAAACGTAGCAGAGCTAACGTCTCAGGTTGCTGAAAAAGTCAAAGAATTGTCATTCCGAGGAGCGGAGCGACGAGGAATCTGCTGTCTACAGCCCGCAGAGAAGCAGATTCCTCGCTCCGCTCGGGATGACAAACCTAGACGGGTTCGTCAGCAAGCTGAGACATAGCGGAGCTACGTCTCTACAGGAGTCTGGGAAGGTTTGCTGAGAGAGAATCCCTTGCCTATCCGTTGAATCCGGTTGCCTGCATGGCGTTGCGGGAAATGTCGCTGGTTGAGGAAACACCCTGCATGCGCAGCTTGAAGTCGTCCGCGTTGGAGGCGTTTTCGAGAGCTGTATCGTAGGAAATCAGATTGGCCTGGAACAGGTCCCAGAGCGACTGATCGAAGGTCTGCATTCCATACTGCGAAGTTCCGGCGGAGATGGCGTCGCGCACCGCTCGCGTTTTTTCCGGCACCAGAATGCACTCCCGGATGTAAGCGGTGTTGATCATCACTTCCACGGCGGGCACGCGACCCTCGGCGTCGCAGCGTTTCACCAGGCGCTGGCTGACGATCGCGCGCAGCACGGCCGCGAGTTGCAGGCGAATTTGCTTCTGCTCCGGAGGAGAAAATACCGCGATGATGCGGTTGATGGTTTCGACCGCGTCCAGAGTGTGCAACGTAGAGAAAACCATGTGCCCGGTTTCCGCCGCGTGCAGCGCCGTGCTGATGGTTTCGATGTCACGCATTTCGCCGACCAGAATCACATCCGGGTCCTGGCGCAGCGAAGCTCGTAACGCACCCGAAAATGAAGGCGTATCTACTTCGATCTCACGCTGATTGACGTACCCCTTCTTGTCGCGATGCAGAAATTCAATCGGATCCTCGATGGTGATGATGTGCTCGGCGCGGGTGGAATTGATGCGATCCACCATGGCGGCCAGCGTCGTCGATTTGCCGGAACCCGTAACGCCGGTGACCAGTACCAGCCCGCGCGGCATATCGCAAATCTGCTCGACAATCTTGGGCAGATAGAGTTCGTCGAGGGCCCGGATCTTGGTGGGGATGACGCGCAACACCAACCCAACGTTGCCGCGCTGCTGAAATACGTTTACACGGAAGCGCCCCAGGCCGGCGACGCCGTACGCCATATCGATTTCGGCGGTCTCTTTGAATTTTTGTTTTTGCCGCGCCGACATCATGCTGAACGCCATGGTCAGCATATCCTCGGCGCTAATTCTCGGCTGATCCGTCAACGGCACCAGGTCGCCATCGATGCGCAGGTGAGGATAGTTTCCGACCTTCAAGTGCAAGTCGGAGGCGCGCCGTTCCATGGCGATAGCCAGCAAATCATCAATATTCATTCAAGGCTTCCCCGAGGACCAACTGGTATCATGAACCGACCAACCCGATTACCCAAAATGACCTAAGTAACAGCGGAAACCAGCTTGGTCCGCTGCTCTCCTAGGGGAGACTCCGATTGAGCGTCGGTGTTCCCCTGTGCTCCCCTGTGCCCTCTGTGGTTTATCGCTTGGGTGATGCACTTAATCAGAGGTTCGCTACTCGCTGCTCTCCCAATCATTGTCATCCCGAGCCGTTCGCGGCCGCGATGCGGCGAGAGCGCGCGAGGAATCTGCTGTTGTCCTTCTTCGTAGAACTCGGCCCTCCGGCTACAATGCCTGCTCGGAGGCTTCATGTCGAAATCGCGCCGGCAATTCCTCACTCGCACATCTCTCGGACTAATTGGCGCTGCAGTGGCCGCTCGCGCGCAAGGACCCACGCCCACCGATCTCCCGCCCGGCGCGCCGCCCGCGTTCGGCACGGCTCCAGCGGTCGGACCCGAAGTCTCGCCCACCACTTTTTCCGAAGCCGAGAAGCTGGTGCAGGTCGAGTTGACCGCGAGCCAGCGCGCAGTCGCCGCCGATAGCTGGCGCCAGACCATGGCCGCTCTCTATGAGCGCCGCACCGGACCGCGCAAGATTGCGTTGGAACCCGCGCTCGCGCCCGCCACGCAATGGAATCCGGCGCTGCCCGGACTCAAGATCGGCCCGGCGCAAGACCAATTTATCCGCAGCAACGCCGATCCCGGGCCCGTGCCCACAAACGATGCCGCCTTGGCTTTCGCCCCACTGACCCATCTTTCCCGCTGGATCGAACAGCGCAAGCTCACCTCCGAGCGGCTTACCAATCTCTACCTGGACCGGATCGAGCGCTTTGATCCCAAGCTGCGTTGCGTGATCACGCTTACCCGAGACCTCGCGCTTGCGCAAGCGAAAACGGCCGACCAGGAAATTGCGGCCGGCAAGTACCGCGGCCCGCTGCATGGCATTCCCTGGGGCGCAAAGGATCTGGTCGATACCGCCGGAATCCCCACCACCTACGGCGCCGAGCCTTTCCGCAACCGCGTCCCCGCGCAGGACGCCGCGGTCGTGCACCGTCTGCACCAGGCGGGCGCGGTGCTCGTGGCCAAGCTCAGCCTGGGCGCGCTCGCGCTCAACGACATCTGGTTCGGCGGACAGACCATGAATCCCTGGCTGCTGGAGGAAGGTTCGTCCGGATCGAGCGCCGGCCCCGGCGCCGCTACCGCCGCAGGTTTGGTCGCTTTCGCTATCGGCAGCGAAACCGGCGGCAGCATCGTGAGCCCGTCCATGCGCTGCGGAATCACCGGCCTTCGTCCCACCTACGGCCGCGTCCCCCGCACCGGCGCCATGACCCTTTGCTGGTCGCTGGACAAGCTCGGCCCCATGGCCCGAAGTGTGGAAGACACGCTGCTGGTACTACACGCCATCTCCGGACCCGATCCCGGCGATCTGGCAAGCGTCCCCAGCAAGCTCGACTTCGACGCCAGCGCAAGCGTGAAAGGCCTGCGCGTTGGTTACTTTCCCTCGTGGATGAAAGAAGCTCCCGCCACCGACGTCGATCGCGCCGCTCTGAAGTCAGTCGAGAAAGTAGGCATGGTGCCAGTCGAAGTCTCAATCCCCGACTGGCCCTACGATTCGCTCGATCTAATTCTCTTTGCCGAAGGCGCAGCAGCCTTCGAGGAACTCACGCTCAGCGGCGGGCTCGACCAACTCAAGATGCAGGTGGCCGACGCCTGGCCAAACATTTTCCGCCAGTCGCGATTCCTCTCCGCCGTGGACTTCGTCCAGGCCGACCGCCTGCGCCGCAAAGTAGCAGTCGAGATGGCGCGCGTCTTCTCCCAGGTAGACTTGCTGCTCGTCCCCTCTCTGCGCGACGAAATGCTCACCATCACCAACTTCACCGGGCATCCCTCGCTCACTCTGCGCGCGGGGTTCGTCGAGGTGTCGGAGGCGCGCAGCGACTGGGCTCCCGACCCCAAAAACCCGCTGCCGAAATTCTCTCCCCCGCGCCGCGTCCCCCACGGCATAACCCTGATCGGACGCCTCTTCGACGAAGGCACCCTAGGGCGCGCAGGCCTGGCACTAGAGCGCAACTTCGGCGTAGCGACCGAGCCTCCGCCTGGCTTCTAGAACCGTGCCCAGATTGTGTAGGGACGGGCGTCTCGCCCGTCCAGGCCGAGCGCAGCGCTCCGCGGGCCTTCTTTTCCCTCTAAACGACTGCCTCACGCCCAACCACCTCCGCCCCACCGCACGTGATCCAACCCTATATAAGCTTAAGATTTCCCCATGCCCTCCGCCACCACCGGAATCCTCCACCAACTCTGCCCCCGCTGCCGCACCGGAAAAATCTTTCGAGGCGCGCCCTGGTTCCTCCCCGCCATGCACGACCGCTGCCCCAACTGCGATTTGAAGTTCGAACGGGAGGAGGGCTACTTCCTCGGCGCCATGTACATCGGTTACGGCCTCGCTCTGGCGACGATTGCCATCTTGACTCTTCTCCTTTGGTTCTTATTCCACTGGCCCTTTCGCACAACTGTGATTATCGCTGTGCTGCTGTTCATCCCGCTCGTGCCTTTCCTGACGGTGATCGCGCGGGTCCTCTGGATCTATCTCGACCAGTCTGTCGATCCCGACAAAAGCTCTTCCTGACGACTACTAACTTTCTCTCCCACCCTCCGTCTAATCACGCCCATGAAGCCTTCGCACGTGGCGGCCGTGCTTTTTCTCGCTCTACCTGCTCTCTCCCAAAACCTCCCCATGTTTCGCGGAAGCTTGCAGCACACCGGCGTGTACGACTCGCCGCCGGTGCAGAAATTGACGGCAATCAAGTGGAAGTTTCACACTGCCGGTCAGGTGATTTCCTCCCCCGCCATATCTGGCGGAACCGCCTATGTGGGCAGCACAGACGGAAACCTCTACGCCATCGATCTTGCTTCCGGCGCTCAGAAATGGAAGTTCCCAACTGAAGTGAGAATCACATCCTCTCCCGCAGTCGACCAGGGCCTGGTCTACTTCGGCAGCTTCAACGGAAATTTCTACGCCGTGACCGCCGCTGACGGAAAGCTGAAATGGAAATTCCATACCGCGGAGCACCGCTTCACCGCCCAGCACATACACGGGATTGAGCCCGCCGGCGAGAGCATGCCCGACCCTTTCGACTTCTATCTCTCCTCCCCGGCGGTTTGGAATGGCGCGGTCTATTTTGGCAGTGGCGACGGGTATGTATACGCTCTGGACGCGGCCACGGGCGCTCTGAAGTGGAAGTTCCAAACCGGCGACGTAGTGCACGCCTCGCCGGCCATTTCCGATGGAGTTCTCTTTGTGGGCAGCTGGGATAGTTACTTCTACGCCCTCGATACCACCACCGGAAAAGAAAAATGGCGCTTCAAGACCGGCGAAGATCCGCAAATTCACAACCAGCAGGGAATTCAATCATCCGCCGCAATCGCGGGAGGCGTTGTCTATTTCGGATGCCGGGATTCAAATCTTTATGCTCTCGACGCCGCAACCGGCCAGAAGAAGTGGGCCTTCAACAACAAGGGTTCATGGGTCATCGGATCGCCCGCCGTGCAGAATGGCAAACTTTACTTCGGAACCTCCGACTCGTCCATGTTTTACGGACTCGATGCAGCCTCCGGCGCTCAATTGTTCTCTCACAATTTCAAATGGCTGATGTTCTCCTCCCCATCTATCGCCGGCGGCATGCTCTACATCGGAACCCACGAGGGCAAGCTCATCGCGGTCGATCTCAAATCGCAGCAGCCCGCCTGGGAATTCCAGACCGACGCCTCGAAGCAAAACGGACCGACCTACACCAACGCAGAGGGCCGGCCCAATTACCCTGCCGCATTCCACGAGAACTTTTATGACGACATGGTAGTCGGCGTGAGCAAAATGCTGACCATGGGCGCGATTCTGTCCTCACCAGTAATTGTCGACGGAGTGATTTACTTCGGGAGTACAGACGGAAACCTGTATGCGCTGCAATAATCTGAATTTAGAGCGGACACTCCTGTCCGCCGCTCTTGACTTCGATCTTGATGGTGAGGGTGTGAGGGAAAGCCAAAGCCTGGAGCTCAACGCATAAGCCTGCTCTACTTCATCATCCCCCGTTGTGCAATCCCAATATTATCCCGGCTGGAGTTCTTCACCAGGTACATCATTTCGTCCGCCTGGCGGATGATGTCGTGCGGGCTCTTAGCGTCGTGCGGATAGGTCGCCACCCCGATCGAGGCGCGCACATTCAGATTGAGCCCTTCTTCTTTGCAGAACATGCTGGTGCGCAGGCTGTCACGCACGCGCCGCGCCACCACCAGCGCGGCATCTTTTCCGGTTTGCGGCAGCAGAATCACAAATTCGTCGCCGCCATAGCGGAACGCATAGTCAATCAACCGCAACTGCGCCTTGATGAGGTAGCCGATCTCCGCCAGCAACTTGCTTCCGACCAGGTGCCCATGCGTATCGTTGACCTGCTTGAAGTGATCGAGGTCGATAAACAGCACCGTGAATTCGTAGTTGAAGCGCGACGAGCGGTATACCTCAGTCTCCAGCGTTTTATATAGATGCCGCGCGTTGTAGAGCCCGGTCACATCGTCGGTGATAGTGAGTTCCTGAATTTTCTCTACCGCCCGTGCATTCTCGATGGCAATAGCGGCGTAGTCGCAAAGCGCCTGCAGAAAAAACAAGCTCCGGCTCGCCAAAGCCCTCCATGTTGACGTTGACCAACTGGATCACGCCCAGCACCCGGTGCTTCGCCCGCAAAGGCACGCAGATGACGGAGTGCGTTTCCAGCTTGGTCATCTCGTCAATCCGCTTGGCAAAGCGCGGATCGTTCATCACATCGGGCACAATCAAGCGCTCCCCGTGCTTTGCCACCCATCCGGCAATGCCTTCCCCCACCTTGAGGCGCACATCCTTAAGCGCCTCCGCGGCGCTGCCCACGGCAATGGCGAAGTACAACTCTTCCAATTCTTCATCCACCATCAGCAAAGACCAGGTATCCGGACGGAAATACTCCGCCATTTTGTCCATGATAGTTTGCAGAATGGAGTCGAGGTCGAGCGATGACGTAAGGGCCTTGGCCACGCCGTGGAAAATATTCAGTTCCTGCATGTGCCGGTTGAGCGCGGCGCCGGTGGCCTTCGTCATGAACTGCGTCCTCGTAAACTGTTGAGAGGAAGTGCTCAAATTATATGGGCGCTCCAAGGGCCCGGCAACCACACCAAGGTAATCCGAACCCCTGTCGCCACCGCCAATGCGCAACTTTGGGGCTATGGCCCAACCTCGAAGACATCCTTAATGATGAAATCGTCGGCTATGCCAGCCTGTCGGGCGTACTTCTGTTGTGATCCTGATCTATTCAGCTGGTACATTGCCTCCAAAGTACGCAGGACGCTCACGTGATTCGCGCCTTTTCCTTCAGCGTATTGACCGTGTTTTACATGGGCCCCGGCAAGAATCGTGACAATGTGATTTCTCTTTCTGGGATCCGGGTTTGCAGGATTGGTCGCCCCTCCCAACACCGTGGATTCGCCGCTTTCGTCAAAGGTGAGGATCAGCAGGCTGTTGTGCTGTTTGGCCCACTGGTAATAGCCGTCGATGTGGTCCTTCAGCCACTGGTCGCCCGTCATGACGCTCTCGGGGGCCGCACCGTTGTGCATATCGTGAACAAGGTTCGGGATAACAAAGGAAACAGTGGGCAGTGAATTGTAATCCGATGGAAAGTCCTCTTTGAAACGCAGGTTTGAGGAATCATCCAAAGTTTTGCCGTTGGGAACGTTGGAGAAGCTGATCCAAGGCACGTGCTTCCGTGCATAGAGACCTGACTCTCGCAGGCGCGAGCCGATCGCCGGCAGGTCCTCGGAATATCCTTTGAAGGTACGTTGGGTGCGAATCAGTTCCGCTCCCAAATTGCTGGTCTTGAGGCCAATCCTGGGAACCTTGTCCCTGAATCCGACATTCTGGTTGCTGCCTGAAAAGAGCCAGAAATAGTTACCCTCACTGTGGTGCTCCTCGGCATACATCTGGGTAAGGCTCGCTCCCTCTTTTCTAAGAACATCGTTGATATAGGAGGCGTTTTTGCTGTCTATGATCTGCTCGTAATCCTTGTTTTCCTCCACCACGATCACGATGTGGTCGTACACAGGAAGATCTGCAGGCCATGCCCTGTCCGAAGGCATGTCTGCCTGCAAGGCAATCACTGGCTTCGCGGCGGACGGCAGACTAAGGCTGGACGATAAGAGAGCGAGAATCAGGGCCAACATTTTCATCGGTGGAACTCCTAAAGGTTTTTCTCGCATGTAGGGGTAATACGAGTAACTGCCTCATGGTAATACCCAAACTACCCGATTGCGCCCTCCCGCCGTGTCCCTCAGGATGAGGACGGCCAGAAACCGAGGTGTGACGTGAAGTCTATAATGATCGTCGATGACAGTGAGCTGATGCGTCGTAACTTACGATCTCTATTCAGCGGGAGCGATGACTGGGCGGTATGCGCGGAAGCGGTGAATGGCCGCGATGCTGTAGAAAAAGCCGAGAAGCTTCATCCCGATTTCATCGTGATGGACTACTCGATGCCGATCCTGAACGGCCTGGCGGCGGCCAGGCAATTGAAGGCCATGAGCCCTAGATCGCCTATCGTGATGCTCACGGCTTTCAAGGATAAGCATCTCGAGCAGGAAGCTCGCAAGATTGGTATCAGTTGGGTATTTTCAAAAAGCGATGACACGAGAAAGGTGCTTGATTTTGCGCGCATCGTCCTGAGCCCAGACTAGTTTGCTTCCAAACGGAAATGCCATGCCGTCTTAGGCCCAAGCCGGGAGGAGGCTGACGCGCGACAATGGGGGCTTCTTGCTCGGTTTGCTGGGAGGCACGGGAGTCGACCCTGCCATAAAAAAGTCCCCGCCGCCGGTGATCGTGTCAATCGCTTTGACCAGGTCTCGCGCGGCGTGCGCCTTGCTTACATAGCCTTTGGCGCCCACGTTCTTGACCGCGGCAGCAAGCTCCTTGGATTCATGCATGGTAAGCACCAATACTTTGGCCGTGGAGCCGTTCTTTTGCAGTTCGGTAGCGACCTCCAGCCCGTCCTTGCCGGGCATGCTGATATCCAGAATAATCAAGTCGGGCGTCAGTTCTTTTACCTTCGCCAGAGCCTCCAAGCCGTTTTCGGCTTCGCCGCAGATTTGCCAATCTGAGCGCCGCCGCAGAATCAAACTCACCCCCTGTCTTACGACGTCGTGGTCGTCCACAACTAATATCCGGAGCGGCATTAGACTATTCTCTCCTTTAGCGGAATGGTGGCCGTTATCGTTGTGCCGGAGGACGAGGAATCAATTTTGAATTCACCGCCAAGTTCCCTGACCCGTTCCCGCATACCGGCTATGCCAACACCCATCCTGGCCGGTTCTTCCGTGCGCCCGCTGAATCCTTTGCCCTGATCTTGCACGGTCAGGACTGCATTTTGGGCGCTCACATCCAGGCGGATTCTCGCCCGCTTGCTCCCAGAATGGCGGTGAACGTTGGTCAAACTCTCCTGCAGCACCCGGAATATTACCATCTCCACGGGCTGCGGGAGACGGCTAAACTCCGGGTCCGGCCCTTCCAGTTCCACTTCGATACCACTCCTCTCCCTGAACCCTTCGACATACCAGGGCATAGCCGAGGCCAACCCCATCTCCTCCAGCAGCGGGGGATGCAGTAGATGCGACATAGTACGAATTTCCGCGGTGCATTGCTCCAGCAAATCGTGGCAGTCGGTCAGAGGCGCTAGAATCCCCTCGGGCACGCCATTTTCGGCTAAGGCGACATCGAACGACATCTTCATCGCCGCCAGATACTGGCCTACGCCATCGTGCAACTCGCGGGCGATTCGCCTTCTCTCTCCATCCTGCGCAATCAGGAGCCGAGCCGAAAGGTGCTGCATCTCCTCGTTGTTCCGCTCCAGTTGCAGCCTGCGTTGTTCAGAGAGGCCGGCGGAGCTGATCATGGCGTGGATCTGCGGAACCAGCGGCGGCAAAGCAACCGCGGTCACCACGGAAGCCAACGCAGTTACCAGCTTGATGTCTCCAGACAGCCAATACAGTGGCTTCCAGAGCACCACCATTTCCATGAAATGGGTGAAGCCGCAGGCGATGATGAACGTTCCGAAGGCCAGAAACATCCAACTGAACGGGATCTCCCGCCGCGTACGGTGAACCAGATACCCAAGCGTCAGCGCGATCGATACATAGGACAGCCATATCACGCCGTCCGATCCCAAGTGCAGGGCGATTAATTTCCGGTCATAAAGATAGCAGTAAGCGTGCGGCAGGAAGGAGGCCGACATCGCGCTTCCCACCGCCGCTGGAACCAATATCAGTGCCACAGCGGTAGAGAAAACCGCCGCCATGGAGGTGCCCAGAACCCATCTCCGCGTCCCCGAAGGTGTAGAAATTTGCATGGTCCTCCTCGAAGCTTCCATAGGCCCAGACCGGCAATGATCCAGCCGCTCTCAGCTTCACATCTAACTCTAGTCCAAAATCGGAGCCCTCCGAACAGCACCAGAGTTCTATTTGAGATACACCCTCGGCAGAGAGGAATGAAGAAGTGCCCCAGGGGATGTGGCGCGGGCGCCCCGCCCGCGAATGCCGGCAGCCCCAACTCAGCCAACCGAGAACCGGGAACTGCAAACCACAAACTGTTGTACGATGTCCTCCTTCCCCAATTTAACTCTCACCCATGGCCGAACTAATCTGGGACGGCAAGTACGACGAGCACGGCCACAAGCGTGCCCCGGTTCGTATCGAGCTGCCCTTTCAAACCGTCGAAACCGTCAACGAGAGCGTGCAGGAGCGCCAGCGCATCCTCGAACTCTCCTCTGCGGGAAACGACCCGGAGTGGCGCAACCGCCTCATCTGGGGCGACAAGAAGTACGTCCTGCCCTCGCTCCTCCCCGAGTTCGCCGGCAAGGTGGATCTGATCTACATTGATCCCCCGTTTGATACGGGCGCGGATTTTTCGTTTACGGCGACCGTTGCGGATCACGGCGAGGCGGCCGACGACTCATTCACCTTCACGAAGGAACCAAGCATCATCGAGCACAAGGCCTACCGCGACACGTGGGGACGCGGGTTAGATTCGGCGTACGTGCAATGGTTCTCCGAGACGGCGACATTGCTCCGCGAGATGCTGCGAGAGAACGGAAGCCTCTACGTGCATCTCGACTATCACGTCAGCCACTATGCCAAGGCGGTCTTGGGCGAGGTTTTCGGTAGCGACAATTTCAAGAGTGAAATTATTTGGAAACGTCAAACGGCTCACAGCGATCCGAAGCGGTACGGGCCGATTCACGACACACTCTTCTACTACGCGAAGTCTTCAGATACTAAGTTCAACATTAAGATGTGGCCTACGATCAGAGTTACATAGAATCCCACTATTCTCTGCGCGACCCCGATGGACGGCAGTATCAGCTCGACAATGACCCACTGCTCGTGGCCCGACGACCTGGCCTGCAGTACACCTTTCATGGAGTCAATCCACCTCCGGGCCGGGTTTGGACGATGTTGCCCGAAAAGATGGAGCAACTCTACAAGGAAGGCAGAATTGTAATCACAAAGAGTGGGATGCCTCGGCGAAAGAGATACCTCGATGAGATGCCTGGGCTTCCGCTACAGGACGTTTGGACTGACGTCAACCCTGTCAATTCTCAAGCGCTAGAATCCACTGAGTACGCTACTCAAAAGCCAGAGGCCCTGATCGAAAGGATATTGAACGCATCTTCCAATGAAGGCGACCTCGTCCTCGACTGCTTCTGCGGCTCCGGCACCACCGCCGCCGTCGCTGAAAAGCTCAACCGCCGCTGGATCGCCTGCGACCTCGGACGCTTCGCCATCCACACCACGCGCAAGCGCCTGCTCGGCATCTCGAACGTCAAGCCGTTCGTCGTGCAAAACCTCGGCAAGTACGAACGCCAGCAATGGCAAGTCGCCGAGTTCGCTCCCAGTCCTGTCATCCTGAGCGGAGTGGGAGTTTCGCGCAGCGAAGCTCCCACGCAGTCGAAGGACCCCGTGTCTGCCGGCGCCCAGCACCGGCCCGGCGAGGAGTTCTCTGAACGGATTTCAAACCGTGCCGAAAATGCCCTGCCGGGCCAGTTAAAGCCGCCAGCGGCACGGGGTCCTTCGACTCCGCGTCCGTTCGCTCCGCTCACGGCCGCTCCGCTCAGGATGACAGAGTTGAAAGGGTCACAGCCGCTCAGGATGACAGGTTGAGAGAGCAGCGCGAACGCGAGGCCGCCTACCGCAAATTCATCCTCGAGCTGTACCACGCCACGCCGGTCAGCGGCCACGTCTGGCTCCACGGCGTGAAAGCCGGACGCATGGTCCACGTAGGCGCGGTCGACGCGCCGGTCACCCGAGCCGACGTGAACGCCATCGCCGCCGAAGTGTGGAAGGCCAGCGGCAAAGGCCCCAACTCCCCGCAAAAGCCCGCCGTGGATGTGCTGGGCTGGGAGTTCGCTCTCGACATCAACGAAACCGCGAAACAAATCGCCGCCGAAGCCCGCGTGGAAGCCAGCTTCAAGAAAATCCCCCGCGAGGTGCTGGAGAAAAAAGCCGTCGAGCAGGGCGACATCCACTTCTTCGAGCTAGGCGCGCTAAAGGTCGATGTGAAAACGAAAAAGCGCGAAGTCGCGCTAACGCTCTCCGATTTCGTTATCCCGCTCGACGACGTGCCCGCCGAAGTGCGCAGCGCCATCAAGCACTGGAGTCAAATGGTCGACTACTGGGCGGTGGACTGGGATTTCAAGGACGACACGTTCCACAACCAGTGGCAGTCCTACCGCACGCGAAAGAATCCGAAGCTGGAGTTGTCTAGAGTGAACGAGTACGCCGAGCCCGGGCAGTACACAGTGGTAGTGAAGGTCATCGATATTTTGGGAAATGACACGACCAAGAGTCTTCTGGTAGACGTTAAATGAATTGTCATCCTGAGCGAAGTGGACGGCGCGCGCTTAGCGCGACGCCCGCGAGTCGAAGGACCCCGATGAGGCCGGCAGCGACGGTGCTGATGCAAGGCATTCTCTCGATGGCTCGTACAAAGCGCCGTGAGAACGCCCTACATCGGCCCTGCCGCCCGACGCGGACGCGGGGTCGTTCGACTCCGTGAATGCTTCGCTTCGCGGAGCATTCACTCCGCTCAGGATGACATAAGGATGAGTTTTGTGAAGGATCACGAATATTTCGTTTACATAGTTTGTAGCTGCTCTGGGAACTCTCTACATCGGCATGACGAACAGCATTTACCGCCGCGCCCTGGAACATAAGAGTGGGGAGATCGAAGGCTTTGCCAGCCAATATCATTGCGACCGCTTGGTGTACTACGAAGGCTTTGATGACGTTCACAAGGCGATTGGCCGTGAAAAACGACTGAAGGGTTGGAAAAGGTCGAAGAAGATCGCACTGATCGAATCGAGAAATCCGCGCTGGGAAGATCTGGCCGAGAAGTGGGGAGCGGCGATGCTGTTTGCGGGAGAAACCATGAAGGGCAGATGAGCAAGATCACATTCACAAGCTGTCATCCTGAGCGAAGTGGGCGGCGCGCGCTTAGCGCGACGCCCGCGAGTCGAAAGCCTGCCCTGAGCTTGCCGAAGGGGACCCCGATGAGGCCGGCAGCGGTACAGACGCTGCAAGGCATTCTCTCGATGGCTTATACAAAGCGCCGTGAGAACGCCCTACATCGGCACTGCCACCCGACGCGGACGCGGGGTCCTTCGACTCCGTGAATGCTTCGCTTCGCGAAGCATTCACTCCGCTCAGGATGACAGGGGTTGAGAGTAACTGTGCCGCGCAAGAAGAAACCCGCCGACCAACCGCCCAGCCTGCTGGACATCACCGCTAAGCTGCGCTCCGGACCTTGTGTTCCCGCGCTGCGGGAGGCTGTTAAGTCCTGGCAAGCCGCCGGACGCAAAGGCATTACCGACACCACCCGCACTCTCCTGAACTTCTGGTTCTCCACTGACCACAAGCTGAAGACCGGACGCCCCTTCAAATATCACCCATCCCAGCAGGAAGCCATCGAGACGCTGATTTATGTCTGGGAAGTCGAAAAGATACGCAACCGCAAAGATCTCTTGGAAAAATATGCGCAGAATGTTCCCGAGCTGCGCCTGGCTCAATACGACGAGTTTGCCCGCTACTGCACCAAAATGGCGACCGGCAGCGGCAAGACCAAAGTCATGGCGCTGGCCATCGCCTGGCAATACTTCAATGCCGTGCGGGAGCAGGATGAAATCGCCAAGGACTACGCCAAGACATTCCTGCTCATCGCGCCCAACGTGATTGTGCTGGAACGCCTGAAGGGAGACTTCGCCAACGGCAACATCTTCCGCGAAGACCCGATCCGCCCGAGAGAATTCGGCATCTTCTGGGACTTCGATTGCGTGATGCGCGGCGAGGGCCAGCGCGCCCACTCCGAAGGCGTGCTGTTCCTTACCAATATTCAGCAATTCTACGAGCGCCCCGACCGCGGTAAAGACGAGGAGCCGGACGTGATGACCGCCATCCTCGGGCCAAAGCCTCCCGCGCAAAAGATGGAGCAGGCCGATTTCGCCGAGCGCATCGGGAAACGCGAAGGAAGGTTGCTGGTGATCAACGACGAGGCCCATCACACCCATGACGAGGACCTGAACTGGAACGAGATCATCCGCGCGTTGCACGAAAAGACCCCCTTGGCCGCGCAACTCGACTTTTCCGCCACGCCCAGATTTCAGAAGGGGTCGTGATCTTCCCTGGACCATCTCCGACTATCCTCTAAAGCAAGCCATTCTGGACGGCATTGTTAAACGTCCTGTGAAAGGCATTGCCAAGATCGTCGAGCCTAAATCCGAGCACGCCAGCGTTCGCTATCGCGGCTACTTGACCGCAGCAGTGGAGCGCTGGAAGGAATACCGCGACCAACTCAAGCCCCTCACTAAGAAGCCGGTGCTCTTTATCATGATGAACACCACGGAAGAGGCGGATGATGTCGCGGAGTGGATTGCCCATGCCTATCCCGCTGAGTTTGGCGGTGGCAAGACACAGATCATCCATACCGACAAGTCGGGCGACGTCAAAAAGAAGGATTTGGATGCGGCCCGCAAAGCGGTTCGTGGGGTTGACGATCCGCAAAATCCGATTCACGCCATCGTAAGCGTGATGATGTTGCGCGAAGGCTGGGACGTACAGAATGTGACAGTCGTAGTCGGCCTGCGGCCCTACACGGCGAAGGCCAACATCCTGCCCGAACAGGCCATTGGCCGCGGCTTGCGCCTCATGTTCCGCGACCTGACCACGGACTACACCGAGCGCGTGGACATCATCGGAAACCAGAAGTTCCTCGACTTCGTCGATGACCTGGAAAAGCTGGAGGAACTGCAGTTCGACACCTTCGAGGTCGGCAAGGACAAGCTGCGCATCCTCACCATCATGCCGCTCGAGGACCGAAAACAATTCGACATCGGCCTGCCGTTGCTAACGCCGACGCTGGTTCGCAAAAAGAGTCTTGCCGAGGAAATTGCTGGGCTGGATGTGATGTCCTTCCAAACCATCCTGCTGCCGCTGACGGCAGACGACCCGAACAAGAAGACCTTCCGCTACGAGGGCCACGACATCATCACCCTGCAAAAAATCGTGGAGCGCGACTACCGGGTGCCGGAGCCGCAAACCTCACAAGAGCTGATTGGCTACTACGCGCGCCGCATCGCCGAAGGCGTGAAACTGCCGTCGCAATTTTCGGTACTCGCGCCCAAGGTGCGCGACTTTTTTGAAAACAAGGCATTCGGGCGGCAGGTGGACCTCGAACGACATGTTGACCGTTCGCGCTATGAGCACGCAGGTGGCGTCCTATGTATGTATCCAGGAATTCACCAAAGTCCTGAAGCAGCTGAGCATCGCCGAGCAGGAACCGGACCTGATAGGGCCGCCGCGCCTGTTGTCGAGCTGTCAGCCGTTTCCTTGGTCGCGCAAAGTCCTAGAGGCGAACAAGTGCGTCTTCAACATGGTGCCCTGTGACAACGATTTCGAGAAAGGCGTTTGCGCGGTTTCTGGACAATGCGGACGACATCCGCGCCTTCGCCAAACTTCCGCAGCCGTTCGGGTTTTCCATTGACTACACCGATGCGGGAGTGAATCTGCGATCTTACTATCCCGATTTTGTAGCGGTAGACAGGAACGAGGTTCACTGGCTGATCGAGACTAAGGGGATGGAAAGCGCGGAAGTGGGTCACAAAGACTTGGCGGCTGCAAATTGGTGCGAGAACGCGAGCGCGCTGACTAAGACTCGGTGGAAGTACGTGAAAGTTCCGCAGAAAGCTTTCGAGGTGCTTCAGCCCGGACGAATGGGGGATTTGGCGGCGTTGGGAGCGCCTATGGAACACTGACAGTCCTTAGAATGCGCCGCGTTCGCGGGCGGGGGCACCCTCCCCACACGAGCACCGCCGCCCCCCGCCACGTGACCCAAGTGCATCTCCGCGATGACTACCGGACTCCCACCAACGATTTTCCCTGCCCGCCCAAATAGGCATAACATAGGATGAACATGGCCAGTTCTACACAGTTGGGGGCGAAGGTGGAATCCTTCGGGGCGCGGTTGAAGCGCGAGCGGGAGCGGCAGGGTATTCTGCTGGAAGATGTCGCCATCTCCACCAAAATTGGCACGCGCATGCTGCAGGCGCTCGAGGAAGAGCATTTCGACCAGCTCCCCGGCGGCATATTTAATAAGGGATTCGTTCGGGCCTACGCCCATCATCTCGGCCTCGATGAAGACAAGGCCGTCGCGGATTACATGGCCGCCGCCGGCGCCTTGCCGCCCCCCAAAGAGCCTGAGGCCGTAGTCGCAGCCATAGCCGCCCAGAGCGAAGAAGCGCGGCATGAGAAGAAATCGGCTCGCGGCGATGGACTTCCTTGGGGGAAACTCGCAATCCTTCTTCTACTCTTGGCCTTTGGTGTTGCTCTTTGGGGCTCGCATTCTCAAGAGTTTCGCAAACCACTCCGCCCGGCGCGCGCCGCTTCATCCTGCAAGCTTGACCGCGCCGGTCATCAGCTCTGCATCGTCAGCCCAGACGCCCGCTGAGAGCGCTCCTCAGACTCTCGCTAAGAACGATGTCCCCGATGCCGCCGCGAATGCCATCCAGACGCCAGCCAAGAGTGATAGCGGCGCTGCATCAACAAGCGAGACTTCTGCCCTCGATGTTCCGCGCCCCGTTTCACCCGGCGCTGACCGTCCCTCTGCCCCGGCGACTCCCGCGCCTGGCGTCTTCGTGGTGCTGATTAAGGCGCGCGAGGATTCCTGGGTCACGGTCACCGCTGACGGCAAGCAGATCATGAGCGCCACGCTTCCCGCACAAGGGGAGAAATCTGTCCAGGCACGGCAGGAAATTGTAGTAAGAGCCGGCAATGCGGGCGGTTTGGATGTCTGGTTCAACGGCGCTCAACTCCCAGCCCAGGGAGAGACCGATCAGGTAAAGACCATGACCTTCCACGTCAATGGATTGCAGTAGCCGTTACAGTCTTGAATTTGTCATTCCGACGATGAGCGAAGCGAAGAGGAGGAATCTGCTGTCTGCCTGCGCCGGCAAGTACGCGATTTCTCACCCCTGCCTTAAATGACAAATCTAGATGGGGAAAAGTTGACTTTTTGAGGTACGCTCCGTCCTCATTGTCATGTTGAGCGGAGCCGGAGCAAGCGTAGCGCAGCTCCGGCGTAGTCGAAGCATCCCTACCTGCAGTGCGTTGCCGGCGCTAGGGATTCCTCCGCCCTCGCTTCCGCTCGGGGTCGGAACGACAGTTCTTGTACGCTTGACTATAAAAAAGTCACACCCTCTGAAGGCAGTCGAAGGCGGCTGCCCGCACAAGTGTTGCGGGAGACCCCCCCTCTCCCCTTCCCCTTTTTAACCCCTCCCCCGCCCCACTCACCCTACACGGACGGCCAATCACTCCTGCGGTTCCTCACCCAGCCTAAAAGGATTGCGTCTGGCCACCATCTCTGTTACGTTTTTGAGAGCTACCGTGCTAATTACATGTTTGTTGGGCGCTAATTTTCCCGCCAGGCGCACTCCCCAGCGCGCTTTGAAGGAGAGGTTCCTTGTCCGCTAAAAATCGCTATCTCTTCACCTCTGAATCGGTGACCGAAGGCCATCCCGATAAAATCGCCGACCAGATTTCCGACGCCATCCTCGACGCCTGCCTGACCGACGATCCCTTCAGCCGCGTAGCCTGCGAGACCCTGACCGCCACCGGCCTGGTCGTCATCGCCGGCGAAATCACCACCAAAGCCTACGTCGATTTCCAGGCTCTGGTGCGCGGCACGATTTCCTCCATCGGCTACAACAACGCCCTCTACGGCTTCGACTCCAACACCTGCGCCGTGATCTCCAGCATCAACAAACAGTCCGGCGACATTGCCATGGGCGTAGACACCGGCGGCGCCGGCGACCAGGGAATGATGTTTGGGTATGCTTGTAATGAGACGGCGGAGCTTATGCCGATGCCGATTTCGCTGGCGCACAAGCTGACGCATCGGTTGTCGGAAGTGCGGAAGAACGGGAAGCTGCCTTATCTGCGGCCGGATGGGAAGTCGCAGGTTACGGTGGAATACGACGCGAATCACAAGCCGGTGCGGGTGGATGCGGTTGTTATCTCCACGCAGCACGCGGAGACCGTGGGCAACGAGGAACTTCGAGCGACATTCTGAAGCACGTCATCCAGGCCGTGGTTCCTTCCACCTGCTGGATGAGGACACCAAGTACCACATCAATCCGACGGGACGCTTTGTGATTGGCGGGCCTATGGGCGATACCGGCCTGACCGGGCGCAAGATCATCGTCGACACTTACGGCGGCATGGGACGGCACGGCGGCGGCGCTTTCAGCGGCAAGGATCCGACGAAGGTCGATCGCTCGGCGGCCTACATGGCGCGGCACATTGCCAAGAACATTGTCGCGGCGGGTTTGGCCGATCGTTGCGAAGTACAGCTTGCTTACGCGATCGGCGTCGCCGAGCCGGTGAGTGTGCTGGTAGATACGTTCGGTACCGGCAAGGTCGAGAATAGCGTGATTCAGGACCTGGTTCGCACTCACTTCAAGCTGACGCCCAAAGGGATTATCGAGTCGCTCAAATTGCGCCGGCCGATCTACTGCAAGACCGCGGCGTATGGGCACTTTGGACGCAACGATCCGGATTTCACCTGGGAAGCGACGGACAAAGCGGCCAAACTGGCGAGCGATGCTGGAGTGCGGGAGCCCGCGCACGCCGGGCGCAAGTAGCGAGCCTCAGGGGCTAAAGCCGGATAGTTATTAGGTCTGGATGGCACGACTAAACGTCGTGCCCTTCCACAACGGGTTGGGGCGGTCTGGAACCACAAGTCACATAGTGAAATCTGCAATCGGCCATTAGAATAGAACTCAGCAATCATTCATTAGCGCCACGAGGAGAAGCATGTCGACCACACCGACACAAGTTCATTGCGACGTTCAAATCGATTGAGATGGCGGATCTGGGCAAGAAGCGCATCGACTGGGCGAACCAGTCGATGAAGGTTCTGCAGATTATCCGCAAGGAATTCATCAAGAACCAGCCGCTGAAGGGAATTCGGGTTTCGGCCTGCCTGCACGTGACCGCGGAGACGGCGAACCTGGCCATCTGTCTGCGCGATGGCGGCGCCGATGTCGTACTCTGCGCCTCCAACCCGCTTTCCACGCAGGATGACGTTGCCGCCAGCCTGGTGCGCGACCACGGCATTCCGGTCTTCGCCATCAAGGGCGAGGACAACGACACTTACTACAGCCATATTCTGGCGGCCATCGATCACAGGCCGCACATCACCATGGACGACGGCGCGGACCTGGTCACGATCCTGCACACCAAGCGGCAGGACGCGCTGGACGGCGTAATCGGCGGCACCGAGGAAACCACCACCGGCGTCATCCGCCTGCGCGCGATGGCGAAGGAAGGCGTGCTGAAGTTTCCGATCGTCGCGGTGAACGACGCGGACACCAAGCATCTGTTCGACAATCGCTACGGCACCGGACAGTCCACCCTCGACGGCATTATTCGCGCCACCAACTTCCTATTGGCCGGGTCCAAGTTTGTGGTAGCCGGCTACGGCTGGTGCGGACGCGGGCTGGCTAGCCGGGCGCGTGGCGCCGGCGCTGAAGTCATCGTTACGGAGATCGATCCCACGAAGGCGCTTGAAGCGGTGATGGATGGCTTCCGCGTTATGTCGATGCTCGAAGCCTCCAAGCTGGGCGATGTGTTCTGCACCGTCACCGGCAACAAGAACGTGCTCGGCAAGGAACATTTCGAAGTGATGAAGGACGGCGCCATCGTCAGCAACTCCGGCCACTTCAATGTGGAAATCGATATACCGGCGTTGGAGAAGATGTCGTCCTCCAAGCGCACCACGCGCAACTTCGTGGAAGAGTATTCGCTGAGCGACGGCCGCAAGATCAACCTGCTCGGCGAAGGCCGCTTGATCAACCTGGCTGCCGCCGAAGGGCATCCGCCGTCAGTCATGGACATGAGCTTCGCCGACCAGGCACTCTCGGCCGAATTCATGGTCAAGAACCACAAGACGCTGGAGAAGACGGTCTACAAAGTTCCCGACGAACTCGACAAGCGCGTCGCCAAGCTGAAGCTGGAGTCGATGGGAGTAAAGATCGACAAGCTGACGCCGGAGCAGGAAGAGTATTTGGCGGGGTGGAGCGAGGGGACGTAGCACTCAGCATTCAGCACTCAGCATTCGGTTGGAACGGGGCGGCGATGGCTGCCCCGTTTCTCGTTGAGGCGGGCTACGCGAGTAGGTCCGGTGCAGCGAGGAAGCGGACTTCGACCTGCTTCATGTCACCGAACCCCGACTCTACTCGTTCAGCTGTGTTCTTGTTCCAGGTATCGCTGAGGGTAGCGAAAACGACTCGTCGTACACCGAGGCCTGCTGCTATCCGCTTATATTTCGTGATTTCCGCGTTCTCCTCGCTTGTGCTTTTGCCCAGGGAGTTTTCCTTTTTTGCCTCACCAATAGTCAGAACTCCATCCATCACACAAGAGAAATCTACCTCTCCTTCGGACTTCGGCGCTTTGGGCTTCCGGAATTCTCTATCCGTTGTAAAAGAGAAATTGTCCGAAGTCTCGGATTTTAGCTTATCTAGAGTCAGGAGCGGCACGGCCATACCCTGACGATAGCCCTGGTAAACCAACTCGTCGAGCTTGTAGAACCAGGCTGGCTCGTCTGGCACTTTCCAGTTTTCCCTCACGTAGACCTGCTTGTGGGCACAGCGTCTGCATTTGAATTCCTCGGTAATTTCGCTGACAGAGAACCACGCGGAATTTCGGCAATATCGGCATTGGAAAATGAAGCCGCGGTACAGCACCTGCTTCGATATCAGGTCGTCGATGAGATTCGAGGCGTCCTCAGGGATGTGGCTTTTGATGGCGGCTAGGTCTAAGTATCGTCGCCGGTCGTCCCTAAGATAAACGCCTGCGCCAGCTCTGGATTCGGACACGTCCAGGAAATGATCCAGGATGCCTCTCTTCGCGTTGTTGCGAAGGAATCCGGCGACTTCGCTGAGACCTCCCCATTTCGCAACCGTCTCATCTGCATAGATTCCTTTGTCGGACGCTCGGCACTCGTAACCTTGGGCCCTTGCCAGTTCCGCCATGATTTTCTGCAGCGGCGGGAGCCGAAGGTATGGCTTTACTAAAACCGTGTCTATATCCCCTCCGAAATAGGCTATGTTCGGGCAGAAGTATGCCGGGCCGTCCCGCCCGACCCGCACTTCCTTTGTCGTGAACCTGGGGTCTGTAAGAAGCCAGCGACCGAGATGGGGGTGTTTCGGTGGGGACTCACGGGCGATGGAGAGCTGAGTGATGTATCTGTGCTCGTAGGGGTGGATGGTTTCGAAGTTCTTGGGTTTGGGGGTTGGAAACGGGCTGACGCTCACGTCATCGAGAAACTGGATTGGGATGTCTCTCTGGAGGTTGTCCCTCTCTGCCACGACAATGGGCATTTCGACGAGCCTCGCAATGCTTTCCGCCCGTCGAATCTGAGAGTCGAACCCACCTAACGGGGACGATTGCAGTCTTGTGATTACCGCCTCGATCTGCGGCTCCGACAACGAATAGCTCGTGCACGCAAATCCGCTCAACGACCGTTGGGAGTATTGTATGTTGTGTAGCTGCGAAACGAAACTCATCTCCGGCCGGGACTCGGCGCCCGCGCTACCAAGCGCCTTCTGAGTTATCGACGGCAGAACCCAAACGACCCTCTCGCGAAGCCGTGAGAGGCAGTAATAGAGGCAGAAGTCGTCAAGCGTGTTGCCCGCGACCAGTACGAGAGGCTCGCTCCAACTGGGATACCTTGTTGGCAGATAGAGGCCAAGTTCGAGCATCGATAATAGAAATGGCGTTATCCCATTCAGTTCAAAGAAGTTCCGCTTGTTCGCCTGAAGTGTCATTGGCCGCTCAATCGCTCCGGTAATTACGAACTCCATAAGATGACTGAGGGTGTCCTCCGCGAAGTCGAAACGATCGGGGCTTACCCCGACACCGTTAAGCTCCTTCGCTGTCTTCTCGCCGAATCTTCCGACAACCGCGGTGTACCAGAGCTTCGGTAACAGGTTTGGGGGAGCGTTCACGACCGCGAAGCGATCTGAGTGCTGAGTGTTTGGAATGATTGCTGCAAGCGATGTGAGGGGAAACCTAGGGCTTGAGCGGGCGCCTATCGCGCCAGGCTCGACAATCCATTGCTGGAACCAGAAGGGGGCAAGTCGAGCTTTGATTTCGTTCTGAAGCTCAGGTGTGACTGCGAATTCGGATGCCCAGGTACCGCGTAGATCGTCATCAATCTGCTTCTTGATTGCTTCGGTATTTTGAGAGCCATACTTCGACACCCAGCTGTTCAAATGAGCGTCGAGCAGTTTTGCATACTGGTCTGGCTTGCCGATACGAAGATCTTCGCCTGTCTTCCCGTAAACGTACACATAATCTGGGTCAAATGCCTCCAGAATCGTCCAAAAACGTTCGTCGATAGATTGCCCGTCCGTAGGGACAATCAGGTTGTACGCGCCGCCCCACAACTGTGAAAAGAACTCTATGACGTGAACGCATGTGTCCTGCCAATCCTGATCGTTCCTATCAAGTAGGGCAACGACGCGCGCAGGCCTAACAGCTGTGTGGATTGTCTTGATTGATGGAAGACCTGCCATCATTGGCGTAGTAGATCATGAATCCGCGTCTTGCAAAAGCGCAAGACGCAGAGTACCCCAGCGCAGGTATCCCGTGCCGCTTCCCGGCGAAGGCCTGTCGAGCTTTGCTCGACCTGGACGGGTCAGAGACCCGTCTCTACATGAGCGAATCCGATTGCGTTGGTCCGGGCTGCGGGTCTGGGCCGGAAATGCATAGGTCCTTCGTTGGGAGTCCTGCGCTCATCGCGCAGGACTCCGCTGCCTCAGGATGACAATTCGAGGTTAGGTCTGGTTATGTGGCGCTTTCCGGCGCAGGCTTGTCGAGCTTTGCTCGACTCTGTCGAGCTTTCCTTGACTTGGACGGGTTCCTTCGACTTCGCTCAGGACAGGCTCCGGACTCGTCCCTACACGAACCAATCCAATTGCGTTGGTCTGGGCTGCGGGTCTGGGCCGGGAATGCATAGGTCCTTCGTTGGGAGTCCTGCGCTACTCGCGCAGGACTCCGCTGCCTCAGGATGACAATTCGAGGTCTAGTCAAGTACTGTGGCCCTTCCGGCGAAATTCTGTCGAGCTTTCCTTGACTTGGACGGGTTCCTTCGGCTTCGCTCAGGACAGGCTCCGGACTCGTCCCTACACGAACCAATCCAATTGCGTTGGTCAGGGCTGCGGGAATGGGCCGGAAATGCACAGGTCCTTCGTTGGGAGTCCTGCGCTCATCGCGCAGGACTCCGCTGCCTCAGGATGACAGGAGTTGCAAGCGGTTGTGGAGAAAATCGGTTAGAGGGCTTGGAGTTCCCATTTGGTAATCGCGGATCGGGTCCATTGTCATCCTGAGGAACCGGAGTGTCGCGCGATCAGCGCGGCGCTCCCGACGAAGGACCTGTGCATTTTGTTGGCGGTGATCGTGCTGTTGAGCAATTGTGTAAATTCATCGGCCCGCGAACCACGCCGGGCGTCAGCGTTCAACATTTGGGCACGGGCGAGAGAAATGCATAGGTCCTTCGTTGGGAGTCCTGCGCTAGGCGCGCAGGACTCCACTGCCTCAGGATGACAAGGGTTCCGGATGACGGGAGTTCAGGCTGGCATTCTCAGTTTGGTTGCGGGGCGGTCGAACCAGCCTTCACTTAGGTCTTTCCACTCGGGGTTCATGGATACGATCAGGGCGATTTTCTTGAAACGCAGCCACCCTTTGATTTGTTTTTCGCGGGCTATGGCGGCGTGGATGTCGCCGAAGCGCTCGAAGTAGACAAGGCGGTCGATTTTGTAGCGGGCGGCGAATTCGCCTTTTATGCCTTGCTTGTGTTCGAAGGTGCGTTGCTCCAGGTTGCTGGTTACGCCAGTGTAGAGGGTTTTGGAGCGGTTGGTCATTATGTACACGTGGTAGAAGCGGGGTGGGCAATACATGGTTTGTTTGGTCAGAATGCCAGGTGGTTTGGGTTGGCGTCTGTGACGGATAAACATTCGCGCTGTGGAGCTACACGCGAAATGCATAGGTCCTTCGTTGGGAGTCCCGCGCTAGGCGCGCGGGACTCCGCTGCCTCAGGATGACAGGGGCTTGCGGTGGTTCCCAAAGTGGGAAGTGGAGTGGTGTTTTTTGTTTTGGGAGGTTGCCTTAGGTTTTTGTGGTGTGCCATAGTTGAATAGATTGGAAGAAATGTGGGCGCGGCCTTTGGCGGGCCGCGTTTTTTATTCGGAGAACGTTCTTATCGAAGGGTGAAGTCAAAAAGGGGAATCATGAAAAATCTCGGGATGAAGATTAAGCACCCCAAGTTGCGGGGTGAGTGGGCGGAGCTGCGGTTTATGGCGCGGGCGGCGGAGCAGGGGTTGCAGGTGTCCAAGCCATGGGGCGAGACGGCGCGGTACGACTTTGCGGTGGAGTGTGAAGGGCGGTTCGTTCGGGTGCAGGTGAAGTCGACCATGTTTAAAGACCGCGGAGGGTACTCGTGCACGGTGCGCGGGTGCAACGGGCCTTATGTCGGCGATCCGTTTGATTTTTTGGCGGCGTATTTGATTCCGTTGGATATGTGGTACATCATTCCGGCGGAGAAGTTTCAGGGGCAGGGCAGTATTGCGTTGTATCCGGCGCTGCGGGAGTCGAAGTATGGGCCTTATAAGGAGGCTTGGGATTTGTTGCGGGGCGGGGGGACGATTGATTGCATTTATGGGTGTGCGGAGGAATCCTCAGTGTTGCTTTCATGATGCAGGGATAGTGCATGGGCTTTTGTTGAGAGTCTTGCGCTAAGTTTGAGGGCTCCCAGTTCTTTATCCTGACGTGGTGGCGGTTTTGGCATTAGAGCAAGACGGTGGTGTTTAGTTTGGAGTTTGCAGTTCTCGGTTCTCGGTTGGGTGGTTCGTGGGTGGTCAGTTTCCTGTGGAGGATCGCAGAACGGCGTCCCGAGGCTTGAGGGGCGCGGCCGCGATGAGGCGCGAAGAGGCGGCAAAAACTCTCTCCGAGGTTCTGGCGGCGTTGCGAATTAGGGCGGCTTGCCACCCGGTTGCTTGGGTTGAAACGAAATCGGGCGGAGGCAGCGTGGCCAAATCCCCGGTGGATGCGCGATGCAGTTGGGCGTACAACTCGAGGAATGAGGCTGCTACGGTTTCCCAGCGATAGGCCTGGGCTGTGGCGAGTGCTTTTTCGAGCTTCTGCAGTGTGACCGGCATTTTATTGAGAGCTTCTTCGATGGCGGTGGCAAAACTCTCCACGGTCGCGGGAACGGTCCAGGCATTTTCGGCGTTGGCGTAGGAAGTCACACCACCGGCGTTGGGAGCGACTAGAGGCAGTCCGGAGGCCATCGCTTCGAGAGGCGCGATTCCGAAAGGCTCGCGCGGGTTGGGGTGGACGAAGAAATCGGCGTTGGCGTAGATGCCGGCCAGGGCGTTGCGGTTCTTGATGTGGCCGAGGAACAGCGTGCGGTGCGGGGGGCTTGCGCTCTCCCAGCGCTGGCGCTCGATGCCGTCGCCTACTACCAGCAGGCGGAAATCACGCTTGCTATGGCGCGCGAGATGGCGAATCAGCTGGAACAGCAGCTGGAGATTTTTCTCCGGCACCAGGCGGCCGACGTAGAGCAGGAGAACGCTTTCTTCCGAGGCGCCGAAGTTCTGCAGCAGGCGCTGCCGCATGGCGCGCGATCTGCGCTGCGGCGAGAGTTGGCTGAGATCGACGCCCATGTGGCGAATCCAGGTTGCGCGGGGTGCGGATTGGTTGTACGCGACCGCTCGCAACTCCGCGGCTGTGTATTCCGAGTTGGCGATGTGGTGGTCGAAGAACGGGAAGTAGAGCCATTTCATATAGAGCGAGCAGAATTTCTGGGAGAGCGGGAATGAGCCCAGATAGGTGCGGAAGTTGTCGTCCATGCGCTCGCAGCTTAGGCCGACTATCACAGGCCGGAAGTCCACATTGCGGAGCAGGCGTTTGCTGAGAAGCGTGCCTAGATAATTCAGCGTGTACTTGTCGCAGATTTCTACCAGGCCGGGACGTTCCTGCAGCAGTATTTGCTGGATCTTCCCTTCTGCCCGGAGGAATTGCGGAGGGTAGATCATGCGATACGACGAGTTCAGCAAGGCGCGTGGCGCTTGCACGTGGTATATCTTGCCGAACTTTCCGGATGGTTCGATGGAGTCGTGCGCAGCGGGGACGATCAGGCGAATTTCGCGTTCCTGACGATTGGCCTCCTCGATCAGGGCACGATAAAAGGTCGCGATGCCACCGGAAGTTTCGTGCCAGGAGTTGGTCAGGTGGAGAGTTTTCAGCGGCATGGGCTAGCTCCCGTTGAGCGAATTGTGCGACGTGGGTTGATTCCGCGTTGAAGCGTCTCTTAACTTTGCCGCTATCCGGCGTGGCAAAACGGCGAGGAACCCGATAATCAATGTGGGAAGCCGGTGCACGTCTGTGCCGAAGCTTCTGCTCTCCTTGCCCACGAGCAGTGTCCCGCGGCGCATGGCGTACCAATTGAACAATGCGGAGAGGGCGCTTACGATGAGCGACACAATCTCCGCCAGACGCAAGTGCGGCGTGCCCCGGAACCAATGTAGTAAGTACTCCAGTACCTGAAAAATTGACGGAATCACGAGAGTTAAGAAGACTCCGGTGAGCCAGATCGGCTGCGCATTGCGGAGGCTTTGCACGAGCGCTCCGTAGAAGCCTGCGCTGATCACACAGAAAAGTGATTCGGTGAGCAGGGCGGAAATTGCCGCCCGCCAGCCCTGCCGCATCGAGGCGACCAGGAAGATGGGACCCCGCAGAAACAGGCTTAACAGCGCGGATTTCCAGTTCCACAAAGCTACGAATTCAAGAGGATGACGGAGTAGCTCTGCGAGCGCCTGCGAGAAGAACGGAGCAGACGAAATTGGTTCCGACGGGTGATTGGAGCTTCGCGCTGGCTGAGATGGAGAACTCAAAGCGAGAGTATAGGCACAGCCCTCCCGCCATATTGTTAATTGCCGATAAAAACAAATTTATAGAAAAATGTTCTAAACGTAATCTCTCATTAACGTTTCACCAGAATACTCTCCTCACACGGAACCATTTTCAACGAATGCCATGCGACGAGAGGAGAACATTTGCAACGCAAACTTACCTGCCTCTGGGAAGAACCCAATGTTGCGAGGTCTCATCGATCCGCGGTTTCTTTGCACGGCCACACCAACCACTCGAAGGAATGCCTCTACTTCATCGTGGAATATGCAAGCCGGCATCGTCTCTTGCGGTGGGCGCTGGCGACACAGGAAAGAAAAGCCAAACGGGTGACCGCGGTCACGGTGGACTTCTGGAAGTCGTATTGGACTCCGCCGCTGCCGCCACTGACGGCGTTTCGCCTGGAACGCGACCAGATCGAAAACCAACTTGGCCTGGCCAGCATCGTCTCGCTCACGGACCATGACTCGATCGAAGCTCCGATGTTGCTACGCGTGGTGCCGGAGGCGCGCCAGATTCCGGTTTCCTTTGAATGGAGCGTGCCATTCCGAGATTCAGTGTTGCACCTTGGGGTTCACAACCTGCCCAGCGGCCGCGCGGAAACCATCGTGAAACAGCTCGGCGAGTACACACAAAATCCGGTGGAGCAGAGTTTGCCGGAGATGCTGCGAATGTTGCACGACCTTCCTGAGGTGTTGGTGGTGTTAAATCATCCCATGTGGGATTTGGCGGGCATCGGCAAAGCCCGGCACCTGCACACGCTCAGTGGGTTTGTGGCGAAGCTGGGAATGTTTATTCACGCTTTCGAACTGGGCGGCCTGCGCAGTTGGGAGGAAAATCAGTCAGTGTTGCACTTTGCCGAGGGCTGGAATCAGCCAGTGATTGCGGGGGGCGACCGGCATGGCTGCGAGCCCAGCGCGGTGCTCAACCTGACCGAGGCGGAGAATTTCAGCGAATTCATACTTGAAATAAGGAAAGAACGGCGCAGTCATGTCTTGTTCATGCCGCAATACAAAGACCCCTTCAGCCTGCGAATGATGCAAACCTTGCTGGACGTGATTCGCGAGTATCCGGACTACTCGATTGGATCGCGGCGCTGGGATGAGCGGGTCTATCACCCCGACTGCAATGGAACGATTCGGCCGCTGGCATCACTGTGGAACCAGCCGCCGGGTTATATCGAACTGATTTTCTCCGGGGTGCGCCTGCTGGAGGTTGCGCCGGTGCGGAGAGCGATGCAGTTGGTTCTCGGCAAACCCGAGCACCAAATGCGTTTCGTATTCGGTGGTCGCCAAGAGGTGGCGCCTTGAATGAAGAGACCCTACGGGTGGCTTTTTTTCCTGACACCTTCGATGAAATCGACGGCGTAGCCAATACCAGCCGCCAATTTCAGGCATTTGCGCAGCGCCATGAATTGCCCTTCCTGACGGTGTATGGGGGAACGAAGGATGAAATACGAGTCGAGGGTTCGGTTACGACCATGGAGCGGCGCCGGGGGCCGCTCGGATTTGCCACCGACAAGAAGCACAACTTCGATCTGGCGTTTTGCGGACACTATAAGGCAGTGGAGGCGGAGGTGCGAAGGTTCGCGCCTGACATCATCCACATCACGGGACCGAGTGACGTAGGGATTCTGGGGGCGCTGCTGGCGCATCGTTTGCATATTCCGCTGGCGGCATCGTGGCACACCAATCTGCATCAGTATGCCGAGGATCGAGCCACGAGCCTGGTTCCGTGGCTTCCGAAAAAGAGCAAAGAGCGACTGGGGACAGCGATTCGGCGCGGCAGCCTGGCAGCCACGCTGCGCTTCTACGAACTGGCACAGATTTTGTTTGCGCCCAATCAGGAGCTGATCGAACTTCTGGAAAAGGGAACGGGAAAGCCCTGTTACCTGATGCAGCGCGGAGTGGATACGAGCTTATTCGATCCCAGGCGCCGAGGCCGGACCAGCGAGGTTTTCGTGATCGGGTATGCGGGGCGGCTGACTATCGAGAAGAATATTCGACTTCTGGCAGAGATCGAGCGGGCGTTAGAAGCTGCGGAGTTGAAAAACTTCCGCTTACTTATTTTGGGCCAGGGAACTGAGGAAGCATGGCTGCGGGCCAACCTGCGCCACGCCGATTTCACTGGCGTGCTACGCGGGGAGGCTCTGGCTAGGGCCTATGCCAACATGGACCTGTTCGTGTTTCCGTCACGGACCGACACCTTCGGCAATGTGGTGCTAGAGGCGCTTGCGTCCGGAGTACCGGCGGTGGTCACAGATAGTGGAGGGCCGCGGTTTATTGTCCATCCCGGTGAGACCGGCTTTGTGGCCCGGAACGTGCAGGAATTTGTGAGCTGCATTTTGGACGTTGCAGGACAGCGGGGTTTACTGGATCGCATGCGAGTTTTAGCGCGGAACTATGCACTTACTACATCGTGGGATAAGGTGTTTGGGGCAGTGTATGCCGGGTACGAACGAGGGCTGAAAAACTGTGCCGCAGCCGGCAAAAGGATCAGGATGCGTTCAGGATCTGCGGTTTGCGCCGGACGTGTCCAACTGGGTTAGTTCAGAAATAAAGCCAGGGCGTAAGATGAGAAAGTCCGCAGCCTGTAGTTCGGATATGTCGAAGAACCTTAATTGCAACCGGGCAGCCCTGCTTGGTGTGTTGATTCTATGCGGTTACATTTCTTTTTCTGCGGCGCAATCACCCCCGTCCTCCGTTCGGGTTCAAAACGCGCCGCTGACCGCCGATCAAGTAATCACGAATCTCGTGGAGAAGAATAAGGAGCGCGCCCAGGCGCTCCACGAGTTTCAGGGGATGCGGATTTATCGAATGCAGTACCGCGGCTTTCCCGGGGACCGGGATGCGGAGATGGTGGTAAAAGCCGCCTACCAATCACCCGCCAGCAAGGAGTTCACGGTCGTGTCGCAAAGCGGCTCCAAGTTCATCATCGATCACGTATTCAAAAAGCTGCTCGAGGGCGAACAGGAGGCGCAGGACGAGGAAAATCGCAAACGCACCGCTCTGGACACCACCAACTACGACTTTGTGCTGGACCAATATGAAGTGACGCCCGCGGGCGCGCAGTATGTGCTTTCGGTCTTACCCAAGTCGAAAAACAAGTTTCTTTACCGGGGGAAGATTTGGGTGGATGCGAAGGACTTTGCGGTGGTGCGAATCGAGGCTGAGCCGGCGAAGAGCCCCTCGTTCTGGATCAAGAAGAGTGAGATTCGACACACCTACACCAAGGTGAGCGATTTCTGGCTGCCCGCGGAAAACCACACGGAGAGCCTGATCCGGCTTGGGGGGCGGGCGGTGCTGTCGATCGAATATAAGGATTACAAGATTGGTGAGGCGGGGCCGGTGAGAGAGAATGCGGCGGTGAGCGGTGGGTTGGTTAGGTAGTGTTTGGGGTTGAAACTGCTGCCGGTTGGGCGGTATGGCGGCATCTCCCGCGCAAAAGTCGCGCGGGGTGGACGGGCGAAGGCGCCCGTCCCCACATGAGCCGTGGAACTGGACGAGCGAGGGTGCCCGTCCCCACATGAGTTGTGGCGTCGTTAGAGTTTGTTTAGGCCGTCCAGGGCGGCTACTTTGTAGGCTTCGGCCAGAGTTGGATAGTTGAAGACGGCATCGCGGAAGTATTCGATGGTGGCGCCCATGGCGAGAACGACCTGGCCGATGTGCACGATCTCAGCGGCGCGGTCGCCGATGATGTGCACGCCCAGCAACTTTAGCGTGTCGGTGGAAAACAACAGCTTCAGAAGGCCTTGTTCGTCGCCCAGCATCTGGCCTTTGGCCAATTCCGCATAGCGCGCCAGGCCGACCTCATAGGGAATCTTTTCCTTCGTCAACTGTTCTTCGGTCTGCCCCACCATGGAAATTTCGGGAATCGTATAAACGCCGTAGGGAATGAGATTGGGTGGCATTTTCCCAGGCTTGCCGAACATGTGGCAACTGGCCAGGCGGCCCTGCTCCATGGAGGTGCTGGCCAGCGCCGGGAAGCCGATCACGTCGCCCGCGGCGTAGATGTGGGGCACGGAGGTTTGAAAATGTTCATTCACGGTCAGCTTGCCTCGGCCATCACAGCAAATGCCCGCCGCTTCGGTGTTCAGACGGTCGCTGTTTGCCTGCCGCCCCACGGTGTAAAGCAAGCCCTGACCGTGGACCGTCTTGCCGCTCTCCAGCTTGGCAAAAACGCGGTCGCGCTCCTGGTCGAATCCGATGGAAACAACTTTTTCTCCCAGGCGGAAAACGGTGCCGAGCTGGCGCAACTGGAAGCAGAGGCTCTCGACGATTTCGCGGTCGGCGAAGTCAAGAAGAATGGGCCGCTGATCGAGCAACGTGACCTTCACGCCCAGGGCGGCAAACATCGACGCATACTCCAGTCCGATGATGCCGGCGCCGACGACGACCAGTTCGCGTGGAACCTCCTCCAGATCGTGGACCTGATCCGAGTCGAAGATGCGCTTGCCGTCGATGGGAATGCCGTCACTGTGCGCGGGCCGCGTGCCGCAGGCGATCAGAATGTGCTCGCCGTGAACCAGTTGCGATCCCTCATCGCTGACTACGGCGATGGTGTGCGGGTCCATGAAACGGGCGTCGCCCTCAATTGTCGTAACGTAATTGCGGCGAAGCTGGGCTTTGACAACATCGACCTCGCGCACCATCACAGCCTGGGCGCGGAAGATGAGGTCGGACATCGCAATACGGTCCTTGACCACATAGCCGCGCCCGTAAAAGGTGCGCTGGCGAAGGCCGCTGAGATATAAAACCGCTTCGCGCAAAGTCTTGCTGGGAATGGTGCCGGTATGAACGCAGACGCCGCCGATGGTTTTCTGGCGGTCGATGATGGCGACCTTCTTGCGGAGTTTGGCGGCGCAGATGGCGCCTTTTTGCCCCGCCGGGCCGCTGCCGATCACGACCAGGTCGTATTCGTTGGCTTCCATGGTTTCTCTCAAGCGCGATACTCGAAGGAAAAAGCTACCACCAAATTGTGAGTAACGAAAGCTGCCAGCGTAAACATTGCGAAATCTGTGAGCCCTTGTAACACGGCGTTAACAATCGTGCGTTAGGATTCGCCTACCTGCAGGTGGTGACCCTTTCCATGGCGCGTATCTCGCTGGACGATTCCCGCTACTACTTTAATCGGCACGAATCGTGGTTGAACTTTAATCGGAGGGTGCTGGAAGAAGCGCTGGATGAGAGTAATCCGCTACTCGAAAGGGTGAAGTTTCTGGCGATTACGGCCAGTAATCTCGATGAATTCGTCGAAGTGCGGGTAGCGGGACTGCTGCAACAGGTGGAACACGGATACCGGGATGCCGGGCCGGACGGCCTGGCACCAGACGAGCAACTGCGACGCCTTTCCGCCGAATTGCATGCATTTGTGGCGGCGCAATACGACTGCTGGAACCAAAAGCTGCTGCCCGCACTGGCGCGGGAAGGAATCCGGGTGCTGTCGGTGGAGTCGCTGGATCGTGGCGGCAGAGACGCGATGGATCTTTTCTACACCCGGCAAGTGGATCCTCTGCTCACTCCGGTGACGATCGATCCCTCGCATCCGTTTCCGCATGTAATCAACAAGGCGTTGTGCGTGGCCTTCCAGTTACGCCATCGGCGGCGGCCGGCGGCAACTTATCTGGGCGTGGTCACAGTGCCGCGAAAGCTCCCTCGGCTGGTGAGAGTGCCGTCGAAGGGCGGAAAGATCGACTATATATTTCTGCACGATCTGGTGGAAACGCACACACGAAATCTATACAAGGGATACCAGGTACTTTCCTCGGGAGCGTTTCGCGCCACACGAAACAGCAATCTTTACCTGCACGAAGAAGAGTCGCGAAATCTGCTGGAGTCGGTGGACGCGCAACTGCACAACCGGCGCAAGGGCGATGTGGTGCGCCTGGAAATTGAAGCCGACGCGGCGGCGGAAATCATCGCGCCACTGGCCGAGCAATTTTCGTTGCGGCCATGGCAGGTGTTCAAGACGGCCGGGCCGGTCAACCTCTCGCGGCTGTTCTCTCTGGCTGAGCAAACCGGCCGTCCGGATTTGAAGTTCCAACCTTTTGTGCCCAAGACTCTGAGTTTGGCGCCCAAAGTGGCCAATTTATTCGAGCAGGTGCGAAGAGGAGACCTGCTGCTGCATCACCCTTACGATTCCTACGAACCGGTGGTCGCCTTCATTGAATCGGCGGCGCGTGACCCGAACGTTCTCTCCATCAAGCAGACGTTGTATCGCACCAGCGAAGATTCGCCGATCGTGCGTGCCCTGATGGAAGCCGCGCAAAGTAAGGAAGTCACCGTCGTAGTCGAGCTGAAAGCCAGGTTCGACGAGGCTTCGAACATACGCTGGGCGCGCTCGCTGGAAGAAGCTGGAGTGCAGGTTTTTCACGGCCTGGTGGGATTGAAGACGCATTGCAAGTTGGCCTTGCTGGCGAGGCACGATTCGGATGGCGAGATACGGCAATACGCGCATCTGGGCACGGGCAACTACAATCCGTCGACTGCGCGCTTTTATACGGACTTGAGCTTGCTCACGTGCGACGAGGAAATTACGGCTGCGGTGCGGGCGGTATTCAATTTCCTGACCGCGCGGTCGGAGCAGCCGAACTATAAACCGCTGTTTCTCTCGCCCATCGATTTGGCAAAGCACTGCATCGAGCTGATTGAACGCGAGACTCAACACGCTCGCCGGAGAAAACCGGCTCGCATCATCGCCAAGGTGAATGCGCTGCTCGATCAGCCGGTGATCGAGGCTTTGTACCGCGCCTCGCGGGCGGGAGTTGAGATCGATTTGATCGTGCGCGGCGCCTGCGCCTTGCGGCCTGGGGTGCGGGGTTTGAGCCATCGCATTCGGGTTCGCAGCATTATTGGCAGGTTTCTGGAGCATAGCCGCATCTTTTACTTCGAAAACGGTGGCGAACCCGACATTTACCTGGGGAGCGCGGACTGGATGCCGCGGAATCTTTACGAGCGGGTGGAGGTTATGTTTCCGGTGCGGGATGCGCAACTGCGCAAGCGCGTGTTCGAGGAGCTGCTGCTGAACTACTTGAGGGATGACCGCAAGAGCCGATTATTGGGCTCCGACGGCACATATACCAGAGCTTTCCACCCTGATCTCTCCAAGGTCAGCCGCAATGGGCGGCGCTTCAGTGTGCAAGACTTTTTCGTTGGAGTAGCCGAGGGGAAGCCTGAACTGGACGCAGGTGCGGGGCGGTCCGTGGCGGAAATGGCGATCTCCGCCTGAACGTTCCTGGGATGTGCAAACTTGTGCGCATTTCGGAGGCAGAGCAAAAATCTGTTTGTAGAATTTTGTATTTCGCATGGGTGAACCAGCCAATTTCCTTGACAGACGCGGCTTTTGGCCCGAGAATGCGCCATGGACTTGGGTTTCGTCGCACCCCAGTCTTGCTTCCGGCAATCCGAAAAGCCGTCTTTCTTCCAGCAATTTTCAGCCCGAGAACCGGGCCTGCACGGATGCCGGTATCATCCAGGTTCGGCATTGATTTACCCAATCACCGCTTGTAACATGAGCCAGCCGCTCGCCCAGGAGACTTATGAGAACAGTGAAGTGTTGTTTTGCCCTTGCAGCGATTGCGATTCTAGCCGCCGTTGCCGGTGTCACACCGGCTGCCGCGCAGAGCCCGTCATTTAGCAGCTTCCCGTCGAGCGATGGCCTCACGCTTAACGGCGGCGTCAACGGCGCTTCCGTGGTGCCGCCCGTATTGCAGTTGACGAAGTCAGCGGGCAGCCAGGATGGGTCTGCCTGGTTCACGGTGCAGCAGCCGGTGCAGAACGGGTTTACCACGACCTTTCACTTCATGTTCAGTAGTCCCTCAACCCCGCCGGCAGACGGGATCGCTTTCGTGATCCAGAACTCCAGCGTAAACGCACTGGGCGGAGGTGGCGGCAGCATCGGATATCAAGGGATCCCAAACAGCCTGGCCATTGAGTTCGATACGTATCACAATACGCCCAATAACGATCCCGGCACCGACGCCTCGCCCATTCAGCATGTCGCGATTCAAAGCTGCGGCACCCTGGCGAATACCGCCAATCATGGTGCAACCTGCGGCGAGTCGGGTCCGAACGCAAATCTTGGCGGCGTGGTTAACCTCTCCAGTCCCCTTGGCACTGGGATGCACACGGTGATTGTCACTTACGTTCCACCTAACTGTAGCGGGACATGCACTCCCGGCCTGCAGGTGAACCTCGATGGCAGCAATCTCTTCTCGGGCGGGGGAGTCGCTGTCAACCTAGCGACTTTGCTCAGCCTGAACAATGGCACGGCATGGGTAGGATTCACCTCAGCAACGGGGTCTTCATATGAGGAGCACGACATCCTAAGCTGGACTTATCAGGCAACGATCACGCCCGATCAGCCTACGGTTTTTGAATTCCAAAACAACGCGTACGACTTCCAGGCGCAGTTGAATACGGGAAACACCCCAGTGAGCGCGAAAGTAGTCCCCATCGTCATGACCGAAGCCGCCTGCAACGCGCTGGTACAGAGGTCGTACGCCAACGCCAAATGCTTCGTGTACAAGAATGCCGGTGGAACCGGAACAGATGGGGCGGTATTGCTGGAGCTGACCTGCCCGGGCCAGGCCAATCCCGGAGAATGCAATCCGTTCGATGCCGAACTGGGCACCAACTTTGACTTGTCGACCGCTCCGGGCGTGAACCTGGTGAACGCAACCGATCCGTTCCCGGGTTGGCTCAAGGGACATGGTCCAGACGTGAATTTCCCTTGCACGGCGCCCGCTCTGGATGCGACGAACCCAAAATTATTCCTGAGCAACCAGATCGACTTTTTCCAACTCGTCATCATCCCATCCGATCCTTTCACCAAAGGCGGAAGCGGCGGAACGGGTTCCTGCTGGGTAGCGACCTATAACCAGCCGGATGAGCTTCCGCCGGGAATCACGATTACTACTCCAGCCGCCACGACCTACACGCAAAACCAGGCCGTGACTGCCATGTATTCGTGCGCAGACCCGACCACTTCTCACCTGCCGGAGGGTACGACTAATCCGGCCGGGCCTTACCTGACATTCGTGCCGGGTTCGTGCCTTGGGCCGGTGCCGAGTGGCACGGGGATGGTCGATACCACGACACTAGGGCCGCACGACTTTACGGTTACGGCGGTGGATTCGGGCGAGAACCAAGCCACAAAGACGGTCCACTACATTGTGGCGCCGCCGTCCACTGACGTGGCCATCGCAGAAATTGCGCCGTTGACGGTGAAGGCTAAAGGGAAGATCGCATACACCATCGGGGTGGGAGACTTGGGGCCCAACAATGCTCCGGGCGTCGTGGCAACTGCCTCGATTCCCACGGGCACTACCTTCGTGAGCGCCACGGGCAACAGGGAGGTCTGTGCCATCGTCAACCGCAGGCTCAGTTGCACGGTAACGGCGCTGAGCTGCTCACACACAACCACGTCGGTCAGTTGCACGGTGGGCACGATTACGCCGGTGTCGTTGTCGTCGCTAAACGGCGCGACCATGACAGTGACGGTGCAATTGGGGACTTCGTCGACGGTGGCCGCGGGCAAGACGCTGAAGAACACGGTCTCAGTGAGCAGCACGTCTCCCGATACCAACCCCGGCAACAACTCGGCGACCTGGACCTCGCTGATTA
Organism: uncultured Acidobacteriaceae bacterium; assembly: GCA_963735545.1. GTDB lineage: Bacteria > Acidobacteriota > Terriglobia > Terriglobales > Acidobacteriaceae > PALSA-270. The sequence continues at coordinate 94,565 of CAVTLU010000007.1, forward strand.
CGCGGTAAGCGCCGTTACAGGCGTACGCCAATCGAAGTATCTGGGTGCCAACGAAATGTTGGCACCCTTTTTTTGGGGTTGCGAAGACGGGCATTCCTCTAGCGCGCGACACAAACCGTAAACCACAGAGGGCGCAGGGAAGCACAGGGGAGTATAGACGCTTAGTCTGAGCCTCCTTAAGATTTGGCATTTCGAGCGGAGCGAGAAATCCGCTTTCTCTTGCTGCCGGCAGACAGCAGATTCCTCGTCGCTCCGCTCCTGGGAATGACAATTCATGGTCGGCACTTTGGATTGCGGACAGATGACGTGCCGCTAGCGGCTAGACGTAGCAAGCTAGGTCTCTACCGTAGATCTTGTCAGGCGATGGGTTATGGTTGGGATGCTGCGTCGTAGATGGTTTTGAAATCCGCGCGCTGCAGGATTTTTTCCGAGCCTTGATCTTTTTTCATGACATCGAGCAGGCGGAGAGTCTCGCGATAGTTGGCCTGCGCCTCGCTCTTGTCGCCGGAATCCCGCTGCAGCGTCGCGAGGAGATAATGTACGCGGGCGCTCAGGGGTTGTAGCCCCAACTTGTCAGCACGAAGCAGGGCGCGATCCAGTTCCTGGCGGGCGTGAGCGGCGTCGTGGTTTTGCATCATGGCTTCCGCCATCAGTACCGAGCACTCCACCGAAATATACTTCAGTCCAAGGTCGTCAGCCTGCTGCACCAGCGGCTTGAGAGCCGAGATCGCGGCCCCGGACTGCTTCTCCTGCACTTCCACCTTGGCCAGATTGGTCTTCGCGATCAGAATCTTATCCGGCTCCTTGCTCTTGGTGGCAATTTGCAATGCCTGCGCGTAGGAGGCATGCGCAGATTTGTAATCTCCGCGATAGAAGGCTGCATCTCCCTGGAATCCCAGGGTTTGCGCCACCATGCCGTCGTTTTTCAGGTCATGAGACAGACTGAGGGCTTCGTCGAGTTGAGCTTTGGACTCATCACCGCGGCCAGCGAGGATGAGGGCTTCTCCATAGCCGCCCAGCATTTCCGCCATCCAGAAAGTCCGGTCTTTGAGTTCGCGGAAAGTCTTGAGCGCCTCCTGCTTGGAGTTGACGGCTGCGCCGAATCGTCCCTGGTAGTCGAATAGTGTGCCCAGGCTGTAGGACTCGATGGCGGCGCCGCGCGTGTCGCTCATGCTGCGCCGCAGATCGAGGGCGCGCATGTAGTTCGAGATGGCTTCGTCGTAGCGGCCCATGTAGACCGAAGCCTCGCCCAGATTGTGGACGGCTTCGACGATGTCCTGCGGCACCTTGGACTTTTCGCGGAGCTGCAAGGCCTGCTGGAAATAAGTCAGCGCGTCTTCGTACTGGCCCTTTTCCGAGTAGGCGGTGCCAATGTTGTTCAGGCAGATGGCCTGCAAGCTTTCGTTGCCAAGATCGCGCTCGAATTGCAGCGCCTGCTTGTACATCTTGAGGCCTTGATCGTGATCGCCGCGATCGTCGTAGAAATTGCCAAGGTCGATCAGAGTGTCGCCCTGGCCGCGCTTGTCGCCGATGTCCTGCCTCACCTGCAAGGCTTCCTTGAAATTGGCCTCGGCGTCTTTGGTCTTGCCGAGCAACGCCTGATCCCTGGCCGTCTCATTCAGGCTGAAGGCGAGGCCGCGTTTTTGGCCGATTTGCCGCCAGATGGTGAGCGCTTGCTCTTCGTTATTCAGGCTCTCCTGCGGCTTGCTCAACATCCGGTAAGCTACAGCGGTGACGTGCAGGCTGGTCGCCTTCTGTTCCTGGTTATCCACCTGGATTGCCAGACTGAGGGCGCGGTTTAGCGGGTCGAGACTGCCTTGCGGGTCGCCGCTCTTAATGGCTACGCGGCCCAGTTCGATGGTGGCGGCAATGTCTTTGGGATTGGCCGCCAGAATCTTCTCGTAATACTCACGGGCTTTGGCAAGGTCGCCGGAGTCCTCGTAAAGGCTAGCCAGCGCAGACTGCACGTCGGAATTGTCCGGGGAAACCTTGGCCAGATCCTCGTAGGCCTTGATCGCCTCGGGATAGTTCTTGGTTACCTGCGAATGAATGGCAGAGATCAGATACTTCTCCGCTGCGGGAAGATTGTCGCTTAGCAGCACGGCCTTTTGGGCGGCTTGCTCGGCTTCATTGTCATAGCCCAGACTACTGTAGCTCTGCGCCAACCGGGAAAATGCCAGGGCAAAGCTGCTGTCTTCCTTGGTGGCGGCTTCGAACTGCTTCTGTGCGTCCAGATTCTTTCCATCCCTCTGAGAGCCAACGCCGAGGTTATAGTCCCGCAATGCGGCCACCGATTGGGAAGTGGGCTGGAAAGAACTGGTCTTCAATTCCTTGAGCACATTCTCCGGCAACGCCAACTGCTGCCGGATGGATTCAGCCAGGTGGTCGATGGCGCCGGGAATCGCCTGCTCATTGACGGCATCGATTTTGATCGGAATAGAGCGATCGTTCTTGATGTCCTTCAAGGTAGCGTCAATGCGTATTTGGTCGCCGAACTTGGCGTACTGGCCCCACACTACGCGATCGGCGCTGCTCAAATCCGCTACGCGCGAAATCGCGGGGGGATCGAGCGTGGTCGTCGAGGTGATGCGCAGATCGTTGAAAATCTGGTGCACGCGGCCCTGGCTTACGGTGCGCAACTGCGAGGACTGGCCTATGTCCGTGCTCAGCATCTCGGCCACGCTCGAACCCAGCCAGTCGAGGCTGGGATCGCCGGAAGCGTTGTGAAATGGCAGAATGGCCAGCGAAACGACGGGGCCGGATGGAGCCTTTGCGGCCGACGGTCCGAACAGTTTGCCGCGCATCAGGAAGCCGGTAAGCAGCAATACCAGCGCGACTAGGCCGCCCCCGATCCAGTGCCAGGGGATGGTCTGTCCCCAGGGCTGTGAACTGGTGGGAAAGGTTAGAGTGGCGGCGACCAGCTTGCCCTGCCAGGCGTCCAAATCGGCGAGAACGGCCGCGGCGTCCGGATAACGCACGTTGAGGTCGCGCTCCAGGCACTTGCTGACGATAAGGCTCAAAGACGCCGGAATCGTCGAATGGGACTCCGAAATCGGAGTCACCCGCTCCTGCGTGCGCTTAATCAAACTGGCCAGAGCGCTGTCCGCCTTGAAGGGCATCTCCCCCGTCAGCAGCTCGTAGAAGATCAGGCCGAGAGCGAACAAATCCGAGCGCTGATCCAGTTCTTTGCCCAGGGCCTGCTCGGGAGACATATATTCCATGGTCCCGACCAGAGCGCCGCTCTGGGTCATGCCGTCGCCGCCTACCGTGCGCGCCAGGCCAAAATCCATCACCAGGATGCGGCCGGTCTTATCGCGCATGATGTTCTGCGGCTTCAGATCGCGGTGGATGACGCCGACGCCGTGCGCGGCCTCCAGCGCGCGGCAGACCTGCTGCATGATGTCGACGGCTTCTTCGGGATCGAGCTTTTTCTTTTTATGGATGATGGAACGAAGATCCTCACCTTCGATGTACTCCATGGTGATGAACTTCATGCCTTCGGCTTCGCCCAGGTCGTAGATACGGATGACGTTTTTGTGCGTGACCTGATGGGAGAGAATCAGCTCCTGCTTGAAGCGGTCGATGATCGCCTGATTGCGGGCCAGCTCGGGCCGGATGACCTTCAGAGCGACCATGCGGTTCAGCTCACGGTCGCGCGCCTTGTAGACGGCGCCCATGCCGCCTTCGCCCAAGGTCTTTACGACCTCGTATCTCTGACCGAGGAGCGTGCCCGGCTCCAAGGTGTCCTGGCCCATCTGCGAGATGGCGGAGCGGGGAGCCCGGGGACCGGCATCGACCATCGTGGGCGAGTCGGACGGATTGGAATCGAGTGGAACGAGAGTTGGAGAGTCGGACGGATTGGAATCCAACGGAACCAGAGTTGGGGAGTCGGATGGGCTGCCGCTGCTGGGAGTCTTACTATCGGGAACCAGGGTGGGAAAATCCGAAGAAAGGGGGCTCGGAATATCAAAGACCGTGGGGGCGTCGAAGGGCCGGATGGCGTCCGACGAAGAAATACCGCCTTCCGAAGGGGTGCGTACTCCGGCGCCGTCGCCCCGATCCGGGGAACCCTTTTTTGGCGGGACTTTTCCCTGCTCTGCCATCAAGAAACCGGGGTGTTACGAAATCAGAACAGACATCCGGGCCGCGCCCGGACATTCCGCTAAAGTATACGAGTGTACAACAGACTGCCAGCCAATAAATCGGGGGCCTACTGTCAAAGGAAAGTCCACGGCTGCCGCGTTGGGGATGCTTCGGCCAGCCGTCGTTCCGACTTCCTACTATTGTCATGCTGAGCAAGCTGGAGCAAGCGGAGCGCAGCTCCGGCACCGTCGAAGCATCCCTACCTTACTATGCGGTCGCTGGGATTTTCTGCCGAGGCTTTTCATCCAGTTGAGAATCCCTGACGCGCACTAATCAGCGGTGGCACCGTAGGGATCCTTCGACTGCGTTTTTCCTGTGCATTCGCGCAGGAAAAACTCCGCTCAGGATGACAGAGGATAGGGGAAATTATAGGGACGGTGTTGTTACAAAAGCCTTATCCAGCGGCGGTTTCGTAGCCTGCCCGTGCTGGGCGGACGTGGGAGACGGGCTTCTCGTGCAGCAACAGTTCGGTGGCTTGCACTCGCGGATCGGCGTGGAACCAGGTCTGCACCACGCCGTTGTGAAGGAAATTGGCGATCGAGAGCAGACTCATGCCTTGGTGGTGAGTCATCCAGCACCGCACCAGTTCATAACGGCGGAAGCGGGAGCGGCGCCGGGAGGGCGTAAAGTCGGCGGCTTCGTAGAATCCATACGCGCCGAACCATCCGAAATGCTGCATCCGGCGCAGATTATGGAGCGCGGCAGACGTGTCAACGCTCAGGGCCAACACTGAGGAGTACGGCGAGATGACCAGAGTATCCTCCTCCCGCTCGCGGAGCGCGAGATAAGGGATACCGAAAGCGTGGTACTGATAGTTGCCGGCCTCATCGGTTTTGAAGTACGCCGACTCGGAGATGCCCCAGGGAATATTCTTGCTCGCCGTGTAAGCCTGCTGCGAGCGCACGGCCGCGAGGCGCGAGCGCTCCATGAGCGTGTTGGGATAGCTGCGCATCCACAGCGACGGCATCAGGTACTCGAACATGGTTCCGCTCCACGAAAGCAGCACCGGCCGCCCATGGTACAGAGTGTGGCCGCGGCCCAGCCGGAACCAGCTCTCCTGCGGGATGTCTTCCTTGGCAATGGCCGTAAAAATGGCGGTGCGCGATTCGGTGGCGAGCAGATCGTAGCAAGCGGGATGGAGATGCTCGGTCTCGACGTCATACCCAACCGACAGCAGATTGCGCTCCTGGTTTAGGAGGAAGGAGAAATCCATGCCGTCGGCGAGCGCGCCCGCCTGCAGCGCGATCCCGTGAAGATTCTCGATTAGGCGCAAAGCGTTGGCGCGCGCTTCCGGTAAAAGAGCCAGAAGCCGTTGGCACAGCAGCGTGGCTTGCTCCGGGGTTTCGCTCGATGCGGTGACCGCGTGGAGATGGCTGCCGAGTACATCGGTGAACTCCGCGAGATGTTCGAGTGACGGAGCGCCAGCGGCAAATAATTGCTGCAAACCGGGCAAATCCAACAGCGAATCGAATTCCGGGAGCAGCCAGGGCATATAGGAACGCACAGTCTGCCGCAGATTCGCCAACCGGGCCTGAGCCTGCTCCAAGAAGCAGAGTGCTTCGGCTGACTGTTTCGCGGTCGCGAGCCGTTGCGTCTCGGCAAAGAAGTCCTCGGGCAGATCCAGCAAGCGGCGGAGCCAGGCTCCGCCCTTGAGTTCACGTTGGAGTGCGGAGAATTTTCCGCGCCGAAATACTCGGAGTTCGACCAAAGCGCGCAGGTAATCCAGGAAGCCGCCGGCGAATGAATCCTGCAAAACGGTCCGGCTTAGCTGCCGCAGACATCCCTGTTGCAGAGTCCAAAGCGAGGCCAGTAGGTTGCCGCTGTCCACCGATGAAATGAATGCAGGCGGAAGCGGCGCCAGGGTTTGGGTGTCATACCAGTTGAAGAAATGCCCGCGATAACGAGGGAGACGGGCCGTCGTGGCCAGGGTTCGCGCAGTCTGCTCGGCGAATTCGGGAATCGTGAGATAGCCGAACTCGCATGCCGTCTGCCGGGCATTGAACAGGAAACCAAGATTGGTGGGGGAGATGCGGGGCGCGATGGCCGCAGGCTCCTCCTGCACATTGTCGGGGATTAGCCAATTGTGTTCCGCCGTGCTGAATTCCGCGAAGTATCGCCAAGTGCGGAGGGCGGTCCGGCGGAGGAACAGTTGATCCTTGCGGGAAATCTCTTCGCCTGAGGAGTGCGGCGGCCGGTTGAGCCATAACGACACCGCGCGGCTGCTTCCCCACAGCAAGAGGATCGGGAGGGCGGCGGGCAGTGCGGTCGGGCGTGCGGACAATAACAGCAGGCCCAAGCCGAGGGCCAGTGCGGGCATCCAGCGGAGGTAGACGTCGAGGGGCGTGTGCCCGGAGGTGCCCAACTCCGCTTCGGCGGCGGTTTCCCATTGCAGCAGGCCTCTGCGGGTCACGATGCGACGAACCAGGGTTCGCAATACTGCATCCAGGGAGAGCAGCGCTTGGTGAGCGAGGAATGTCAGCGTCAGAAAAACGCTGACGTTCGCGGTCAGCAACGCATCCAGAGCGTCGCGAGCGATAACTTCTTTTCGTTCTATGGCCGCGTGCACCAACTCGAACGCGAATCGGCACCACGCCGGCACGAACAAAATGGCGAGGGTCGCTAGAGTCCAATAGGCTGCCGAGCGAGGTAGCACCAGCCAGCCCAGCACGAGCAGCAGGAAGATCGCCGGCTCCACGAGACTGCGGCGAAGGTTATCGAGAATCTTCCACTTGGAAACGAGAGAAATCGGGTTGGGCACGCGGTGGCCGGCTTCGTCCGGCACCTGGGAAGCGAGCCACCCGGCAATCTGCCAATCGCCGCGCAACCAGCGGTGCTTGCGGCGGTTATAGGCCCGGTAGTGGGAGGGGTAGTCCTCGATCACTTCGATGTCGCTCGCCAGGCCGGCGCGCGCGTAAGCGCCTTCAATGAGGTCGTGACTGAGCAACATGTTCCGGGGGAAGCGCCGGTCGAGCACCTGGTGCAGCGTCTGCACTTCGTAGATGCCTTTTCCCGCGAAAATGCCCTCGCCGTAGAGGTCCTGATATACGTCGGAAACCGCCCGGGTATAGATATCGAAGCCGGTCTCGCCGGAATAGATACTGGCCAGCCGCGAGACGGCTGCGCTCTGCACGCTCACTCCCACGCGCGGCTGCAAAATTCCGTATCCGGCGACCACGATGTTTCTCTCGGGATCGATGATGGCCTGGTTCAGGGGATGAGCCAGAGCGCCAATCATGCGGAACGCGGAACCGCGCGGCAGCTCGGTGTCGGAGTCGAGGGTGATGACAAAACGAATGCGCGGCAGGATAGAAAGATCGCCCACCTTCACCGGGAAGCTGTCGTGCTGGTTGCGAAGCAGTTGGTTGAGATCGAGTAGTTTGCCGCGCTTGCGCTCCCATCCCATCCAGTGCCGTTCGCGCGGATTGTAGACGCGATGCCGGTGCAACAGAAGGAAGGGCGCGCCCTGGCCGGCATACTGCTGGTTTAGTTCACGAATCAACTCGGCGCAGCGAAGGACGCGAGGGTCGTCTTCCCGAGCGAGTTCGGAAGAGTCGGGCAGATCGGTCAAAAGCGCAAAGTATAAGTTGGGATCATGGTTGCCGAGAAACCGGACTTCCAGATCGTCGACCAATCGCTGAATCTGCTTTTCGTTGAGTAGCAGGCTGGGAATAGCGACCAGGCTGGCGCAATCGTTAGGAATCCCGCGGGAGAAATCAAGCTTCGGAAGAATTTGTGCCGGCAGCAGCGAGGTGGTGAAGTAGTTCACCAGCAAAACTGCGGCCTGCGACGCCGGCAAGAGCAATAACAGTATCGACAAAAGGATGAGTCCCAGCGAACTGTCCGAACCGACCAGGGGAAGAATGATCGCCAGCACGACGACAGATGTGATCACTTCGATCGCGGGGAGATAAAACTCGTCCGGATAGTCGAGCAAGAATGACTGGAGGCGCTTGCCGAAGGGATGCCGGTATCCCGCCTTTTGCCGCAGCCGGGGAGCGCCTTCCTGCAGCAGATAGTAGCCAACGTGCGAACGCCGCGTGCTGAGGCGAGGGTTGGCATCCGGCTGCCGCTCTGCCTCGCGCGCCAACGCCACCGCTGCGGCAGCGACCTCCATCTCGGTGAGATCGGAGGATTCGGATATTTCCGCGACCTTGCGCCGGTAGAGATCGCGGCTTTCAAAATCCATGACAGCATAGGCGCCGGCCGGGTCTTCGCGAAGCGTGTGATCAAAAGAGATAAGCGGTTCGAGAACGTCTTTCCAGGAAGTCTGGCCGACATCGCGAAGACTGCGCACACATGCGCCCACGCCGAATGATCCGGAGGGCTGGGCGAGAAGCCGCGAGCCGCGAACCGCTATCTGTTCGACCAGCGCCAACTTGAGCACTAAAGTGAGCAGCCACAATTCCTTCAGGCGAAGGATGGTGCGCTCTTGAAAGCCTTCGACGTAGGACGTGAACGCCGGTGCAGTAAATCGGCACTCGGTTGCGGCCAGGAATCCCTCGGCTACAGCCAGTACTCTGGGGACCACGGTGCCGTCGCCAGTACGAACGTGAGGAATTTTGCGCAACCGCCGGAACGCCTCCCCCGTTTCTTCGAGTTCCGCGTGCAGCAGGCGAACGTTGTCGTGCGGCCCAACGGAAGTCATCGGACACATTGGTTTTGGGAAGCGGGGCCTCGAAGGCGCGCAACAACGGTTGCAACGTTCTTGCACAAGATTCGATGGCGATCCAGCAATATCCGCGACGAAGGTTTTGCCGGCAGCCACACGAGTTCAGCGGCCAGTTCGGTCGCATGGGAGCGCAGCGCATCCATCTGCGAAGCGATCGCCTTGGGCGACTCCGGTGGGAGTTCGGCCTCTGTCCCGGCGAATTCGACATGGGTATTCTGCGTCATCTGTATAAAAGCCTAGCGATAACTGGCGGCCTGCAATTCGAACATCTCGGCGTAGCGCCCGCCGAGCGCCGAAAGCTGCGCGTGACTGCCTTCCTCCGCGATGCGACCGTTTTCGAGTACTACAATGCGATCCGCCATGCGCACCGTCGAAAATCGATGCGAGATAAAAAGCGCCATCTTGCCAGCGGTTAGCTCGGCGAACCGCTGGAAAACCTCGAACTCGCTGCGCGCATCCAGCGCTGCGGTGGGTTCGTCAAGAATGAGGAGTTGAGCATCGCGCAAATAAGCGCGAGCCAGGGCAATTTTCTGCCACTCGCCGCCGGATAGATCGACACCGCCATCAAAGCGGCGTCCTAACATCTGATCGTAGTGGCGGGGAAGATGGGCGACGACTTGGTCGGCCAAGCCCTTGCGTGCGGCCACCTGCAGCAGATCCAGGTTGCCAATTTCCTCGATGCGGCCGATGGCAATGTTCTCGCCGGCCGTCATTTCATAGCGCATGAAGTCCTGGAAGATGACGCCAATCTCACGATAGAGATCTTCGAGGCTGTATTCGCGGAGGTCGATCCCATCCAGCAGAATCTGACCTTCGCGTGGGGTCGTAGAGCCGCGTGATCAGCTTCACGATCGTGGTCTTGCCCTGGCCGTTCTCTCCGATTAGCGCGACCCGCTCCTCAGGGCTGAGCTGAAAATTCAGTTGATCGAGAACCCGCCGCGGACTTCCGGGATAGCAGAACGAGACATTGCGAAATTCGAAGCCGCGGAGGATGGGCCTCGGGGCCGGCAGCGCATTCGGTTTGGAGCGGATGGTGGGCTGCATATCAAAAAATGCCAGCAGATCGGTCAGGAATAGCGCCTGGTCCGCGATTCCGGAGAGCGTCGAGAAAACCTGCTGGATATTGATGCTGGCCTGCTGAATGGCGTTGGTCAGGAAGTACAAGCGTGCCGATGCTGAGAACTCCGATTACCGTACGCCAGATCACGAAGACATAGGCTGAGTAGTAGCCCATGGTGCCGAGTACGGACAGGAACGAGCCGGCAATCAACCGGCGCTTGGCGAGAGCTACATCCTCCGCATAGATTTGGTCGGAGAGGCGGGTAAAACGCTCGGTCGAGAAAATTCTTCAATCCGAAGAGCTTCAGTTCTTTCGCTGCCTCTTTGCTGCCGCCAAGTACGCGCAGGTAGTCGAGCTGCCGGCGAATGGGGGTCTGGCGGAAGTTCCGGGCGTAGCCGAGAAATGCAAAGTGGCTTTCTCCTAAAAACGCTGGAAGCACGCCCGCGATCAACAGCAGCATCAGCCACGGGGAGTACAACATAACGGCGACTGACATCGATACGGCCGTGATCACCTGCTGGACCAGCCGCCCAATGGACTGAATCATGCCCAGGCGATCGGTCGCCTGCACCCGGGCGCGCTCCAGGCGGTCGTAGAAGACCGGATCCTCATAGGCGATGAGATCCAGGTCGGCAGCATGTTTCATCACGCGAATGCTGACGTGGCGCGTATATTTGTCGGCGAGAAGGGAATCCGAGTAGTCGATAGCCCGGGTGAGAACGCTGTTGCCTACTGCTAAAGCAAATTCGGCGCCCACCAGCCACCACAGACGCGCCGAGACGTGCTGGTGAGCGGAAATGGCATGCACGATGCCGTCGATGATCAGCTTGGTGATCCAGATCAGCGCGACTGGAAGCAGGGAGGCGAACAACCGGGCGACTAGCCCGAAAGTGACGACAGCCGGACCCGATTCCCAGACGATCTTTAGAACGGGCGGAACATTGCGAAGCGCCGATAGACGCTCACGCCAGCTGCTCCAGAAACCCTCTCGCCCCGCCATGTTCATATCCTAAGCCAAATATCTTAGAACAGTCGGATGTTTCTTCATCCTGCAGCCGTCTCTGTCGATGTTACTCAAGGAACAGAACAAAGATCGCGCGCCCAGAACGCCTTGTCCGGGCCCGAGCTTAAGCTCGCTGGGGCGCGCGGACGAGGCGTCCGCGCCCACATATGTTTGCCTCTGGTCAGTGGAGCGACGGGCGTCCTCGCCCGTCATATCTCGGGTCTGTGCCCTGAGGGGAGAGGACGCCCGTCGCTCCGTCGCACTTAGGCGCCTTCGGCAAGACGTAGCGGAGCTACGTCTCTACAGGGAAACCTGGGAACGAAGCGGCGCGGTCCAGCGGCTGTAGGATGCTGAACTGCGCTTTGGGTTTGCACCACGGGCCGGTGGCTCTTACTTCAGCTCGATGACCGCCAGGCCGTGCGCGGGAATGGTGAGAGTCAGCTCGCCGTTCTTCAGGTCGCGGGTCTCCGGCGCGGGTAGTTGCGCGGACTTCCGTAATTCTCCAAGTTGAGCCGAAGTCGGGTAGCGGGGAGAGCCCAGCTTCTCGTAGAGGGGCAGAACGTCGCCGTGATCGCGGTCGACTCGGGAGATGTAGGCGTGACGCCGCTTCCCCAGATTCCTGAACTGGAGCGTCACGGTTTTCGGCGTTCCTGGGTCGTCCGGCGCAAACAGGTTCCAGACCGCTAATTCCAATGACCCGTTCTTGTTCCGCGTTACCAGCGCCGAAGCATCGTCAATTGCCAGGCGTTCGTCGCCAAGCGTGTGCAGCAGCTTAAAGATGTTGTACGTAGGTTTTGGGATATTTCCGGCAGCGATCAGCCCAAATCCCCCATAGAACGGCTTCTTCACCACGCCCTGCTCTTCGAAGACATCGGAAAAAGTCCAATAGGACATGGAATCGACCAAGCCGTCACACTGCCGAATGGTATCCGCCAGCCACGGACCCATGTAGAGGGCGTCGGTGACGTCGGGTTCGTCCTTGTAACTGGCGTTGAACTCGCTCCAGATCAGGGGAAGCTGGGGAAGAGCCGAAGACTTGATCTGGTCATGGACCTTCTTCACCGCGCGGCAAACCATCTGATCGCGCGGAATATTTTCGTTGGTGCCAAAAACATCCTGCGCCTTGTCGTTGCCGTAAACGTGGGTAGAGACGAAGTCCACGGGCACGTGGTTCTCGGAGCAGTGCTGGATAAAGGCATCCGCCCAGGCGGCCTGGGCAGTGGCGGGACCGCCGATGCGCAAGCGCGAGTTCACCCGCTTGACGGCTGCCGCGGTGTGATCGTACAGCTGCCAGTAGGTCGCCTGTTTAGGCTCGCCCGCCCAAAAATCAATATTGGGTTCGTTCCAAACTTCGAAATACCACTGCGCAACTTCATCGATTCCGTAGCGGTCCACCAGGTGTTTGGTGAATTGATAAATGAGATCGTCCCACTTCGCCCAATCCTTCGGCGGCGCGACATTCGGCTTGTACCAGAAAGACATCGCAGCATCCCGGGCTGCGAGCTTTCGGGGCATAAAGCTTAGTTCCACGAAGGGGCGCACGCCATTCTCCAGCAAGCCATCATAGATTTGGTCGGCGTAGGAAAAGTTATAGATGGGATTTCCCTGGGCATCTTCATCGTAGATGCCGGCTTCGTCGTGAAAAATCGCGTGAAAGCGGACATAGCGGAAATCGGTGATCTGCTTCACGCTGCGCAGGTCGTTGCGGTAACCCTCGCGCAGGCTGAGGATGGCCCGGCCGGAGCCGAACATTTGCTCCCAGAAGTGCGGGAAGGGATGGGATGGGGCCTGGGCGTCGACCACGATCACTTTAGGGGTGGCGGAGGAGGTTTGAGAACGCGCCGGCAGTTCGAAGAACACCAGGGTTAGCGACAGGGCAAACAGGACGGTTGTTTTGCGACATACGCTCATAGAAATGTCCCTCCATTTGATTGATCTGTCGGCGCGATGCTGCCGTTGCAGTTGGCGCGTTTGCCGGCCAGAGGGCTGGCGCTACTTTCTATGCGGGCTCAGTGGTCCCTACGCGATGGTAGCTCTGAAATCCGGCGCGTTCCATGCCGCGCTGGGCTTGGGGATCGCGCATGAAAGTCTCCCAAACGAATCCCGTACGCGCATTCTCGGCCATGACCATGGTGATGCCGGTATCAATCCCAATCACATCGGTATCGTACCAGTTGGTCAGGGGGTTGAAGGCATTCACGAAGCCGTAGCGGCTCCAGGCGCCGCCATAGCGAGTCCTAATCGTCCGGAGAACGCGCATCACCGGCTGCGGAAGAAACGGCAGCGAGCCGCCCGATGCGCTGGGCACGACGGTGCCGTCGATCGGCCCGATGGCCGGCGGTCCGCCCCAGACTACGTACCCTTTGACCGAGTCCGAAGCCGTGATACCCCACAAATCATCACTGTAGTCGGGGAATTGCTTGCCTAGCTCTATGCAGAAGCGGCGATGCACATCGGTGGCGATCACCGAGTTCTGAAAGTAATCGGCGAAGCGGTCGCGCTTGTCGCGAAAATCGAACCAGGCCTGGGAATACTGGTGAACAAACAAAGGCGCAAAGGAGCCGATATAGCGCAGGCCGTCATACTCGAAGGTGGTGCGCTTCCAGGCGCCCCAGGTATCCTCGCGTAAGGGATAGGTTCTGGAGCCGAGCCCAAGGAGATACATCATCATCAATTCACTGTAGTAGTCCCAGCGATAGGGCAGGAACCCCATCTCGGGCGCCCAGCCGTGAGGCAGCAGAGACGTATCCTCGGAGAGCCAAGTCCAATCCACGCGATTGGAGATCGCGAAGGCCAACTGAGTGATTTCGGGATGATCGAAGTGCTGCCGGCAGGTGAGAATACCGCAGAGCAGGATGGCAGTATCGACCGAGGAGACTTCCGAATCCCATACTCGCTCACCGGTGTTCAGATTGGCGAAGTGATAGAAGAATCCGCGATGATTCGGCAATTTCTTCCAAAGGAAACGCAAAGTGGCGAGAACGCGGTCGCGGGCGTCGGGCAAGGGAATGAACCCGCGCTTGTGACCAATGCAAATAGCCGTAAGTCCGAAACCGGTGGCGGCGATACTGGCCACCGCACCTTGCCCAGCCCCGCGCACATTACAGCGATCTTTTACCAGGCCGGTTTGCGGGCTGGCCTGATCCCAAAAGTATTGAAAGCTGGCCTTCTCGACATCGTCGAGAAAGGCATCGTCATCCGGCGAGAGACTGGTTTTAGCCGGAGCCGCCGGCGGCTGAAACCGCGGGTCAGTGGCGGCTTCCAGGAAGGGTAAGCCGCGCCATCGAGCGAGCGGCATACAGACGCCCAGGCCGGCGATCTGCCGGACCAGGTCGCGGCGCGTAAGCCATTTTCGACTGACATGCTTCTCGTCCACTTGATTCATCTTAAACGATCTCCGGAGGGGGGAAGAGTGACGGAAGGGTAGCTAAGGCGGAGGGAGGAGAATCAGCAGAGTACGCCGTACCTGGAATCGTACAGCTACGGAAGCCGCCAGATAGCCTTAAGATAGATACCAGTATGGACAGTGGGAAGAGCAACGGGAAGAGAGTGGCAATTCGAGCTGCCCTGTTCGTGGCTCTGGGCATAGTTCTGACTGGGGTGCTGGTGTGGCGCTTGCACAAGAGCCGGCCGATTACCTTGATCGGTGCGGTGGTCAGGCAAGATACCGACCCAAACAAAGCGACACCGATCGCCGATGTACAGATAACGGCTCTTGACGGTTCCGCGCGAGCCGAGGGCAAGTCGGATTCGACGGGCTATTTCAGCGTTACGTTGCGGCAATGGATCCGGCACGGAGACCCCATCATCCTCCAGTTTCGGCACCCCGATTATCAGCCGTTGGACATGAAGGAGTTTGTCGGGAACAAACTCTACATCGCGCACATGCTGCCCATGCCGCACGTGATTCCGTCGGAAAGCGACCGCCCGGAAGTCACGGTCTCGAACGTGTTGCTTAGATATTCGATGAAAACGACCACCGCGGTGAACGTCGGGAGCGCGGTGAAAACTTTCCAGGTGGTTAACAAAGCGAACATACCCTGCAAGGGCCAACATCCATGCTCTCCCGATGGGAAATGGAAAGCGACGCTGGATGCGGCCTCGCTCGATGCCGGGGAAGGAAACGAGTTCCTCCATCCCAGGGCTTCCTGCATTGCGGGACCGTGCCCCTTCACCCGGATCGAGTCCGACGGGCTGTCGGACGGTGGCCGCATCGTCAACGTCACTGCGCGCAATTGGGCTGACACCGCTACGTTCCTGGTGGAGGCCGAGGTGTTTCATCCCATGGTGAGCGACGTGCTGCGTGAGTCCTATCCGGTGATCTTCGGGCCGGCGCTGAATTTCACTTTGCCCGCCGATGCGGAAGGCGTGAGCATTCAAGCCGAAATGAATGGACAGACCATTGTTTTTCCGCTGGGACCAAGGCTGTACTTGAACTGGGCCGAGTGCAATGCTCGGACGAACAAGGACCAAACGAACGTCTATCGCTGCGTGCTGAAGCCGGGTTACCGGTTCCGATAGAGAGCGCATTGGTGGGGTCTTAATTTCGTGCGGCTCAACGACTAACTGGCACTGATTTTCTCAGCGCACTCGGCGGGGATTCTCCGCGATCTCTGATTTCATGAAACCGTCGGCTCCTCAGACCTGAGTAGACTTGGGAGGTAGTCAACCACCAAGGCTCGGGAGAAAGGAGCCGGACATGCTGATTATAGGATGTGATTATCACCCGAGCATGCAGCAAATAGCCTGGTTGGACACCGAGAGCGGAGAGTGCGGCGAGCGGCGGCTGGAGCACGGCAGCGGCGAAGCCGAGAGGTTCTACCGCGAGCTGAAGCAGCGCGGCGTGCCGGTGCGAGTGGGGATCGAAGCTACCGGGCACACCCGTTGGTTCGAGCGCTTGCTGGCGGAGTTGGAGATGGAGTTGTGGATCGGCAATCCCGCCAAGATTGCGAGTCAGCGAGTGCGCAAGCAGAAGACCGACCGCCAGGATGCGCAGCTGTTGCTGCAACTGCTGGCGGAAGGGCGCTTTCCGCGGCTGTGGGCGCCGAGCGCGGAGAACCGGGACGCGCGGCAGCTGCTGTGGCACCGGCACCGGCTGGTGCAGATGCGGACGCGGGTCAAGAACCAACTGCAGGCCATCGCGCTGAACGAAGGGGTGCGGCGGCAGCACCGGCTGTGGAGCCAAGAAGGCCGGAAGCAGTTGGAATCCTTCGCGCTGGGACCGTGGACGGCGCGGCGGCGCGACGATCTGTTGCGGCTGCTGGATCAACTGACGCCGCAGATCGCCGAACTGAGCCAGGCGATTGAGCAGGAAGCGGCGCGGCGGCCGGAGGTGCAGCGGCTGATGACGCATCCCGGAGTCGGTCCCATCACGGGGCTGGCCTTCGTGCTGGTGCTGGGCACGCCGCAACGTTTCCGCTGTGGCAAGCAAGTGGGCAGCTACCTGGGACTGATTCCCTGCGAAGACTCCAGCGCCGGGAAGCAGCGGCTGGGACACCTGAGCAAGCAGGGCAATGTGCTGTTGCGCTACTTGCTGGTGGAAGCGGCGCAGGCGGCGGTGCGCTGCGACGCGGAATGGCGGCGGCGTTTTGTGCGTCTGGCGATGCGGCGGCAACGCAGCATTGCCATCGCCGCCATGGCGCGCAAGCTGGCGGTGAGTTTGTACTGGATGTGGCGCAAGGCCGAGGTGCAGCCGGCAGCGGCCCACTTCGGTTCGCACGTGGGGCAGCTCGAGAAAACGCATGGTGTGTGGTAGAGCACCGACTCTCTGATTGGCAGCGCCCCACTCCCTCCCCAGGGAGGGAGTTTGCACGAGTAATCATGGTCTGAGGTTGAGATCGGATAGATGTTTAGGTCGAACCGAGAAGTTCAGATCGCACGATTAGCAAAGCCGGGCCTGGTGGTTGACGATGGCAAAACCTTTTCTAATAGAGCGAAATGGCGCTCGTTTCTCGAGTGCACGCTGACGTGTGCGCAAAAAAGCACTTGACGCAGCCGACGGTTTCATAGATGCGATTTAGGACTTTCGTTTTTCCGCCTCCCCAAAAAACATAAATCGCAGAGACCGCGGAGAACCCCTGCAGAGTGCGCAGAGAGTTATTGTCCGATTCAAACGATTGCCCGATTGCCCGATGGCCCGGCCGAGCGAAAATCCTCACATTGACCGCGCCAAAAAGCGCGTGTTACGGTAAGGAGTCCCAACATCCAGCAGCCCAGCCACTGCTTTTGATTGAGGTGTGCTTGTCCGTTGACGCGGCAACTGTGCCGGCTATCCGCAAGACCGCGCTTAACGCTGTCCATCGCCAGATGGGCGCCAAGATGGTGGAATTCAACGGCTGGGACATGCCGGTGGAATATCCCTCGGCGGGCGGCATCATCGCCGAACACATGGCGGTGCGCAAAGGCGTAGGCCTGTTCGACGTTAGCCACATGGGGGACATCCGGTTGGCGGGGCCGGGGGCCTTGGCCGCCGTCCAGCATATTTCCATGAATGATGCCTCGCGCCTCGCCATAGGCCAGGCGCAGTATTCGGCGCTGCTGTATCCGGCGGGCACGTTCGTCGACGACGTGATCGTCCACCGCATGGGCGAAGACGACTATCTTCTTGTAATCAATGCCGGCACGCGGGAGAAGGATTTCAACTGGGTGCGCGAGAACACTCGCGAGTTCGACTGCCGGGTCGAGAATCTTTCCGACGACTTTACCCAGATTGCGATCCAGGGGCCCAAGGGCGTCGATCTGCTGCAGAAGTTCACCGACGCGGATCTCTCCGCCGTCAAGTTTTACTGGCTGACGCATGGGACGGTTTGCGGCTTGAAGGACATTCTTATCGCGCGCACCGGTTACACGGCGGAAGATGGCTTCGAAATTTATATTCCGGCCGACGAAGCGACCAGCGCCCGAGTGTGGAATGAAATTCTCGATGCCGGCAAGAAGTTCGAAGCCCTGCCTTGTGGGTTGGGAGCGCGCAACACGTTGCGGCTGGAAGGCAGTCTGTCGCTCTACGGACACGAGATTTCCGATACGATCAATGCGTGGGAGGCGGGACTCTATCGTTTCTGCAAAATGGAGAAGCCGGATTTCATCGGGCGCGCGGCTCTGGAGAAAGCCAAAGCTGACGGACTTACGCGCATGCTGGTCGGGCTGGAGATGGTGGAGCGCGGCATCGCCCGCGACGGATACAAAGTTCTAAATGACCAGGGCGGGGAGATTGGCTACGTCACCAGCGGATCGCCCGCGCCGTTTCTGAAGAAGAACATTGCGCTGGCGTATGTGCCGCCTGCGTTCGGGTCTTTGGGGTCGACGGTGAAGGTAGAAATTCGTGGTCAGGGGGTTAAAGCGCTAGTCGTGCCCACGCCATTTTATCGACGGCCGAAGAAGGCTTGACCGTGGGGGAAAGCTTAAACCACTAAGGGCAGGAAGGTACGCGAAGGAAAGCAGCAGGACTCAAGCTAGCGGCTGGGAGCCAGCAGCTAGAAGCCAGGAGCTAGAAGCCCAAAATGTCCTATCCAACCGACTTCAAATACACCAAAGAACACGAGTGGATCAAAGCCGACGGCAACTCCGCGACCATCGGCATTACCAGCTATGCGCAAGGCTCACTCGGCGACATTGTCTTCGTGGAGCTGCCCAAGCCCGGGGCGGAAATTGCCGCGGGCAAAGTTTTCGGCTCGGTGGAGTCGGTGAAGGCGGTCTCCGATCTCTATGCCCCCGCTTCCGGCACAGTTACCGAAGTAAATGGCGAACTGGCTACCGCACCTGAGAAGATCAACCAGGACGCGCATTCGGCCTGGATGCTCAAGGTTACGCTGAAGGATCCGGGGGAATTGAATGCGCTGCTCTCCGCTGCCGACTACGAGAAGTTTGTGGCGGAGGAAGCCGGACATTGAGCATTGCCGTGACAATGATTCGTCCGTTCGCCAGCGGCATCTAAAGTAGGGATCATGCGTTATCTACCTAAATCTCCCGCCGACCGTCAGGCTATGCTGAAAGCCATCGGGGTGCGCTCGATTGACGATCTGTTTGCGTCGATCCCCGCCGAGTACCGGTTGGAGCGCGACCTCAAAGTCCCGCGCCAGATGGCCGAGTCGGAGATTGTCGACTGGTTCCGCGAGCGCTCGCGGGAAAATGGCGACGGCTATGCCATCGTTTCTCGGCGCGGGCGCCTACTATCACTATCGTCCGGTCATTATCGATGCGCTGATCTCGCGCGGCGAGTTTCTCACTGCCTACACGCCCTATCAGGCGGAGATTTCGCAGGGGACGCTGCAATCCATTTTCGAATTCCAGACCATGATTTGCGAGCTGACCGGCATGGAAGTGGCCAACGCTTCCATGTACGACGGCTCGACCGCGGCCGCCGAAGCCGTCGATGATGGCGGTGCGGCTCACGGGACGGCATTCGGCGGTGGTCGCGCGCAGCGTGCATCCGGAGTACCGCGAAGTTCTGGCCACGTATGCCCATCATCAGGGCTTGCCGCTGAAGTTGGCGCCATTCGCTTTCAATGGAAGGCTTGACCTCGATGAACTGGAAAAGGCCATCACGCCGGAGACGGCTTGCGTTCTGATCCAGTCGCCGAATTTCTTTGGAACCATTGAAGATGTCGCCGCCATCGCTGAAATTGCCCACAAGCGCGGGGCGATGCTGGCGGTTTCGATCGCGGAGGCGGTTTCGCTGGGGATCGTGGAGCCACCGCGGCAGGCGGATATCATTGCCATGGAAGCGCAGTCGTTTGGCGTGCCGCTCGGTTTCGGCGGCCCTTATTGCGGCGTGATTGCCACGCGCGAGAAATTTGTGCGGCAGATGCCGGGCCGCCTCGTTGGGCAGACCACCGACACAAACGGCAAGCGTGGATTTGTCCTCACCCTGGCCACGCGCGAGCAGCATATTCGCCGGGAGAAGGCGACCTCGAATATCTGCACTAACCAGGCTCTGGTCGCCCTGATGGTCAACATCTTCATGACGATTTACGGCAAAGTCGGGCTGCGTGAGCTGGCGAAGCAGAATCTGGCCAAGACCGCCTATGCCGCGGCGCGATTCGGCGATCATGCGGAGGTGCTGTTCTCCGAGGCGCCGCGCTTCAACGAATTTGTGGTGCAGACCAGCGAAGATCCCGAGGCCATCAACAGCCGGCTTCTGGGCCACAAGATTGTGGGCGGACTGCCGCTGCAGAAGTATTATCCCGAGCTTGGCCACGCGGCGCTGTGGTGCTGCACGGAACTGACCACGCGCAGCGCCATCGACACCGCCGCGGGCGTAGTCGGGGAGAGCGAACGGTCGATCAAGCTCGGGCAGCAGGAAGCCTTTGCCGTCGACGGCGAGGAGGTGGCGCCGTGAAGCACGCGACCCCCAAAGCCACGCAGCATCTCAACCAGAATGAAGGCTTGATCTTCGAGAAGTCCTCGCCGGGGAAGTATGCCTGGAAATTGCCGCCGCTCGATGTTCCGGAAGTAGATACATCAGAGCTTCTAGGTTCATCCGAGAGAAAAGACCTGGGCAACTTGCCGGAAGTTAGCGAGATTGAGATCATCCGCCACTTCACGCGGCTTTCCACCTGGAACTACGCCATCGATCTGGGAATGTATCCGCTGGGCTCCTGCACGATGAAGTACAACCCGCGAGTGAACGAAGTGGTGTCGCGCCTGGACGGCCTGGCCAACGGGCATCCTTATCAGCCGGAGAAAATTTCCCAGGGCGCGCTGCGCATTATTCAAACGCTGAGCGATTGCCTGATCGAAATCACCGGGATGGACGCCATCACGCTGCAGCCTGCGGCCGGCGCGCATGGCGAGCTGACCGGGCTGCTCATGGTGCGGGCTTACCACGAGTCGAACGGCAGTCCGCGGAAGAAGATTCTGATTCCTGACTCCGCCCATGGCACTAATCCCGCGACGGCGGCGATGGTCGGCTATGCGGTGGAGAATCTGAAGTCGAACACGCAGCGGCATGGTGGATGCGTCGGCGCTGGCGGCGCAGATGAATGACGAAGTCGCCGCGCTCATGCTGACCAATCCCAACACGCTGGGCGTGTTCGAGCAGGAGATTCATAAGGTCGCGGATATCATGCACGCCAAGGGCGGCCTGCTCTACATGGACGGCGCCAACATGAATGCGCTGGTGGGCAAGGTTCGCCCCGGCGATTTTGGCGTGGACGTGATGCACCTCAATTTGCACAAGACATTTTCCACGCCGCACGGCGGCGGCGGCCCGGGATCGGGCCCGGTGGCGATCAAGCAGATTCTCGAGCCGTTTCTTCCGCAGCCGGTGGTGGTCACCAAGTCGGATGGGACTTTGGCATTCGATTACGACCGTCCGCATTCGGTGGGACGAGTTCGCGCCTTCTACGGCAACTTTGGAATGTTCATCCGCGCGCTGGCTTACACGCTGGCCAATGGCCCGGATGGCCTGCGCCAGACCACGGAAGACGCCGTGCTCAACGCCAACTACATTCGCAAAGGGCTGGAGGGCGTCTACGATCTGCCGTACTCCACGCCCTCAATGCACGAAGTGGTTTTCAGCGATAAGCTGCAGGCGAAAAAGGGTGTGAAGACCATGGACCTGGCCAAGCGGCTGATCGACTACGGATTCCATCCTTACACCACGGCATTTCCGCTCATCGTTCCCGGGGCGCTGATGATCGAGCCGACTGAGAGCGAATCGAAGGAAGAGTTGGATTTGTTTATCGAGGCAATGAAGTCGATCGCAGAAGAAGTGGAAGAAGATCCCCAGATCGCGCTGACTGCGCCACATAACACGCGGATATCGCGGCTGGACGAAACGGCGGCGGCGCGGAAGCCGGTGCTGCGCTGGAAACCGGCGTAAGGCAGATTCCAAGCGCCAAAACCGGCGCTTCGGAAGACAAGGGGTTTCGGGCACTTATCTCAGTGTGCAATACGCACGCCTTCCCAGCACCTCGCCAATCACAATAGCTCTACGGTGAGCGAATCCGGTTCGCCGTCAAAATACTTTTGCAGCGCATCGTTGAACACTTGGTTCTCAGCCGTGGCGTTGGCGAACAACGTCATCGAAGAACGAAACTTCAGATCGTCCGGATATCCGAAAATCTGCTCGACGGAGCGCCCTTCTACTTCGATCACAAGCTGAGTGCACTTCCTTAGGCGGGGCCCGAGGATTGCGTGCTCCAAATACGCCTCGGCTTCCTGCCGGGACGAAACGGCAAACTTTCTCGCCATTTCGCTGTGCCCTAGCCCTTTTAGCTGGGGGAACATAAACCACATCCAATGGGTCTTCTTCCTGCCCGCGCGCAATTCGGCGCAGACTTGCTCGAAGGTCGTTTCCTGGGCATTTACAAAGCGCTCGAGATCGTAAGGGTTATTCATATTCGAGTCCACGTGAGGACAGACGCCCCTTCGACTCCGCTCAGAGTCCTATTCGGATTCAGGCGCTTATTGTCATTCCGACCCTGAGCGTTAGCGAAGGCGGAGGAATCCCTAGCCCCAGGCACTAACCTTGCCGGTAGGGATGTTTCGACTGCGCCGGTGCTCACTACGCTCGCCCCGGCTCCGCTCAACATGACAGAACGCGGAACTGGCCGAAATCACAACCTCTCAGGCCGTCGATCCCCATACATTCATGCATCCTCGACCATCGTTCTCGGCCATCGTGTAATTCTAGACTCTCGGAGGTGCAAGGACTTCGATCGTGCCGAAGCCGCAGTTGTTCTAAGCGAGCCGACTGTTAGAACGACTGTCCCTGCCTGTTAGCGCAGAATCCCGCCGCACAGGGCGAGAGGCCGATTACCCCACCTGCCTGTCCGCACACCGGCTGCCAAACCCCCTATAATCCTGCTCACGGTCCGGGTTCTGTCCCGTCTATAGAAGTGCCACCGGAAGGAACAGCGAAAGCCGGTGAGCCAAGGATTTAGCGTCGAGGACAAGGGAATCATGCCGGCCGATGTTTGGGCAGTGCCTTTTACGGTTGGCGAGTGTTCCAGTGCGGAAGCCAAGCGCAGCGCGCGGGAACGTGGCAACATAACCCAGGACCCCACAACGCGGGGCCTCATGACTGGGCAAGGTCTGAGCCGCACTGACGACACCATGCTGGTCCGTGAGGCGCAACGCGGCGACCGCGTTGCCTTCGAGGAATTGGTGCGCCACTACGATCAGGCAGTCTTGCGGTTGGCCATGCACCTGACCGGTTCCGAGCACGAGGCGCAGGATATTTATCAGGAAGCGTTTCTGAAGGCGTATCGCAATCTGGGAAGCTTTCGCTTTGAGTGCTCGTTCTACACCTGGATTTACCGTATCGTTACCAATTTGTGCCTCGACCACCTGCGGAAGAAACAAGTCCGCAAGGAAGATGCGCCGGTCGCGATTGATGCCGAGGGCAAGCCCTACGATGTCCTGGAACAAGTGGCCGATGAACGGGCGGGCGCTGATCCTGAGCGCGATCTGTTGAGCCGCGAACTGGGGAAGCAAATCAATCGCGCTCTCGAACGCTTGTCGCCACGGGAGCGGATGGTGTTCGAGTTGAAGCACTACCATGGTTTAAAGCTGCGAACCGTGGGAGAGATATTGCAGACAACGGAAGAAACTGCCAAGAATACGCTGTTCCGCGCGACGCAGAAGCTGCGCGGCGCGCTGGCGGACGTGCGGTAGAAATGTAGCGCCGGGTCGGAGCCTTGCCCTGAGCGAAGTCGAAGGGCCCGGTGGACGGGTCAAAGACCCGTCCCTTCACGAGAGAACAGGCAATTTGAGGGGATGCGTCATGAAGTGCGAATGGGTACAACAAAATATTCTGCTGTATGTTTACGGCGAACTGGCCGACGACGCCCGGTACGAACTGGAGCAGCACCTGACCCGCTGCACCGCCTGCTCGGCCGACTTGAAGTCGGCACGCGACTTCCAGGCCAAGCTGTCCGCGCTGCCGGTAGAGGATCCCTCTCCCAATCTGCTGACTGCCTCCCGCATGCAGCTCCAGGAATCGCTCGAAACCGCGCAGCAAGGCGGCTTCTGGCATCGTCTGACGTTCGATCCGGCTGGCTGGCTGCGGCAGATGCACTTCTCACCTGCGCTGGCCAGTGCGATCCTGATCGTGGGTTTTGCCGGCGGCATCCTGACAGCGTACAAGGTGGTAAGAAATCCTATTGCCGACAACACGGCGTCTGAACCGTCCCCAGCGGCGGAGTCTTCCATCACCGGCATCCGCTCCATTTCGCAGGAGCCCGGCTCCAAGCAGATCAGCATTCGCTACGATACGGTTTCCACGCAGGAGGCGCAGGGCTCGCTCAACGATCAGCGCATTCAGCAACTCTTGCTGTTCGCCGCGCGCAACACTTACAACTCCGGCGTCCGCATGGATTCCGTGAATCTGCTGACGCAGCAGCCCAATGACGCTCCGGCTCGCGAAGCTCTGATCTATGCTTTGCGCTACGACTCCAATCCGGGCGTGCGCTTGAAGGCCGTAGACGCTCTGGGACCTGTGGTGAAGAGCGATGTGCGGGTGCGCGATGCCGTGCTGGAGGCGTTGCTCCACGACTCGAATTCCGGAGTTCGCACTCAGGCATTGCATTCGCTGCACCCGGTCCTCGCCGACAGCAGTGTGCGAGCCGTTTTGCAGAAGCTGGCCGCTGGCGATCAGAACCCGTATATCCGGTCGCAAGCGCGTACGGTCCTGGCGCAGTTGCCAGAGATCGATTAGTAGCGCCGGCGTCTTGCCGGCGTAAGGGAGCGTGGACAAGTCAAATGAGTTGTCATTCCGAGGAGCGGAGCGACGAGGAATCTGCTGTCTGCCGACGCCAAGAGAAAGCAGATTTCTCGCTTCGCTCGAAATGACAACTCCAAATCGTTTGTCGGCAGTGAAACGCCGCCGGGATGGCGGCGCTACAAGGTGAAGCGTTGGTTAAGTTAACAAAACTCGTTGCAACAGTCGTGCTGCTGGCATCTCTCGGATCGGCCCAACAGAGTCGCGTCTACAGCGAAGGCGCTGGATGGGCCCGCGAAATCACCGGCTCGTTCTCCGGAGTCAAGAGCCTGCACGTGAAGGTGGACGCAGGTTCCATCCGGGTGGAAGGCGGTTCGCCGTCCGGGATCAGCTATGTCATTCACAATCGCGCCTATACGTCTTCGGAGGACAAAGCGCGCCGCGAACTCGACTCCTACAAGATCACTACTTACACTCATGGCGATACCGCCTGGATCGTTGGCGAATGGGAGGGCGGACAGCCCCACCGATTCTCTGGGGAATTCAACATTAAAGTTCCCCGGGAGATGGAATCGGTAAGAGTGGAAACCGACGGTGGCGGCGTCAGTGTAACTGGCATCGCCGGAAGCGTAGACGCTGAGAGTGGTGGCGGGAAGGTCGTCATGCAGGATATCGGCGGTTCGGTGCATGCCGAAACCGGCGGTGACAGCATCGAGGTCGGATCGGTGGGCGGCGACCTAACCCTGGAAACCGGAGGCGGACGCGTTTCCATCGGTTCCGTGAAGGGCAAAATTAATGCCAGCACCGGCGGCGGCGATATCGTGATGGTGTCCAGCCAGGAAGGCGCCATCCTGGAGGCCGGTGGCGGCAACATTGAGGTTAAGCAGTGCGCCGGCAAGCTCAGGATCTCAACGGGCGGCGGCAACATCGACGTGGGAGACGCCGGTGGCGCGGTCGAGGTCGAAACCGGCGGCGGTAGCATCCGTGTGGGATCGGCCAAAGGCCTGGTTCGCGCCGAAACCGGCGCCGGCCGTATCGAACTCAACGGCATTACCTCAGCCCGCGCGCAAACCGGTACCGGCGGCATCGTGGCCAAGTTTGTGGCCGCGGACAGCGCCCACGAGGATTCGGTGCTGGAGACCGCGATGGGCGACGTAACCGTCTATCTGGAGCCGAGCTTAAATCTAAATGTTCGCGCCTCCATCGATTTGGCGAATGGCCACAACATTCACTCTGACTTTCCCGAAATTCGAGTCATGTCCGAAGGCGGGCAATGGGGGCCGAGAACCATCACTGCCGACGGAAAACTAAACGGCGGTGGGCCGCTGCTGAAAGTGAGCACCACCACCGGAGACATCAGTTTCCGGCGCGCCGGCCGATAAGATTGCGGTGCAGAGAGGGACGAACATGCGCAACTCCATATTGAAACTCTTGCTGATTCTGCCGCTGGCTGCGGCCGCCACTTACTCGGGCGACTGTTTGTCGGCCCAGCCGAACGATTCGTTCGTGTTTTCCAGCGAGGACTCCTTCGGCGGAGGCTCCTATTTGGGAGTCGACACGCGCGATATCACCCCCGACCGACTGGGCCCGCTGCAACTGAAAGATGAACAGGGCGTGGAAGTGACTATGGTGGATCAGGACGCTCCCGCCGGTAAAGCCGGGCTCAAGGAACACGACGTGATTCTGAGCGTTAACGGCCAATCCGTCGAAAGCGTCGAACAGTTGCGGCGCTTGATCCGCGAAATCCCGGCGGGCCGCGTGGTTAGCCTGGGAATCAGCCGTGACGGTAAGCCCCTCGCGCTGCAGGCGCAGTTGGCCGCCCGCAAGAATTTTTCCCCCGAAGGAAAGTTTAACTTTGTGATCCCACCGATTCCGCCGGTCCCGCCCATGCCCGAGATCGATGTTCCGGTTTCTATCGTGGTGGTGCACTCCTCGGCCCGCAGCGGCCTGATGGTGGAGAACCTGACTCCACAGTTGGCCGACTTCTTCGGCGCCAAGGATGGTCATGGAGTTCTCGTGCGCTCGGTGGAACAAGGAAGCCGCGCCGAGAAGGCTGGCTTCCGTGCCGGGGACGTGATCGTGAAGGTCAATGGCGAGTCCATCCACGACTCCGGGGACTTTACCCACGCCCTGCGCGGTAGCAATCACAATAGCGTTAGCGTTGGCATCATCCGCGACAAAAAAGAACAAACCATCACTCTCGCCTTGCCGGAGCGCAAAGAGTCAGATCTTTTCGAAGAGAGTTTTGACCTGCCGGAGATTGACGCCGAAACCCGTGACGAAATGAGCGTAGCCAAAGCGGAGATCGCCCGTGTAAGGCCGGAGATGGAACTGGCAACGCAGGAAGTCAGACGGATACAACCTGAACTCGAAGAGCAGGTCCGGGATTTGTGCCAGCAGCAGGTTGAAATCAAAAAGCAGATCAAAGATCGAATGCAGATCATTAGACGTGACCTGCCGCGCCAGCTAAAGGAGTGGAAGTACGAGTTCCGCCAGCTGCGCGCGACTCCGGCAGATATCTAGCAGACGGTGGAGCGACGGGCGTCCTCGCCATTCTTCTTCGAAAAGGGAATCTACGCCGAGGCTACGTTCTTCGACAGCGGCGCCAGCAGCACACGGTTTCTTCCCGCCTGCTTGGCAGCATACAGTCCGGCATCCGCCGCTTTCATGAGTTCATCCCGCGTGGTTCCATGATCGGGATAAGTGGCGGCTCCGGCGCTGATGGTCACCGGCCGCGGCACACCCGGAAACTGCCAAGACTCGATCATGCGCCGTAGCTTCTCCGCCACGCTAAAGGCATGCTGGGGATTGGTTTGTGACAGCAGAATGGCGAATTCTTCTCCTCCGAAGCGGCAAACCACGTCGATCTTGCGCAGCTGCTGATGGAAAATTGAGGAGACCTGGCGCAGCACCTCATCTCCGAGCAGATGCCCGAATTCGTCGTTCAGGCGCTTGAATTGGTCGATGTCCACCATAATCACCGCCATGCCCGCTCCAAAGCGCCTCGCCCGTTCGACTTCTTCCCCAATGCGCATTTCGAAGTAGCGGCGATTGAAGATGCCGGTCAATCCGTCGAGATATGCCAGTTGCTTGACCCGGTCCACATAGTGCGCGTTCTGGATGGCGTTGGAGCAGATGTCGGCAACCGACTCCAGCGATTGCACGTCACTTTCCTTGAAAGCTTCTTTTACAGCGCTGTCCATGACCAGCACGCCTAGGGTCTGTCCGAACGAAACCAGGGGTATGCACATGCGAGAGGCCGTTTCCAGAAAAAAACCGACATAGTCGGCCGCACTCTTCACATCGTTTTCGATGACGGTTTTCCCGGTCGACAACGCTCGCCCCCATAGTCCTTCGTTCAACGCCAGCCGCCCGCCTTCGGGGATACTCGGCGTCAGCTTGCCGTGGTGAGCGCGCAGCACTATTTCTTCTTCTTCCTTTAGCAGCACCGATACGTGCGACACGGGGAACGCATGCTGAATGAGCGAACACACTTTGGCAAGTAGTTCTTTGAGGTCTAATACCGCTGTGGTCTGCTTGGCGATCGCGTTGATAGCTTCCAGTTGCAGGGCGCGGCGCCGTTCCAGCGAGTAGAGCTTCGCGTTTTGTAATGCCATGGAAGCCTGGGTGGAAAACAGCATGAGCAAGTCAATGGTTTCGGGGTCGAAGTGGTTGGGGTTATCGCTATGGCAATCCAGCACGCCCACCACTTCGTCCCGCACCATGAGCGGAATTGCCAGTTCCGAGCGGGTGTTTTGCACCGACGCGATGTAGCGTGGGTCCTTGCTCACGTCCGGGGCGTAGATCGGACGTTTTTCCTTGGCGGCCGCACCAGTGATTCCGCTCCCCAAGGGCAGGCGGATATTGTCGTAACCCTCTTCCCAGCCCAGATGGCTGCGGAGATGGAGTTCGTCGGTACTTTCATCGCGCAGGAAAACAACGATATTCTGCAGATGAAAATAGTCGCGTACCGTCACCAGGATCTGGTTCAGCACCTCGTCCAGGTCAAAGGTAGACAACACCGCCTGGCCGGCGTCGTAGAGGATCGCGACCTTCTGCATATAGCTGGCCGGATTCTAACTTGTTCGCGGGAGGTTACCGAGGTTCCGAAAGTAACGTGTTTAGGGGTCAGGGCTGGTGGGACGGCTTGCGTAGGACAACTTGTGTGGGGACGGGCGCCTTCGCCCGTCTGGCGAACGCAGCTCGCCAATCCGACGATCAGTGACGCCCGTCAGGGCAGAGGCTCGTGGTCTGACGGGCGAGGACGCCCGTCGCTCCATCGCAACTTCTCGGCCTACTCGATCGCTTCTCTCTCGATAACAACCTTGACGTGCGTGGTGACGTCCTTGTGCAGCTTAATGGGAACTGTGAACTCTCCCAAAGTTTTGAGCGGCTCGTGAACCTGGATCTTACGCCGGTCCACGTTGAAGCCCTTCTTGGTCAGCGCGTCGGCGATGTCGCCAGATGTCACCGAACCGAAAAGCTGCTCCGCCTCCCCGGAGCGGCGCTGGAACGTCAAGGAGACGCCGTCGAACTGCTTGGCCAACTCTTCCGCCTGGGTTTTCTCCTTGGCGGAGCGGCGAACTGACGCCGCCTTCATCTGCTCGATCACGGCTTTGTTTCCGGCGGAGGCCTCAATGGCCAGCTTACGCGGCAGCAGATAATTGCGGCCGTAGCCCTCAGCGACCTTGACCACATCGCCCCGCGAGCCAAGCTTCACTACGTCTTCTTTTAGAATGACTTCCATGAATGACTCCCTGTTCTTAAACTCTTAAATCTCATGGCGTCCGGTATTTGAGCCGGACCGAAGCGCGTGGGGACGGGCGCCTTCGCCCGTCCGCCGTCCAAAGGACGGCTTCCCTCCACGGAACTCTCCTACGAAGCGCGCCCGGCGAACGGCAGCAAAGCGATATTGCGCGCCTGCTTGATGGCCACGGATAACCGCCGCTGGTGCGGCGTGCACACTCCGGTCAGGCGGCGGGGCACAATCTTGCCACTCTCCGCCACAAATTGCGCCAGTAACCGAACGTCTTTGTAATTGACGGCCTCAATTTTCTCCACGCAGAACTTGCAGACTTTCTTGCGCCGGAAATATTTGCGGCCGCCTTCGCGCCCGCCTGGGCCTCCGGGCCCGCCAGGACGTGGTGGACGCCGTTCGCGGTCTCCGCCAAACGAGCGCTCGCCTCCGGAAGGACGGTCTCCGCCAGAAGATGGTGCTGGTGATCTTGTTTCGTCAGCCATGATGCTCCTTAGAAATCAGTTGTTGGTCCTTGGTCGTTGGTCCTTGGCTTAAGCCTTAGTTCGATACCGTCGCGATTTAGTTTTCGCGAACGACCAACGACCAAGGACGGTTCTTAAGCCGTTGCTGGGGCCGCAGTGTCTCCGCTCGCGGCTTCAGCAGGTGCAGCCGGGGCCGCAGCAGCTTTGCGCTTCGCGTCCCGTATCTGCTTGATCTTGTCCAGGCGCTTCTGCTCCTCGTCGATGCGCACGGTGATAAATTTGATCACCGGCTCGGTGACGCGCAGGCGCCGCTCCAGTTCGTGGATCAGATTGCCGCCGCCCTCGACGGTCAGCAGCATGTAAAGGCCCTCGTGGAAGCGGCGGACGGTATACGCCAACCGGCGCTTGCCCATCTTCTCGACGCTCTTCACCTGCCCGCCCGTGGTCGTAACCACGGACTCCAGAGTGGAAATCAGCTTGTCCTGGTCTTCTTCCGCCATATCGGGGCGGACGATGAACATCAGCTCATAAGTGCGATTCATTCAGCTCTCCAATTCTCAACTCTTTATCATCATCATCCGAAGCGCAGCCAAGGATCTATACATCGCGCCCTTCATGTCATGCTGAGCAAGCCGGAGCAAGCGAAGCGCAGCTCCGGCGCCGTCGAAGCATCCCTACTTTGCAACCGAGCCTTGCCGCCCCAGGGCCTTCCGCGCCGCAACTTTGCGAAATTCCCCGACACCGATAGCCGATCCTAGCGATCCTTCGACTGCGTTTTTCCTGCGCATTCGCGCAGGAAAAACTTCGCTCAGGATGACAGCCCTTCCGGCTCAGCTTTCCGGTTAAAGCGGTTCATCGCCGCCGCCGGGCCGTCGGCCAGAATCGCCTTCACCGCATCCACGGCAGTGTCGAGCGCTCCATCCAGAACCTTCAGCTCGGCCTTTCGCATGGGGCTGAGCAGATAATCCACGCCGTCGGAAATCTTGTGCTCCGGAGCGACTCCCACCCGGATGCGCAGAAAATCATCCGTGCCCAGCGCTCCGATAATCGACTCAATCCCGTTGTGCCCCGCGGAACTGCGCCGACGGTGAATGCGCAGCGTGCCCAGCGGAAAATCCAGCTCATCCTGGATCACCACCAAATCCGCTTCGGGCCGAAGTTCGTTCTTCTCCACTAGGTCCCGCACCGCCCAGCCACTCAAATTCATGAACGTCTCGGGCTTGACCAGCAGAACCGCCTGCGTGCCGATCTCCGCCCGCGCCGTCAGCGACCGGCTTTGGCGATTTCGCATCTCGACGCCGCATTGCTCCGCGATGCGATCGATGGCCAGGAAACCCGCGTTGTGGGGCGTGAACTGGTACTCGATGCCCGGGTTGCCCAGCCCCACAATCAGCTTCACAGTTAGCCGTTAGCCGTTAGCCGTTAGCCGTTAGCCTGATGCCTCGTGGGCTAAGGGCTAGCGGCCAAGGGCCAGCAACTCTACTTCTTCTCTTTCTTCTCCGCCTTGTCGGCCTTCTTCTCGCCCTTGTCGGCAGCGCCTTCCGCGCCTTCCTCGCCCTCGACCTCTTGCTTGCCCTTCTTGATGACTTCGGGCTCGGCCGGAGTCGCGCCAGCTTCGGCTGCAACCGCTTCCGGAGTGGCTGCCACTTCTTCCTTCACCGTGATCACAGTCGCTACCGGCTGATTCGCCTCGGTGATGTACTCGATCTTGTCGCTCTTCGGTAGATCAGAGACGCGCAACACCTTACCGAAAACCAGTTCGCTGACATCGGCTTCGATCGAGCCCGGAATGTCGCCCGGCAAGCACTCGATTTCCACCTCGCGCAGAATCTGCTCCAGGATGCCGCCTTGCTGCTTCACTCCGACAGCCTCGCCCTTCAGCACGATCGGCACCTGCACCGTCAGCTTCCGGTCCATGGCGATGCGCTTGAGATCGATGTGCAGCAGCGCGCCCTTCACCGGCTCATATTGCCAGTCGACGATCATGGCCTGGGTGCGGTCGCCGTTCAGGGCTAGATCGAAGATGGTGTTGTGCCCGGTAGCCGAGTTCAAAACCCGCGCCACCTGGCGCGGATCCACACTCAAGGACAGAGTTTCTTTGCCCGCACCGTAAAGCACCGCCGGCACTTTGCCTTCGCGACGCACTCTACGCGCGGCATTCTTGTTGCCGGCCGTGCGCGCCTGGGCTTCCAAAAGAGTCTTTTCCGTTGCTGTCGCCATAATTTTGATTCCTGTTTACAAAAATAATTTGCTGACGGACGCTTCTTCGTGAATCGCCTGAATGGCGCGCCCAATCAATCCTGCAACTGACCGAACCATAATCTTTGGTTCTCTCTTCGCCTCGTCGGTCAAAGGGATGGTATCGGTCACCACCACTTCCGTTATGCAAGACTGAGAAATGTTCTCCACCGCCGGCCCGGAAAACACCGGATGCGAGCAGCAGGCGTACACCGCGCTGGCGCCGCTTTCCATCAGCGCGGCAGCAGTCTTCACCAGCGTACCGGCAGTATCGATCAAATCGTCGATCACCAGGCAGGTGCGGCCCTTCACATCGCCGATCACGTGCATGATTTCCGCAACATTCGCTTCCACGCGGCGCTTATCCACGATGGCCAGCGCCGAGTCCATCTTCTTGGCAAAAAAGCGGGCCCGCTCCACGCCACCCGCATCGGGCGAAACCACCGTCAAGTTCGGCAAAGTCAACTTCTTGAAATGATCCACCAGCACCGGGGACGCGAACAGCGGGTCCACCGGAATATTGAAAAATCCCTGTATCTGCGACGCGTGCGGATCGATAATCAGCGCCCGATTGGCACCCGCGGTGGTCAGCAAATCCGCCACCAGCTTGGCCGAAATCGGAGACCGCGGCTTATCCTTGCGGTCCTGCCGCCCGTAACCGTAATACGGGATGACTGCCGTGATGCGTCGCGCCGACGCCCGTTTCAGCGCGTCGGTCATCAACAGCAACTCCATCAGGTGCTCGTCCACCGGCCGTGAAGTAGGCTGAATGACGAACACATCCGCGCCACGTACGTTCTCCTGAATCTGGACGTACGCCTCGCCATCCTTAAAGCGCGTCACCTGCGCCAGATTGCGCGTCAGCCCCAGAAACTCGCAGACATCGTCGGCCAGTTTCGGGTTCGCCGTGCCGCTGAAGATCTTGAACTTGTCGTCCACCCGGGCGCGTTGCGGCTTGCGTTCGGGTTTCTCGTCGGGGCTCAAGCTAGCCTTTTTGTCGGTCGCGGTCGCAAGAGTTGCCATGTTAGCCCTCAGCCGTCAGCCATCAGCTAAATCCGAAGCCGCGCGCTCCCGTCCAAAGCTAAGAGCTGATGGCTGACGGCTGATAGCTATTTGGCTGGGCCGCTAGGATTCGAACCTAGACAAAGTGCTCCAAAGGCACTTGACCTACCATTAGTCGACGGCCCAGTAGGATTGCCGGTTTTTCAATTGGCAATGGACGATTGGCTGGCACGCTTAGTGTATCCAACCCAGCCCAATTCATGAATCGAAAATCGTCAATCGAAAATCTGTCTCCAGTACTGTTGCCGCGTCAGCGTGGTCGTCGCCACTGCCGAAACTCCCGACTTCCCTAACCGCGCCACCGCTTTCTCAGCCGCGGCCCGCGACGCAAAAAGCCCATACATCGCCGACCCTGAGCCCGATAGCGAGGCATAAAACGCCCCGGCCCGTTCGAGCGCACGCTTTACCTCACGTAATTCGGGATACTGCGGAAAGACGACCCGTTCGAAGTCGTTTTCGATCCCGGTACGGACGAGGTCGAGAAGCGGATTCTCGGCCCGGCCCCTGCCCAATTTCGCAGAGACACCGGATAAACCCCTCCCAGCCGTGCGGTCGCGCTGAGAACTCAGCCCACTACAAACCCTGCGGCCAAGCTCAATCATTCTATCGGAGGGAGAGGAAGGCGTCAATTTAGCCGGTAACAGTTGTGCCTGTGTGGGGCTGGGTCTTCGACCCGGCCCGGCCGAACGAAGCTCGGCAGAACCTTGAATCTGATTGGCCGCCGCAACGGCACGACTGAAGTCGTGCCCTTCCCGTTTGTTGTTTCCTTCCCGCATCCCACGAGCGTTTTCTGAGTCCATGTTCGGGAAGGGCACGGCTTCAGCCGCGCCGTCAGGCTCCCCGGACGAGAAGGGCTTCAGCCCCTGAGGGATGCTGTTTAGCATCGCATCCCAACCCGCAAACGCCTTAGGCGTAGAAATACCGACCTCCGGCGTCGCCACCACGCAAGCCACGGAAGGCAAATCAGGCAGCGGATAGACTTCCTCCCCCCGCCCCACCCCCAACACCGTCCCGCCAACCAGAAACAACGGCAAATCCGACCCAACCTCAGCCGCAATCCGCAGCTTCTCCGCCCCAGAGAGCTGCTTCTTCAAAGCTCGCTCCAGCGCCAGCAAAGAAGCAACAGCATTCCCCGAAGCCCCACCCAAGCCACCCTGCACCGGCAACCGTTTCTCAATTTCAATGACAACTCGCCCGCGAGCCTTCAGCGCACTCATCGCACGCTCGACAATGCGATAACAAGTGTTCGACTCATCCCGAGGAACGCGCGCATCCTCGCAGCGAACCTCGATCCCCGACCCACGCCCAACTGACACAGAAATAACATCGTGCAGCGCGATGGTCTGATAAACCGTGCGCAGCTCATGGAAGCCGTCAGCCCGCAGCGGCCCAATGCTCAACCCGAGATTGATCTTCGCGAAGGATCGGACAGTCACGGGCATGCGCTGCATTAAATCACATCAGCTGCGTTGATCGGTCACTTATACTCTCAGCGCGATGGTTGACGCCGATTTTGAACAGGACGGAGTCGCGGCTTGTGACAATCGTCACAGCATCTCTCCGGCAACACTCTTACCCTCTGTCATTCTGAGCGAAGTGCGCCTGCGCGCGAGCGCAGGCGCACGCAGTCGAAGAATCCCTACCTAACCGGGGACGTGTCGGACCAGCCACCGAACGCTAACTTGCACTCGTCTGGACTGGCAGAGTACGTCTGGAGGAAAGAGTCTGCCTGGGGTAGGGATGCTTCGACTACGGAGGTCCGGCCTAAAGCGGCCGGCCCTCCTCCGCTCAGCATGACAGAAAACCGAAGAAGTAATGCCGGCAGCGTGGCCTCGGTCATTCTGAACAGATTAGCTTCTCCGCTTGTAATACACCGCAAACTCAAACCCCGGATTCGCCGGAAACAACTCCGCCACTTTCCTCAGCCGCTCGGCCATCTGCTGCGGGGCGAGCAAAGGGTAATCCCGCTCGCGCAAATCGTAGTAGTCCACATCGAGGAATAACGAAAGAAGATAGATGGAAATCGCGTCCGAAAACGACGCTGCGAAATACTCGTTCTTATACTTCTCCGCATCCGGCCCGGGCGCGGTCGCCAGCTTGCGCGATTCCCAGGCATCGAGCGAAGTCTCGCCGCGGACGCCCGCTTCCGCCTGCTTCCACACCAGGTCAGAAAACACCTGCGAGACGCCGGCCCGCTCCACCACGGCGTGGCCTACGTTGATATAGAACTCGAAAGCCACCGAAAACTTGTCGTCCATCAGCCGGGTGGAGATGAACACGCACTGCGAATCGCCGAGGTCGAGATTGCGGTGGCAAACGGCGTTGTCGCTGAGCGCCACGTCGTAGCGATCGGCGATTACTGTCTCATCTCCCTGATTCACTGTCAGCGGAACAAAATAATAGGCCTTTCGGACGAGCGCTGCAGCGGCAGAGTTGGGCACGGCGGCCACCATGCGCTCCAGGTCCGCGACGGTTACTGTCATTTCTCCGGAAACCGCGTAGCAAATTCCATTCGCCGCCTGCGAGACGGGCGTCTGACGCACAACCTCGGCCGGCGCGCGTGTAATCACTGAGGCAGCTTGCGACATAAAGGGTATTGTAACGTAGCTTTAACTTTGCGGGCTTTGCGATCCTCCTTTGCGTTCTTTGCGGTTAGAGTCTTCTCGCTCGCGTACGACCAGAGCTTTTAACCGCAAAGTGCGCAAAGAAAAGCCGCAAAGTGCGCGAAGGAGGCACGCCTTAGACTGAAACCGGGTGTATCGCCGCCAGACCCTGCTCGATCTGCGCATTGATGTTGCGCTCGGCAAACTCGGCGGCTACGCGGATCGCATTCTTGATCGCGTTGGCGTTTGACGATCCGTGCGTAATGAAGCAGACGCCTTTCACGCCAAGCAACGGTGCGCCGCCGTATTCTGTGTGATCCAGGCGCTTTTTGAAATCGGAGAAGGCGCTGCGCGAGAGCAAATATCCCACCTGCCGCGTAATCGTCGCTTTCAGCGTCTCCTTCAGCGTGTAGCGCACCAGGTTGGCGACGCCTTCGGAAACTTTCAGCGCCACGTTGCCCACGAATCCATCGGCTACGATCACGTCCACACGGCCGCCGTACAGGTCGCGTCCTTCGACGTTGCCTACGAAATTCAGCGGGAGCTGCTTCAAGAGCTGGAAAGCTTCGCGCGTCAGTTCGTTTCCTTTGGTTTCCTCTTCGCCGATGGATAACAGGCCCACGCGAGGATGCCGCGTACCGAACATACTGCGGAAGTAGGTTTCACCCATGACGGCGAACTGCTCGAGGTTTTCGGGTTTGCAATCCACGTTGGCGCCGACGTCGAGCAGAATGGCGGCCGTCCCCAACGCGGTCGGAAATACTGCGGCGAGCGCGGGCCGATCTACGGCAGGAATCGCGCCCAGCACCATTTTGGCCGTGGCCATCGCTGCGCCCGTGTTGCCCGCAGTTACGAATCCGGCGGCTGCACCCTCGCGCACCAGGCGAAGGCCCACGCGCATGGAGGAGTCGCGCTTGGCGCGAACCGCCTGCACGGCTTTGTCCTCCATGGTAATGACTTCGCTGGCATGTTGTATTTCTATGGGCAGGCCGGCGGCGGCGGGATAACGAAGCAGTTCGTTGCGCAGCGATTCTTCTGGGCCGATGAGGACAACACGAACGTCGTAGTGCCGGGCGGCCTGAATCGCGCCTTCGATCTCAGGCCTTGGCGCCCGGTCGGAGCCCATTGCGTCTAAAGCGATGACGCTTGGCATGGAGTTGTGTGGCTAGCTGGCTTCCTTGACGTCGAGAACTTCGCGGCCTTTGTAATATCCGCACTTGGGGCAGGCACGGTGCGGCAGCTTACGCTCGTGGCAATTCGGGCACTCGGAAAGCGAGCGGCTGGTCAGCGCGTCATGGGCGCGCCGAGTGCTGGTGCGCCGCTGCGAGTGCCGCCGTTTTGGATTTGGCATGGAATTCCTTTCGTGAAACCCGTCGTTGGTCCTTGGTCGTTCGTCGTTGGCTCTTCCGTGGCCACGGTCTATTTCGAGTTGCCAACGACCAAGGACGAACGACCAACGACGTTTTTCAATTTCCCAACTTCCCTCTAATCTCTTTCAGCGCCGACCAGCGTGGATCCTCCAGCGGTTCGGCGCACGAGCATGGCTCGGCATTCAGGTTCTTGCCGCAGTGCGGGCACAAGCCCTTGCAGTCTTCGCGGCAGATCGCCTTCAGGGGCAAAGCCAAAAGCACCTGCTCGCGCAATGCATCTTCGAGCAGCAGCCCTTC
The DNA here is from genome assembly GCA_963735545.1 of uncultured Acidobacteriaceae bacterium. Taxonomy (GTDB): domain Bacteria; phylum Acidobacteriota; class Terriglobia; order Terriglobales; family Acidobacteriaceae; genus PALSA-270. Next base: position 131,893 of record CAVTLU010000007.1, read on the forward strand.
ACCCTGATAGTAGCCTATTTCGGCCTCGGCGGTGGTGACCGAAAGCTCCTCGCGGCCCGCGTCGGTCCCCAGAGGACGGTACAACAGATCAAACGTACGCGCTACTTCATGCTCCACCGGCTCCAGACATCGGGCGCAAGCCAGCTCAAATTTGGCAGCCAGCTCCCCGGTGAGACGTATGTCTTTTATTGTCTGTTGCTTGCCTTGGTGTTCCTCGACCAACTGGGCGCGTCCGACGGCGTGCAGCGGAGTGCGCTGCTGAAAATCGTCTCCAAAATCGATCTCACCCGGGCGCAACCGCTCGTCGAAATCAATGGGATGGACCTCTAAGTCTCTAATTTCAATGAACATCGGCACCCCCACCGCATGCCCGGCCCGCGGAAGCACACTGCGAAACGTGAATCCCTGCTGGAATCTGAATTTTAGAATAAAGGCCGCAGAAGAGTCGTGTCAAGAAGGTGTAGCGCCGGCGTCACGCCGGCCCGGCGGGCGATATTCCGCGGAAAACGGAGGCACAGGCCGGTGTATCAAGATCAGATCGACCCATGCGCCGGCGGGACGCCAGCGCTACGCGTTTCCTTGGCGGCACCCGCTCCACGCTGTACACTACCCCGCGATGAGATTCTCCCTCCGTTTCGTAGCCGCCGGGCTGGCAGTCGGCCTAAGCCTCAGCGCTTGGAGCTTTGGCTCAGCCTATAACGGGCACCCCAAGCTCATTGTCGTCATAGTGATCGACCAGTTCCGCGGCGACTATCCCGAGCGCTACCGTGATCAGTTTGGCGATAGCGGCTTCCGGCTTCTGCTCGATCACGGCGCCTACTTCCCCGACTGCAACTACAACTATGCGAACACGGTAACCGCCGCCGGGCACGCGACCCTGTTGACCGGCGCCTACACCAGCGGCCACGGAATCATGGCCAATGAATGGTGGGATCAGGGGAAGAAACGCACCGTAACGTCGGTGGAAGACGATGCCACCAAACTGGTCGGTGTGCCCGGCAACGCGACCGGATCATCCCCCCACAACCTTCTCGCCGACACCCTCGGAGACGAACTCAAGCTCGCAACTCAAGGCAAAGCCCGGGTTTTCGGAATCGCCCTGAAAGACCGTGCGGCCGTGTTGCCCGCGGGCTTTGCCGCCGATGGCGCCTACTGGATCGAGCCTAAGTCGGGCGCCTGGGTCACCTCCACCTACTACCGCAAGGACCTCCCGAAGTGGGTGCAGGATTTCAACAGCAGCAACCGGGCGGAGAAGTACCTAAACCAGGAGTGGAAGGATAGCAATGGCAATGTTATCCGCACCACCAAGCAAGAGGCAGGCGCGCGCCCGAATTTCTACAAGCTGGTTGGTTCGACGCCGCTGGGGAATGACTACGAGTTCGAGTTCGCCCGCGAATTGATGACTTACGAAAAACTGGGCGATGGTCCGGCGACCGATCTCCTGATCATCAGCTTGTCGGCGAATGACATTCTTGGACACGAGGCCGGCCCTGATTCTCCTCAGATGCAGGCCATGGCGCTCGCCCTGGATCGGCAATTGGCGGACTTCTTTAACTATCTTGGCCACCAGATCGGCTTAGCGAATCTGTGGATTGTGCTCTCGGCGGACCATGGCGTGGCGCCGCTTCCGGCGGTTGCAGAAAAACTTCACATTCCAGCCGCCAGTCTGTCTCCCGGCAAGTTGGTGGCGGAGCTGAACCGGAGACTGTCTGCGCGCTTTTCGCCCGCTCACACAGTGGATTACGTCGAGAGTTTCGGTCCCGCAGTAGCGTGGTTGAACGAGAGCGCATTCGCCTCGATAAGAATGAAGGAAGCGGATGCCGAGCGTGCCGTCGGCGAGGCCCTGAAGCAGGCCGGCATGCGCGGCTACTATACGCGCTCAGATTTGGCGGAAGGCGAAGTCCCCAATACCGAGACCGGGCTCAAGTACGAGCACAGCTACTCACCGCTGGGAGGCTGGTACGTGATGGCGGTTCCACCACCTTTCAGTGTGGGCAGCGAAACCGGAACGGATCACGGATCTCCCTATACCTACGACACGCATGTGCCGCTGGCGTTCTATGGCATTCCGTTCCAGCCCGGAACTTACCACACGCACGCGGAACCGGTGGATTTAGCGGTCACGCTGGCGTCTCTGCTCGGCATCAACGCTCCGACTCACGCCATGGGCCGAGTCCTGACAGAAGCGCTCACGCCGGTGCGGCATGCGGAGGGCATGGCGCGGCCGCCAAACGTGCAAGCTCCCTCGCATTCCGGCGGGATCAAACCGGCGACCTACGCTGCGCAAACAGGGCCGCGATGACGCCCCCAGCCGCCGCTGATTCCCCCAGCCGCCCCGATCTCAGCGTCGGCTTCGCCGGCCTCCAACTCAAAAATCCGGTGATTGCGGCCAGCGGCACCTTCGGCTACGGCATCGAGTTCGAAGATGTGTTGCACCTCGACAAGCTTGGTGGATTCGTGGTGAAGGGTTTGTCGAGGGAGCCCATGGCCGGCAACCCCACGCCACGCCTGTACGAGACTCCCGCCGGGATGCTCAATGCCATTGGGCTGCAAAATGTGGGAGTGCGGGCGTTTCTTGCGGAGAAACTTCCCGCCTTGCAGCGCTTGAAGAATGTCGTGGTTTTTGCGAATGTGTTCGGCTATACCCGAGAAGACTATGAGCAGGTCATTCGGATTCTGAACGAAGGCGAAGGCATCGCGGCCTATGAGTTGAACGTCTCCTGCCCCAATACAGCCCAAGGCGGCATTGAGTTTGGCAGCGATCCGCGTTTGCTGGATGAACTGGTGAGCACCGCCAAACGCCTGTCCCGGCGCCCACTGCTGGTGAAGCTCTCACCCAACGTGACCAACATTGGGCTAATGGCGCGCATCGCCGAAACCGCGGGCGCAGATGCGATCTCGCTGGTCAATACCTTCGTGGCTATGGCCATTGACGCTGAAACCCGCAAACCGCGCATCGCGCATGTGACCGCGGGTCTCTCCGGCCCAGCCATCAAACCCATCGCGCTACGCATGGTTTACGACGCAGCCAAGACGGTGAAGATCCCGGTGATTGGCATGGGAGGAATTTCGACCGCGGCGGATATTGTCGAGTTCATGCTGGCGGGAGCCACCGCCGTGCAAATCGGGACGGCCAGCTACTGGGACCCAAGAGCCACCGAGAAGATTGTCGGCGAACTCGAACAATGGTGTACAGAGCATCGTGTGACGCGACTCTCGGACCTTACCGGCGGGCTGGTGATGGAGTAACGCGCGACGCCTAGGCTGGTCCCTTTCTCGGTCCTGCCTTTGTCTGTCATGTTGCACAAGCGTAGCGCGGCTCGGGCGCCGTCGAAAGCACCTCTACCTTGCCGATGAACCATCGGAATTTCCGCGCCGTCGCTCTGTCGCTGATGAGTTCCCTCGAAACAAAGCCTTTGGAGTCGCCAAAAGGGCACACACTCTGAGCCCAGCAATCGCTTCGCGAAGCCAAGGGATTGCGGAGTCGAAGGATCCCTGCCGGACATCGACTGCTTGAATTTCCGGGGATTTTGCCCGCAGTCTGCTGATTCTCAAACTTTGGCGCTAATTGGAAATGCCAGGCACCTTCGACAGATAGGGATCCTTCGACTGCGCTCAGGATCACAGACACTACGGGGAGGGCCGCGGACTCTCCCGAATCTCCTGCAAACTCAGCGGCACATGCTTGCTCCAGAAGACAAACAGCCCCGTCTGCTCGCGCAATTGCGTTTGCAGCGCATCAATCTCCGCCGGAGAAAAATAATTACGCCGCTTCGCCGCGAGTTGGCTTGCCGGGATGTGGCCATAAACCCATTTGCGATAACTCTTCAAACCATCTCCATAGCCGCGATGAATGGCGCCAAGGTCGGTCTTGCGCTCGAACTTAGCGGTGTACCGCGCAGAAATTAGCCGCACCAGACCCAGGCGGCGAATGCGGTTGCCGTGGCTCAGGGAAACCATATGCACCAGCTCATGCGCCATTACTGAGCACACGCCATCGAGCGGCGCCTGCTGTGTAAACAGAGCGGGATTGACTTCGACGAAATATCTCATCCTCATCAGAAAGAAAAACCGCGGAATGCTGAAGCGGGAGCGAAAGTAATCGGATTGACTGTGGAAGGTGCGCACGCGGAGATCGACTTGCCGCAATTCTGGGAAAGACGCTCCGCGAAGTTCTTGCAGCCGAGTCTGGGTCAGATCAACTTCAGCCTTGGGACTTCTCGAGTCGACGCCGGACTTGTGGGGGATCGAAGCGGATTGATCCGGGCCGCAACCGCGCGCCGCTTCGGCCGTCATCGATTGTGCCGCGGCCGGCAGGGCCAGCAACAGCAAGCACGAAACCGCGAATCCCTGGAACAGTCCCACCCGCGTAGACCGCCGTGCGACCCAAAACCTCATTCGGGATACTCCTGCGCCAGCCGGCGATATTCGCGGGTCATGCGCAACAACTCCAGAGGCGGCGTGGGCCGCACACCCGCGGCCCGGTTGCGGTCGCCGATCTCGAAGGCGATTCGCCATTGCTCAAACAACACTCGATATGCTTGCCAAAGGCTAAGCTTCGGATCGTAAATGTGCGTGGCCTCCGACGTGACGCCATTCAACTCAACCACCTTCAGATTCCGGCCAAGCATGAAATCTTCAAGCGTCGGAACTCGAATATCGAAGCGCCCGAAGAAGAACCCGTCGAACGTTCGCGCGATGCGGTCGATAACCGCTTCCAAGGCTGGGGTAATCGCGTAACCGCCGTCCAGGAAGATGGCTCCCCGGCAATGGGTGCCGATTTCGACCAGTTGAACGTTCTCGCCCGCGCGCGGAACTACATGAATTCGTTGTGCGTTCCTGCGCTCATAAAAACCGGCCATGCAGACCGCGCGGTCATCGGCGAGGATCAACTCTTCCAGTGTGCGCTTGCCATCGCCGATCAACACTGGCATCCGTTTCTCGGTAATCGAAAACACGCGCCCCCGCTCCTCCCCCGGATAGCGGTAATAGAAGACCCCGAACTCCTTGCCAGGAACGTATTCCTGCAGAATGGTTGGAAACGACGGCCGCGAGAGATAGGCCTGCAACTCATCAGACGATCGCACAATGGCTACGCCCGCTCCGCGCTGTCCGGCATCGGGCTTCAGCACGATGGGGAAATCGAGGCGGTTTTCGCGAATGAATGTTTCCGCCTGTGCGACGCGCGTAGCGGGTTTGTCTTCTAGCAAAGTAAATCGCGGCAGCCATTCGTCGGCGTTCTTTAAATGCTGCAGAATTTCGTTCTTCGACTCACCCACAAATCCACTAGCTGGAATCGCAGGGTTTGCCGCCGTGAACAGCGCCCAACCGCGGAAGCGGACCCCCAGATACGCGATGTAGACCACCACAGGCGGATAGAAAATATACGGCGGCCAAAACTCCCAACGGACCAGCCGCTTCCAAAAGCGAACCATGCGGCGGCGGCCACGATAAGTAGCGAGCAACACGATCAGCCGAATCAACAGCAAAGCCAACGCGCCGACGAGCACGGCTTCGAAGTACAAAGTCAGCCGAAAGAAGCTGGCAGTTGGTGTCCTCCAGCAAGCAGCGGCGATGGAGATAGTTCTCATGATTCGGCGAAGTCAAAACGCGAGAGACTACAGTAGCCTACTTAGTTCAGGGACGGAAAGCGGAGCGCTTTTCTCAGCGTCCAGCGTATTCCGATTGAAGTTGACGAGCGACAACCTGAGTCACGGTCAGGGGTCTAGTTACGATTCTCTGTGCTCCCCTGTGACCCCTGTGGTTTAAACTTAAGGCGGAGTCGACTAGGCTTCCCGAGCAGCATCTGGAGGGATTATGAGCAAAGGCGAATCAGAAAAATCCTCGAACAACAACCGCCGAAAATTTCTCAAGGCTAGCGGCACACTGACAGCCGCGGCCATCGGCTCAGCCGCGTTTCCAAAAGTGGCAAGCGGACTCCCTGAGATGCCGTCAAAGCCACCGGCCCCCGATGCCATGCCCACGCGCAATCTGGGAAAGACCGGCTACAAGGTCGGCGTCTTCAGTCTGGGCGGTCAGGCGGCGCTGGAAAAGGCGGGCAACGAAGGCGCCGCAGTGCCCATCATCGAACGCGCCCTCGACCTCGGCGTAAATTACATCGACACATCGTCCATTTATGGCGGGCCTGAGCGCTGGAGCGAGCAATACGTCGGCAAAGTGATGAAGCACCGCCGCAGCGACGCGTTCCTTGCCACCAAGACCAAAGAGCGCACGCGCGAAGGCTCCAAGCGCATGCTCGAGACTTCGCTGAAACTGCTGCAAACCGATCACATCGACTTATGGCAACTGCACGACATCGGCACCATGACCGATATCAACGAGATCTTTGCCAAGGGCGGCGCCATGGAAGCCCTGCTCGAAGCTCGCGACCAGAAAATCGTCCGCTACCTCGGCATCACCGGACACTACCGGCCGGAGTCGCTGATGGAGGCTATCCATCGCCATCCCTTCGACACCATCCTGATGGCGGTCAACGCCGCCGACCCGCATCACTTCAGCTTTTCCGAACAATTGCTGCCGCTGGCGGTGGAAAGGCAGATGGGCATCATTGGGATGAAGGTCCCGGCACGCGGGCGCCTGCTTTCATCCTGGACGCCGCAACCCATTGAGCAGCAGAAGCACATGTGGGAGGGCATGGTAATCGCGCCCACGCCAGGAACGCTCGACATGCGGCAGGCGATGTACTACTCGCTCTCGCTCCCGGTCAGCACCATCATCATCGGCTGCGATTCGATCGCGCAGCTCGAACAGAACGTGCAACTGGCGCGCGATTTCACGCCCTTCAACCAGCAGCAGATGCAGGCACTCACGGCGAAGGCGCAGCCGGTAGCAAAGCAGTCGCTGTTCTTCCGTTTCTACGACCGGGCCTAGGGGTATAAGGCAGGAGAGAACTGGAGCCGACGATCGGACTTGAACCGATGACCTGCCGATTACGAATCGGCTGCTCTACCAACTGAGCTACGTCGGCCTGGGTTCGATTCTAAATAAGCGTACGTGGAAGCGCAAAGGTCGCAAGCGAAGACGCGGTCGAGGAATTAGCGCCCAAAGATCTCGAAATGACGACGGTAACCTCTGGGGAGGTGGGAGAACATGGCAAAGTTTGGATTGTTTACTGGCTCTGGGCAGACACCTATGCAGCAGTTCGAAGGTGACGCCCTTGAACAAGAAGGCGATGTCGTAAAAGTCATGAAATGGGGGAAGGACAAGACAGAACCTTTGAAACGACAGGTTGCCTCGGTTCATTTAGACAAGAACCAAACTGTACGGGAAATATGAGTGCGGCCAGTCACGGGTAAGTGAAAAAGGCCGGTTTGCCCTGCTCGCTCGGGTATCCCGCCAGTCTTTGCATAAAGACCACACAACCTTGCGCTTCCCTGTTGCGTTCAGCTAGGTTGTCGCAGGAGGGTTATTCAATGGCGAAGATACTTGAAGTGAAGATGAAAGATTGCGCGGTATTGCTAGTCGAGGCACGAGATAACGACACGCCCGAAGCTTGGAGGAAGGATGCTGGATACCAGTCAACAGCAGGATTGTTGGTTCTAATAGACGGCACAAGCTATCCCAAGGAAGACATCGCTAGCGTAACCGAACACAAACCCCGTAAAGGCTTTACTAACATGAAGGGCATCTGATTCAGGTTAGACGAGGCTGGCCAGACGAGAAAAAGCGCCTCTCCGCGCGAAGTGTCATCGGGGAATATGGAATTCCTACAAGCAGAAGGCAAACATGCTTGTCCTTCAGATCGCAGTCGGCAGCACGATTGGTGTCATCGTTGGCGGTTTGATATTGCAATCGTTGAGACAATGCCGACAGTGCGGACATGCGTGGCTTCGTCACGGACCGTATGGTTGCTCTCGTTGCGGACAAGAGCGTAAAGACCATCCCTTTGAGCCACTATGAGCTACACGTACTATTACGGAGTAATGTGCGCTGGAGAGCACTACGAGCAGTTCGTCTTAATCAAAGAGTATCGGGCGAACGTTCACATGGGATTGGCAAGCGTTGATCTTGGAGATGGCTACGTTGTCTTTTTGTCCGGTTTGCCATTTTCGTCACGCTTATCACAATGGCGATTTGGTGTACTCGCGGAAGCCAGACGAAATGGTGCCTCTGGATCAGTAGCAATGCCAGCGTGTGGAAACGCTAAATATGGCCCACATTCTGGCCCTTAAAGCGCTGCCAAACTAGCCCGAACCACCCCCTTTGCGATGTACTGAATCCTAGCTAACGTGTTGAATTGTATCGGGCGGCAGTCAAGACAGGAAAATTACGAATCGGCTGCTCTACCAACTGAGCTACGTCGGCCTGCGTTCGATTCTAAATAAGGGTACGCCGAAGCGCAAAGATCGCGAACGAAGACGCGGTTGACGAATGGGTGCCCCAGGGTCTCTCAAAATCGGCAAGACCTTTGGCATCCGGCCACACCTCGTCGTCATGCTGCCTTTGGGTCAAACCCGAGCTTTCTGATCGCTTCGTCGCTTTCTAGAGTCAGAGGAATACTGACCTCTTCGCCCCTTTCGTACGCGGCCATACGCTCGTGTAATTGTTCGTGCGTAACTCCCGCTTCACGTTTGAGCAAAACTGCAACTTCCCGGAAGTCAGTCAAATAACGCGGCAGGCCGTACTTTTTGCCGTCTTCGTTGAGAATGGAGAGGGACGCAAAATAAGCCTTATCGTTCGGTTTCGTAGGGTCAACCTTGGATTTTTCCCGGATTACGGCGGTCGCATTGACGCTCATACGTGCCTCTCAGTCTCTTGAGGTCTGCGGTCAGTCGATGTTGACGCCCAGCGCCTTCATCGAAAATGATGACTGTTCGTCTCCGAGGTGGGGGATGAAACACATACCAACTGAGCTGCGTCGGCCTGGGTTCGATTCTAAATAAGCGCCCGTGGAAGCGCAAAAGGTCGGTAGCAAAAATGCGGTCGAGGAACGAGCACCCCATAGCTCGAAATGACGGCGGTAACCTTGTCCAGATGGGACGGCGCCATCAAAATTGCGGGGTCGGAGGTGCTCTAGTGTCAAATCAACAAAATAGAGCCGCCCTTATCGGTAAGGCTGGGGAAGCGCTTGTTGCGGCAGAACTATTGCGTCAAGGCATTGACGTTGCCTATCCAAACGATTTCTTTCACGGGTAAGACGTTTAGGAGTATCGGGAAGAAGGCTGCCGCCCAGAAACGCAGGGCGTATGTCAAAAGCACTTTCTGTCCGGCACCAAGCTTCGAAATCCCCGGCGAACAGAACCAAAACAACGACGGTTGAAAAACCGCTTCCTGGAAACTTTCCAGTCCAGTCTGTAGTCTAATCATAGAGGATCGGTGTCGCGCCGACGCATGGATATACGCAAATTCAGTCTGGTTGTGATTTTCTTTACGTGGACCGCTGTCGCGGCTTTCGCGGGCGAGAGCACCCGCGCCACATCTGTACCTCCTGCCACACCTGTTCTTGCTAAGGAATTTGGCGGGTGGAAGATGGCTGGACCGCTACAAACCAGCACCGATCCCGCCGTAGCCGATGCCCTGAACGCCGCGCTGCTCAAGGAGTACGGGTTCACCGACTTCGAGTCCGCCACCTACACCCGTGATGATGGCCGCAAACTTACCTTGAAGGCCGCCCGCTTTGGCGATGCCAGCGGCGCCTATGGCGCTTTTGCTTATTACAAAATGCCGCAGATGCTCAGCGAGGAGATTGGCGACCGGGGAGCTTCACTCAACGAGCGCGTGCTGTTTTATCGCGGGAATATTCTGGTGGATGCAGTCTTTGGCAAGCTCAGCGCGATGTCCGCGGCGGAGTTGCGGGAACTGGCCGGCACACTGCCGCTGCCTAACGGAGGCAACCGCAAACCGCCCTCGCTTCCGGATTACTTACCGACGAAATCACGGGTGAACAACTCCATCAAATATGTGGTTGGCCGGGAAGGTTTGCAGAAGACCGGCGCTCCGCTCACCGCATCACTCGTGGATTTCAACGCGGGCGCCGAAGTCGCGCTCGCTACCTACAACACCCCCGGTGGCGAAGCGACGTTGATGCTCATCTCCTATCCCACGCCGCAGATCGCCGCCGACCACCTACGCAAAATCGATGCTGCTCACCAACCGAACACGCAGCCATCGGGCGGAACCACCATCCTGGACGTTGGCCCTATTTTCGATAAGCGTACTGGCCCCATGCTGGTAATCGCGGCGGGACCGCTCTCTTACAGCGAAGCGCGAGACTTGCTCGGTTCCGTGAACTACGACGCAGACGTTACCTGGAACGAGAACACATACTTCACTAAGCGCGATAACCTGGCCAATCTGCTGGTGAACGTGATCATCTTGTGCGGAATCATCGTGGGCTTTGCGTTGGTGTCAGGAATTGCATTTGGAGGGCTCCGCGTCCTGATCAAACGCATGCTTCCGGAGCGAGTGTTTGACCGGCCCGAGGGGATGGAATTCATCTCGCTGCATCTGTCGGAAGAGACGGAAAAATCTCGCGATTCGAACGTAAGTTCATCAATAGAAGCGATTTAGGGTGTCAGGAGCCGGTTTCGTCTCAAGATGCGCCGCTGTGGGCAAATGTTAACGATTTTTTTAAGTTATTGAAAATAAAGCTATTTATTTCACAGAAATTCCTTGACACCCCCCTTTTTCGGCTCATAAGATTTTGCCAGAAAGTTTTGACGGTCTATACCTCCGTTGGAACTATTCTCCCTTGAAGAGAAGGTCGCCTTTTGCCGGGCGGCCTTTTCGTTTACGGGCAGTAATCCCGTCGCGACAGTCCAGAGAAACAAAGCAACCGTCCAGCGTTATGCGATGTTCTCTGCGTCCTCCGCGGATTTTCTCCGCGCACTCTGATTTCATGAAACCGTCGGCTCCTCTTTCATGAAACCGTCGGCTCCTCAGACCTGAGTAGACTTGGGAGTAGTCAACCACCAAGGCTCGGGAGAAAGGAGCCGGACATGCTGATTATAGGATGTGATTATCACCCGAGCATGCAGCAAATAGCCTGGTTGGACACCGAGAGCGGAGAGTGCGGCGAGCGGCGGCTGGAGCACGGCAGCGGCGAAGCCGAGAGGTTCTACCGCGAGCTGAAGCAGCGCGGCTTGCCGGTGCGAGTGGGGATCGAAGCTACCGGGCACACCCGTTGGTTCGAGCGCTTGCTGGCGGAGTTGGAGATGGAGTTGTGGATCGGCAATCCCGCCAAGATTGCGAGTCAGCGAGTGCGCAAGCAGAAGACCGACCGCCAGGATGCGCAGCTGTTGCTGCAACTGCTGGCGGAAGGGCGCTTTCCGCGGCTGTGGGCGCCGAGTGTGGAGAACCGGGACGCGCGGCAGTTGCTGTGGCACCGGCATCGGCTGGTGCAGATGCGGACGCGGGTGAAGAACCAACTGCAGGCCATCGCGCTGAACGAAGGGGTGCGGCGGCAACACCGGCTGTGGAGCCAAGAAGGCCGGAAGCAGTTGGAATCCTTCGCGCTGGGACCGTGGACGGCGCGGCGGCGCGACGATCTGTTGCGGCTGCTGGATCAACTGACGCCGCAGATCGCCGAACTGAGCCAGGCCATCGAGCAGGAAGCGGCGCAGGCGGCCGGAGGTGGAGCGGCTGATGACCCATCCCGGAGTCGGTCCCATCACGGGGCTGGCCTTCGTGCTGGTGCTGGGCACGCCGCAACGTTTCCGCTGTGGCAAGCAAGTGGGCAGCTACCTGGGACTGATTCCCTGCGAAGACTCCAGCGCGGGGAAGCAGCGGCTGGGACACCTGAGCAAGCAGGGCAATGTGCTGTTGCGCTACTTGCTGGTGGAAGCGGCGCAGGCGGCGGTGCGCTGCGACGCGGAATGGCGGCGGCGCTTTGTGCGTCTGGCCATGCGCCGGCAACGCAGCATGGCCATCGCCGCCATGGCGCGCAAGCTGGCGGTGAGTTTGTACTGGATGTGGCGCAAGGCCGAGGTGCAGCCGGCAGCGGCCCACTTCGGTTCGCACGTGGGGCAGCTCGAGAAAACGCATGGTGTGTGGTAGAGCACCGACCCTCTGATTGGCAGCGCCCCACTCCCTCCCCAGGGAGGGAGTTTGCACGAGTAATCATGGTCTGAGGTTGAGATCGGATAGATGTTTAGGTCGAACCGAGAAGTTCAGATCGCACGATTAGCAAAGCCGGGCCTGGTGGTTGACGATGGCAAAACCTTTTCTAATAGAGCGAAATGGCGCTCGTTTCTCGAGTGCACGCTGACGTGTGCGCAAAAAACCACTTGACGCAGCCGACGGTTTTATAGATGCGTTTTAAGACTTTGCTTTTGGTCGCTCCTAAATCTTAGATCGCAGAGTGCGCAGAGAACAGCCGCCAAGAACGCAGAGAAAATCGAGATTAGGCCGCCCCGGTCGTGATCCTCCCCGGCTCCTGTTAACATCTTGGCGTGGCCTCAGAAAACGTTCGAGTACGCTTTGCTCCGTCTCCCACGGGGCAACTGCACGTCGGGAACGCGCGCACCGCTCTGTTCAATTGGCTTTTCGCCCGCCAGAAGGCCGGCACGATGGTGCTGCGCATTGAGGACACCGACGTCGAGCGTAGCGAGGCCCGCTTCGAAGATCAACTTATCGGCGATTTGAAATGGCTGGGCCTCGATTGGGATGAAGGGCCAGATGTCGGCGGACCTTATGCTCCTTACCGGCAATCTGACCGGATCGGCCTCTACCGCGAACAGGCCGAGCGCCTGCTGAGCGAAGGCAAGGCGTATCTATGTTTCTGCAAGGAGGAGGACTTGCGCGCGGAGCGCGACCGGGCGCTGGCTGAGCATCATCCGCCGCTCTATTCGGGCAAGTGCCGGGCATTGGATGCCGGCGAAGCGTTGCGGAAGCGGGGAGCGGGCGAGTCCTGCGCCATCCGGCTCAGGATTCCCGAGCATCCCATCCGCTTTCATGACATCGTGCACGGGGATGTCGAATTCTCCAACGAAGTGGTCAGCGATCCCATCATCCTGCGCACCAACGGCATGCCCGTCTACAACTATGTGGTCGTGATTGACGATGCGCTGATGAAGATCACGCACGTGATCCGCGGCGACGACCATCTTTCGAATACTCCAAAGCAAGTCGCGCTTTACGAGGCGCTGGGCTGGCCGGTGCCGGAGTTCGCGCATCTCTCCACCATTCTCGGCGGCGACCGCGAGCGGCTTTCCAAGCGGCACGGAGCGACTTCGATCGCCAATTTCCGCGGCATCGGAGTGCTGCCCGAGGCGCTGGTGAACTACCTGGCGCTGCTGGGCTGGGCGCCAAGCGGCGGCACACGCGAGATTTTCAGCCGCGAGGAGCTGGTCAAGGAGTTTTCGCTGAAGCGCGTCACGCCGTCGCCCGCGGTGTTTGATATGGAGAAGCTGTATTGGTTGAACCGGCATTACATCAAGGAATCTCCGCCGGAGCGCATCGCGAAATTGGCGCTGCCCTATCTGATCCGCGCAACGTTTAAGGCAACGATGGAGGAAATGCGGCAACAGTATCCTCATGGCTGGACTGGCTACTACCCATTTCCTACCGATCCGGTCATCGTTGAATGGTTTGCCAGCGTCACCCGCTTACTTGCTCCGTCGGTTGATCGCCTGGATCAACTCACGGAGAGGTCATCGCTGATTTTTAACTACGATCCAAAGGCCGCCCTCGCCGCGTCCGACAATGCCGAGGTCCTTGCCTGGCCTCACACGGATGCCGTCATCGCAAGATTCACGGTAAAGGTTCTCGAAGATGAAATGGCAAAATCGGCGCAGCTCACCCCCGAGCGCTTCAAGCATCTGGTGAATGAGGTCAAAGCCGAAACCGGAACGAAGGGGAAGGAACTCTTTCATCCCATTCGCATGATCATCACCGGTTCACACTCCGGCCCGGAGTTCGACAGACTGATCCCGATTCTCGAAGAGGGCAGCCGGTTGAATTTGCCGAAGCATGTGCTCAGCGTGCGCGAGCGAGTCGAGGAATTTGCCAAGGCAAGAACAAAGTAAGTGGAGCGACGGGCGTCCCCTCGCCCGTCGCTCCACTGAGGATAGCTGGAGACTGCTAAAGCGGCGGTCCCCACGTGTGGAGTTCTCCCCAGTGCATAAAAACTAAAGTTACAAGCTGGCTCTGGTTACCATTGGTTCCCCCTACGGCAAGATTTACCATTCTGGGGAATGCAGACCTTCGACCAGCCAGCCCCAACAATTACTACGGTACCCGCTTCGAGCAGCGCCGCGGCGCCTGCTCCTGCGCTTGCGCCGCAGGCCGTCTCCACACCCGCCCTGCTCGCGGCCATGCTGAAAACTTCGTCGAAGATCAGCGATCTTTTCTTGTCTCCGGGGAAACCACCGCTGGTTGAGATCAACGGCAAGCTCGCGGCCACCGGCCCGCGCGCGCTGACTGCGGATGATACACGCCGCATCGCCGGCGATCTGATCGGGGATAACAAGCACGCGCTGGACACGCTTCGCCAGCAAGGTTCTTGCGACGTTTCTTACAGCCTGCCGAGCGAAGCCCGCTTCCGGGTTAACATTTTCATGCAACGCGGCAGTTGCGCGATTGTCATGCGGGTGATTCCCGGCAAGATCCCGGATTTCGCCACTCTGAACCTGCCTGCCGAACTGGCGGAGATCGCGTCTCTTCGCAATGGAATTGTCCTGGTGACCGGACCAACCGGTTCCGGAAAGTCTTCTACGCTGGCGGCGATTATCGATCTCATCAATCAGGAGCAGTCGTATCACATCCTGACGATCGAGGACCCTATCGAATTCCTGCACAGTCATAAGAACTGTGTCATCCATCAGCGGGAGTTGCACAGCGATACGCCCAGCTTCGCCTTGGCCTTGAGAGCGGCTTTACGGCAGGCTCCGAAAGCGATCCTGGTAGGCGAGATGCGCGATAAGGAAACCATTGAAATCGCCCTGGAAGCGGCGGAAACCGGCCACTTGGTGCTCTCGACGCTGCATACCATCGACGCCTCAAAAACCGTGGAACGCATCATCGGAGTTTTTCCACAGCCCGAGCAGCATATGGTTCGTACTCGCCTGGCCAAAACTTTCCGCTACATCGTTTCGCAGAGGCTTATCCCCCGCAAGGATGGCAGCGGACGCGTGGCGGCGATGGAAATTCTTAAGTCGAGCCTGCGCACCCGGGAATACGTGGAGCGCGGCGAAGGCGACGGCAAGACTCTGCTGGATGCCATGCGCTCGGCCAGCACCGAGGGCATGCAGTATTTTGACGGCGAGATACAGAAGCTGATTCGCGAAGGAATTATCAGCCAGGAAACCGGCTTGGCTTACGCAACCAATGCCGGGAATCTGAAGCTGGAGTTGTCCGACCTCGCGGAGGCCGAAGCCACCGAACCGGACCCGCTACTGGAGCCTTCCCCGGAAGCATCGAATTGAGGTTTCGTGCAGGATAACGACAACGGCAACGAAGTGAGTGCATCCACGATCATCGGCGTAGTTTCTGACACGCACGGCCTGCTGCGGCCCGAGGTGCTGGCAGCCTTGCGCGGATCGGACTTCATCATTCACGCCGGCGACATGGGCGATGAGGAAATACTGAAGAAGCTGGAAAAGATCGCCCCAGTTACGGCCGTGCGCGGCAACATCGACCGGCCAGCCTGGGCGCGCAAGATTCCCCCCACCAATGTCCTCGAAGTCGGCGGCGTCTCGATCTACGTGCTGCACAACATCGCCGAACTCGATCTCAAGCCGGAGGCGGCTGGATTCTCCGCGGTCCTGTACGGTCACAGCCACATTGCGAAGCAGGAAATAAAGAACGGCGTGCTGTATTTCAATCCTGGCAGCGCGGGGCCCAAGCGGTTCCGGCTTCCGATCAGCCTGGGACGTCTAACGGTCTCGGAGGCGGGAGTAGCCGCCGAAATCGTCAAGCTGGATGTCTAGCGTTCTGTTGCTTGCAGTGCTGCACTTCGCAAGCGGGCGGGCCGCAGATTCTGCAATTCGATTCCCCGCCTTTACAAAGTAAAGTCAAGAAAACTTCTGTCAGCAAAAGTAATACCTGGTAAAGAGAAGTAAACCCTGATTGCGGTTGTGTCTCTGCGTGCTATGCATTGGTAACGGGCTGCTCGAATCCATTCGATTCGGGAGACCCAGGTGCTGTCCTGCAAGAAGCGCCGAGCCAAGGGATGGTCTTATGTTGTTGTTTGTGGAGTCGTGCTTGGCGCTTTGTTCCAGTGCGGACCGGCGATACGGGCGCAGGACTCAACCGCAAACCACTTGGCGGCGCCGGGTTGGTGGCCGACCAAGGGCACGGCGTCCAGGGCTGACTTCGTAGGCCCCGCCGTTTGCGCCCAGTGTCACGCTGAGAAAGCCGCCAGCCAGAAGACCACGCAGATGGCGCGTACCGCACTCCCCGCGGCACACTCACCCCTGCTGCGCCAGTTTGGCCATCTCAGTTTCGATGCCGGCCCTTACAGCTTCCACATCGGGGTCGTCGCCGGCAAACCCTATTTGTTGGTATCCGACGGCGTTCGATCTGTCTCCCGGGTTTTAACCTGGGCGTTCGGCACCGGCGATGTTGGGCAGTCTTATTTGTTCGAGCTGAACGGCGGATTTCAAGAAAGCCGCGCCAGCTACTTCGATACTTTGAAGGGCCTTGATTTCACCCCTGGCCGTGCCCTTACCGCGCCGCCACCGGACATCGAGGAGGCAATGGCGCGCCCTGTCCCGCGCAGCGAGGTGCGCCATTGTTTCGCTTGCCACACCACGGCTTCGACTACAAGCGACGGCTTTGATACCAGGAGACTCATTCCCGGGATCACCTGCGAGGTCTGTCACGGCCCCGGCGCAAAGCACGCGACCGAGATGCAGGCGGCGCAGATAGCTGGGACCGTCGAAGTTGACGAGCATTCCATCTTCGATCCTGCGCGGTTGAATCCGGCCGATGCTGTGGATTTCTGCGGAGCCTGCCACGGCACTTGGTTCGATACAGCCATTCGCCGCGATCTTGGAGTCGCCAACGTGCGCGTGCAGCCTTATCGCTTGGAGAACAGCCGCTGCTGGTCGGCGTTTAAGAAAGGAGATGCTCTTCTCACCTGCACCGCCTGCCACGACCCTCATGAGCGAGTGGAGCACAATGCGGAGGCTTACGATGCGAAGTGCCTGAGCTGCCACCAATCCACGCTGAATGCGAAGGCCGAAGCCGATCATCCTGGCAGCGCCTGCAAAATCGCGACTAAAAATTGCGTCACCTGCCACATGCCCAAGTACGAACCTCCGGGCATGCACTTCAAGTTCACCGATCACCAGATACGTATTGTTCGAGCGAATGAGTCGTATCCCGACTGATTTTCTGCAATGGCGGATGGAGCGACGGGCGCTCCATGTTCTATTCTTGGCTGACGGCTGAGTGCTGCCCCATTGCTACAATCCTCGGCAGTGTCTCTCCAATTCAAGATTGAAGCTGTCGCCGGTGCAGCTCGCGCGGGCCGATTGCTCACCTCTCACGGTGAAGTGGAGACCCCCGTCTTCATGCCGGTGGGTACTCTGGCCTCGGTCAAGGGTGTGCCGCAGGATGTGCTGGAAGAACTCGGCGTGCAGATTCTGCTGGGAAACACTTATCACCTCTATTTGCGGCCGGGGATTGAGCAAGTCCGCAAGCTGGGCGGGCTGCATCGTTTCATGGCGTGGCCGCGACCGATTCTCACCGACTCGGGCGGCTTTCAGGTTTTCAGCCTCAACGATCTTCGCAAAGTAAGCGAGGAGGGAGTGACGTTTCGCTCGCATCTGGACGGCTCGCCGCACTTCTTCAGCCCGGAGAGCGCGATGGAGGCGCAGATCGGGCTGGGCGCGGACATCATCATGGCGTTTGATGAGTGCACCGAGCACCCGGCAGATGCCGAGCGTACCCGGGCTTCGATGGAGTTGACGCTGCGCTGGGCGGAGCGGAGCAAGAAATATTTTGAGGAGCATAAGCACGAAGTGCCATGGGGGCTTAGCCATCAGCCATCAGCCATCAGCCGTCAGGAAAAGCAGATTCCTCGCTTCGCCCGGAATGACAATCGATTGGAAGCAATGGCAAACTCGACGCAGGCGCTCTTCGGCATCGTGCAAGGTGGTATGGATCCCGCGCTGCGCAAGGAATCTGCCGAGCGCACCATCGAGATTGGCTTCCCCGGTTATGCCGTCGGCGGGTTGAGTGTCGGCGAGCCGCGCCAACTCACGCGCGAGATTGTCGAATCCGTCATCGCGTATCTGCCCGCCGACAAGCCGCGCTACCTGATGGGCGTGGGCACGCCGGAAGAAATCGTGGAATATGCCAATCTGGGTATCGACATGATGGATTGCGTGCTGCCGACGCGCGCCGCGCGTCACGGGCTCCTGTTCACATCGGAAGGACGAATCTCCATCAAACAGGCGCGGCACGCGGGAGACGAAGGGCCTCTCGATCCCAATTGCGGCTGCCGGGTTTGCTGCCGTTATTCCCGGGCTTACTTGCGGCACCTTTATGCAGCGAACGAGGTTCTGGCTCAGGTCCTCAATACGGTCCATAACCTCAGCTTCTACCTTGACACCATGCGGGGCGTGCGTCATTCTATTGCACTTGGCAAAGGGGACCGTTTTCTGGCTGGTGGGTCAGCCCAGCGGAAACCGTAACTCGCCGCCCCGCGTTCGTGCCTTGAAGCTGAAGGAATATCCGATCTGACACGCGAGAACTCCCGAAGCAAATAGCACAGGGCCGAAACGTGCCCGCGGGCGCGGCCATGATCATTTTGGATGGTCGAGTGGGTTGCCTTAAGTCGTGGGAAGCAAGGGCTTCATGAACTTTCAACCTCTAATGGCGTTGCAGGTCGGGGGCTCGAGTTTGTTGACCATCGCCCCCCTTATTTTCATTTTCGGCATCTTCTATTTTCTCCTGATCATGCCGCAGCAGCGGCGCCAGAAGAAATGGCAGCAGATGCTGAACGATCTAAAAACCGGGGACAAGGTTGTAACCAGTGGCGGCCTGCACGGGACCATCGTGGCGCTGAAGGACGATTATCTTCACCTGCGAGTGCCGCCCGATAATCTGCGTCTGGAGGTCACCCGTGCATCGATCGCGTCGGTGGCAGCCGACGATACCGGGAAATAGCATCTGAGTATGTAGACGAAAAAGTAGGGTTGCTCGAGTCAGTCGTCTTATGCCGTCATTTTTGAGTTAGTCACGATGAACAAGAATTTAAGCTGGAGATTAATCGTCAGTATCGCGACGCTGCTGGTATTCCTATTCGGCATCTTCGGAGTCCCGAAGGACTGGTCGGGCCAAGGGCTGCTGGCGGCGATGCAGGACCGCATTCACCTGGGGCTCGATCTCAAAGGTGGCACTCACCTGATTTTGCAGGTGCAGGTCAACGACGCCGTGCGAGTGAATTCGGACAGCGTCGTGGAGCGTTTGAAGGACACCTTCAGCAAGCGCAAGATTCAATACTCGGACATTTCCGAGCCTGATTCGGTCAACTCCCCTGACAAGATCGTCATCAAAGGTGTGCCTTCGGAGGCCACTTCGGACCTGCGGTCGATCGTGAGCGACAGCCTGACGGAGTATGACCTGACCTCGGGCGCCGAAAATACCTGGATGCTCACTATGAAGGCGCAAGCGCTGACGCAGTTGAAAGATCGCGCCGTAACGCAAGCGATCGAGACCATTCGCAACCGCGTCGACAAGCTGGGAGTCAGCGAGCCCGTGATTCAGAAACATGGGTTGGGGCAGGATCAAATCCTGGTGCAACTCCCGGGCGTGGACGATCCGGCGCGCGTGAAGGAGATCATGCAGTCCACTGCCTTGCTCGAGATCCGGCAGGCCTTGGATAACGGGCAATCCTACCCCGACGAACAATCCGCGCTGGCGGCTCACAATGGCTTGTTGCCTCCGAATGCCATGTTGTTACACGGCAAGAGTCTGGGCAGCAGTCGGGCGGAAGATTCTGTCTTTGTGATATCGCGCAGTTCGGCAGTGGCCGGGCGCGACTTGCGCGAGGCGCGCGTCTCACAAAACTCGACTAGCGGCGCCCCTGAGGTCGAATTCTTCCTGACCGCCGAAGGTGGCCGCCGGTTTTCCAATTTTACTCGGGCTCATGTGGGTGATTATCTGGCCGTAGTGCTGGATAACCGGGTCATGGAAGTTGCGGTGATCAAGAGTGAGATTGGCGACAACGGCGTGATCGAAGGCAAATTCACCGATCAGGAAGCCAAGGATCTGGCGCTGATCCTGAATTCGGGCGCTCTTCCCGCCGGTATCAAATACCTGGAGGAGCGCACCGTCGGGCCCTCGCTGGGCACGGATTCCATCCGCGATGGCGTTCGAGCCGCGATCGTGGGCATGCTGGCGGTGCTGATCTTCATGCTGGTGTACTATCACGGCGCTGGAGTGAACGCCGACATTGCTCTGATCCTGAACCTGGTCATACTTCTGGGTTTCCTGGGTTATTCCGGCGGAACCCTGACCCTGCCGGGCATTGCCGGTGTCATATTAACTGTCGGCATGGGCGTGGATTCGAATGTGCTGATCTTCGAGCGTATCCGTGAAGAGTTGCGCAATGGCAAGACGCCGCCTTCCGCGGTGGAGCAGGGTTTCAGCCATGCCTGGATCACCATTGTTGACACGCACGTCACTACCATCGTTTCGGCGGCGATTCTGTTCATCTTCGGCACCGGGCCGGTAAAGGGATTCGCCACCACGCTGACCTTTGGCTTGATCGCCAACTTGTTTACCGCCGTCTTTGTCTCGCGAATGATTTTTGACTGGCTGCTGAGCCGCAAGCAGAGAGGCGAGGCGCTGAGTATCGGATAGGTTCTTAACTCCCGGAATTGTCATTCCGAGGAGCGTAGCGACGAGGATTCTGTTGTCTGCAGTCCGCTAGAGAAAGCAGATTTCTCGCTACGCTCGAAATGAGCAAAGGTTATAGGCCATGACAAAGTAGACGAGCCTTAGAGTGATGGGAAGGGGTTCTAAGCAGAGTGGAATTTTTTCGCAATCCGAACATAGATTTCCTCGGGAAGAAGTGGTACTTCCTCGCTTTTTCTCTGGTTTTTAGCGTGGCCGGAGTGTTGTCCATGCTCTTCTGGCATGGCATCCCGCTAGGCGTGGACTTCCGCGGCGGCACTCTGGTTTACGTGAAGTTCTCGCATCCGCCCAACGACAACGCCATTCGTGCGGCGCTGGACAAAGTGGGCCTGCACCGGGCACGGCTGCAACGTCTAGGTGCCGTTGGAAGCGACGAAGTGCTGATCGACCTCGACGTGCAGGAGACCAGCGAACAGGCGCTCGATCAGGGCAAAGCCAAGATCATCAATGCTCTGGAAAGCAACACCCCGCCCGACAAGCAAGACCTCAACAATACCAGTTCTCTGACGCTCGCCAACTACCTCCTGGAGAAAGATCCGCTGCGTGCCGGAACCGACGCCCAGGAGCGCTATGCCGCTCAAGCCAAGGCCATCGTCGACTATCGGGACAAGGTTAAGGGAGGCGTGTTGCGTTCTCTGGATGAGCTGAAAGCTGCCAAAGATATTGATCCGGCGGTAGTTGCGTCTTTGCCGGAGGGCTTCTACCTCTCCGATTTCGGCATCTACCAGGTGGAGATTGTCGGCCCCCAGGTGGGTAAACAGTTGCAAAATCAGGCGAAACTAGCGGTTCTGTATTCCTTGGGCGGGATGCTGATCTACCTGGCCGCACGCTTTGAATGGATTTACGGCGTAGCCGCAGTGATAACCGTCTTTCACGACACCCTGATCACCGTAGGCGCATTCTCATTGACGAATAAGGACATTTCGCTTACCGTAATCGCGGCCATTCTCACCCTGGTCGGTTATTCGAATAACGACACCATCGTCATCTTCGACCGTATCCGCGAGAATTTGAAGCTCATGCGGCGTGAGAAGCTGGGCGACATCGTCAATAAGAGCATCAACCAAACCCTAAGCCGGACGGTGCTTACAGCGGGGTTGACGTTTCTGACGGTGCTGGCTTTGTACCTGTTTGGCGGTGAAGTGCTGCACAGCTTTTCGCTGGCGCTGGTGATCGGAATATTGATCGGAACGTATTCGTCGATCGCGATTGCCGCTCCGATTCTGGTCGCCTATCAGGATTGGCGGTCGACCCGTAGCCGGCCGTCAGCGGCTGCGTCGGGTAAGGAAGCTGGTCGCCGGGAAAAGGTAAAGGCTTAAGGTCCGGCAGGATTTGGACGCCGTAAGGCATTCGGGTGAATGCAAGTGCTTTAATATTAAATGGTTGCGTGGTGATCGAATGCCTGGGACGGCTGGGCGGAAGCGTGACGAATCTGGGAGCAAAGAATAGGCAGGCGGTGTCTAAGAATACGTTAGGGTCTGTGTAGGAGAGAAACCTCATGTTTGAAGACAGCCTGATAGAGTCTGGCGGGAAGCTGAGCACAAAACGAGGGATGACGACAACCATCTCGTTTGTGCTGCAGTTGGTCTTGATCGGGGTGCTGGTACTGATCCCACTGCTGTTCACCGAAGCGCTGCCCAAGACGCAGTTGATGACTTTCCTGGTCGCGCCTCCACCACCGCCGCCTCCGCCACCTCCGCCGGCAGCAGTGGTCAAGATTGTGAAGCAGGTCCAGACCGACATCATCAACGGACAACTGCGCACGCCCACCAAGATTCCCCAAAAAGTTGAGATGATCAAAGAAGACGAGGCGCCTCCCCCGGTCATGACGGGCACGGTGATTGGCGGCGTGCCGGGTGGCGTACCCGGCGGCCAGATGGGCGGCGTGATTGGCGGCATTATCAGTTCGACGCCGATCGCTGTGCCCAAGGTCGCTGCGCCTCAGCGCGTGCGGGTCTCGCAGGGCGTAACTCAGGGTCTGGTGATTCGCAGGGTGCAACCGACTTATCCTGCGCTGGCGCGGCAGGCCAGAATCCAGGGCTCCGTGTTGCTGCAGGCTGAGATCAGCAAGGACGGAAGCATCCAAAATTTGCGGCTGATCAGCGGACACCCCATGCTCGCCCCTGCGGCCATCGAGGCCGTGAAACAGTGGAAGTACAAGCCGTACTTCCTGAACGGCGAGCCGGTGGAAGTGGAAACGCAAATTACGGTGAATTTCTCGCTGTCCGGGGGCTAGGATTTCCGGCAGCTTATGGCTGACGTGCAAGTGGAGTATGGGAGCCCAAGCGCTCCCGCCTGCTGCAGCCATCATATGAGTTCTGTAGAGCGTCAAAGGAGGAAGCGGGAGGGTAGCTGGATCTCAGGATCCGATGCTACTCATCCGTCCTGCTCCGGCATCAGCGATACGAAGTGGATCGCACCAATCGACGAGTTCCGAGGAGGAAAAGCAACTCATGTTTGTCGCCAACTTAGCACATACCGCAAGTCATGTATCCACCATGGCTACCTGGTTATTCCAGGATCAGCCGGTGGCCTGGGACCCGATTTCGCTTTGGAAACAGATGGGCTTCATTGCGAGAACTGTGGTCGTCATTCTCTTTGTCATGTCTGGATGGTCGATCGGCGTGATGATTGACCGCTGGATGGCTTTCAATGCCGCCCGCAAACAGTCTCGGGCATTCGCTCCTGCGGTGGCCGGAGCTCTTCGCGATGGGCGTATCGACGAGGCCATCAAGGTCGCCGAGCGCAACAAGAAGAGTCATCTGGCCAAGGTTGTCACCGCCGGTCTGATGGAATTTCGCGCGCACCAGGATAGCGGCGAGATTCCGGGTGAGACCATCGAAGCCTCCAAGCGCGCTCTGGAGCGCACCGAGGCCATCGTTCACGCCGAACTGAAACGCGGCTTGGGCGGTCTGGCTACCATCGGCTCGACGGCCCCGTTCGTCGGACTGTTTGGTACCGTGATGGGCATTTTGAACGCCTTCAAAGGTATTTCCGAACAGAAGGCCACTGGTCTGGGCGCAGTCGCAGGCGGTATCGCGGAAGCCCTGGTCACGACGGCAGTGGGACTGTTTGTCGCCATCCCCGCCGTGATGATGTTCAACTACCTGACCGGCCGCGTGGAAGCGTTCGACGTGGAGATGGATAACTCCTCGAGCGAACTGATCGACTACTTCCTGAAGCGGCGCGGCGTACGCCGGCCCTAACCGGCAGGCAGCGGTAAGACTTGCGGCTTGAGTTGCTAACCCGGCGCCGGACAGGGGTCCGGCGCCAGGTACAAAACAACAGCCGGGCGCAAGCCGACTTAAGAGTGGGACGACGTGCGGATAGAACGCACAGGAGATAACGAACCATGGCACTAGCCAAGCGGAACGAAGGCGCCAAGGTCAATTCGGACATCAACGTCACGCCCATGGTGGACGTGATGCTGGTGCTGCTGATCATCTTCATGGTCATCACGCCCATGCTGCAGAAAGGCGTGAGCGTGGATCTGGCCAAGGTCAACAACCCGGAGCAGATGCCCGACGCCGATAAGGAAGACGCACTCATTGTCGCGGTGATGCGCGACGGCAAGATCTTCTTCGGGAACGATCAGACTACGGCCGATGCGCTGACAGGCAAGATCAAAGACCGCATCGCCAACCGCACAGATAAGCGAGTCTATGTGCGCGCCGACGCGCGGGCACGGTTTGGCTCGGTGGTCGAAGTCGTGGATAACGTCCGCGCCGCCGGCGTGGATCAATTGGGTCTGCTTACCGACCAGAAGAAGGCTGCTGGGGCGCCGGGCGCTCCAGCCCCACCTGCAGCTCCGACCGGCGGGCAATAAGGAGATCAATCATGGCAATGGCATTGGGTGGAAGCGGCGGACAAAGCGCAAATATCAACGTCACGCCGCTCATCGATGTGCTTCTGGTGCTGCTGATCATCTTCATGGTGATCACACCTCTGACGCCCAAGGGATTGGACACGCTGGTACCCCAGCCGCCTCCGCCCAACGCGCCCAAGAACAACACCCCGGACCGCACCATCGTGGTGCAGCTGATTGACCGCGGCTCCGGCCAGGCGCCGGCGCTGAAGATCAACCAGGAGGAAGTGACTTGGGAAACGCTGCAGGGGCGGCTCACCGACATCTACAAGACGCGCGCCGAAAAGGTCATGTTCGTCAAAGGCGACGACAACGTCCCCTTTGCCGATGTGGCCAACGTAATTGACATCGCGCACGCCTCGGGCGTGGACAAGGTAGGCTTGATTACCGCCAAGATCGAAGCCGGAGGCTAGGCAGCTCGCAGTGCCGGGAAGGGCGCGGGCTGACGATGGCGAAGGTGCGCGTCCGCACGGACTCCGGATCTGATGGCTAGGGAGACTGATAACGCAATGAAACCAAGCGTACGAATGCTGGTACTGATGGCGGTTGGCCTGCTGTTGATTTCCGCCACGGGCTGCGACAAGCTGAAGGCGCGCGACCAGTTGAACAAGGGCGTGCAGGCTTACAAGAACGCGCGCTATGAAGAGGCCATTGACCACTTCCAGCAGGCGGTCACGCTGGATCCAAGCCTGATCAATGCCCGTCTCTATCTGGCGACGGCCTACGCCCAGCAGTACATTCCGGGCGCAGATACCGAAGACAACAATCGCATGGGGCAGCAGGCCATCGATCAGTACAAGAACGTGCTGGAGAAGGACCCTAAGAACATCAACAGCGTCAAGGGGATTGCCTATCTCTACCTTCAAATGAAGAAGTTCGAGGACGCCAAGCAGTTATTACCGCCAGTGCGACCGACCTCGATCCCAACGATCCGGAGCCTTACTACTCAGTGGCGGTGATTGACTGGACCCAGTCCTACCAGCCCCGCATGGAAGAACGCGCCAAGCTGGGACTAAAACCGGAAGAGCCCCTGAAAGACAAGAAAGTCTGCGCCGATCTCAAAGAGAAGAATTCGGGAGTGATTCAGGATGGCATCGATGATCTCAACAAGGCCCTGCAGCTGCGGCCAGATTACGACGACGCCATGGCCTACATGAACCTGATGTATCGCGAGAAGGGCGACCTCGAATGCGACGATCCCGCCGCTCGCGCCGCCGACCTGAAGACGGCCGACGATTGGGTGGACAAGACTATGGCTACCAAGAAAGCCAAGGCCGAAAAGCAGCCCGGAGCCCAGGGCATCACCATGGATTCCGGCAAGTAGATCTTCTCTCTTTCGGAAGAGGCCTCTCCGCGATGCGGAGGGGCCTTTTGCATAAACCGAGCTAATACCTTGTAACTACAGACGGATTCTCCATCCGTCGGTAGAATTGTGAGCTTGGCCAGATCAGGCGCCGGCCTCTCACCCATGTTCAAGAAAATCCTGATTGCCAATCGCGGAGAAATTGCGGTGCGTGTGATTCGCGCCTGCCGCGAAATGGGCATTCGCGCCGGTTGCCGTCTACTCTGATGTAGACCGGGCATCGCTGCACGTCAGCCAGGCCGATGAGGCGTACCACATCGGCGCGCCCGCAGCCGCAGAGTCCTATCTGAACATCCAGAAAATTCTGGACGCAGCGAAGCGCAGCGGCGCCGATGCCATTCATCCCGGATACGGCTTCCTCTCCGAGAACGCTAGATTTGCGCGGGCCTGCGCCGACGCAGGCGTGAAGTTCATTGGCCCGACAGCTGCGGCGATGGAAATGATGGGATCGAAAACACGCGCGCGGCGGGAGATGGAGAAGGCCGGCGTTCCATTTGTGCCGGGCACGTCTCGCGGGCTCGAGTCTGTGCAGGAAGCCGCCGCCGTGGCAGCGAAGATCGGTTATCCGGTCATGCTGAAGGCCGCAGCCGGCGGCGGTGGCAAGGGCATGCGGCTGGTGCACGCGCAGGAGGAACTCCAGTCCGCATTGGAAGCGGCCCAAAGCGAGGCCCAGCGCGCCTTTGGCGACGGCGAGGTCTATCTCGAGAAAGCCATCGTCAATCCTCGCCACATCGAAATGCAGGTGCTGGCGGATGAGCATGGCAACACCGTGTACCTCGGGGAGCGCGAGTGCTCCATCCAGCGCCGCCACCAGAAGGTGATGGAAGAGGCCCCTTCGTCCGTCGTCGGACGCTGATATGCGGCGGCGCATGGGCGAAGTCGCCGTGCGGGTCGCACAAGGCCGCCGATTACACCAATGCCGGAACCATCGAGTTCCTGGTGGACCAGGAAAAGAATTTCTACTTTCTCGAGATGAACACCCGGCTGCAGGTGGAGCATCCAGTGACCGAACTGGTCACGGGCCTCGACTTGGTTCATCTGCAGATTCGCATCGCCGCGGGAGAGAAGCTGCCATTCGCGCAATCGGATGTATCGCTTCGCGGCCACGCCATCGAGTGCCGCATTTACGCCGAGGATCCGGACAACAATTACTTTCCCAGCCCGGGCAAGATCACGCTGTTGCTGGCGCCCTCGGGCCCGGGAATCCGGCGGGACAGCGGCATGTACGAGGGCTGGACGCGTGCCGATCGACTACGATCCGCTGCTGGCCAAGCTGATTGGCTATGGCAGCGACCGGCAGCAGGCAATCTCCCGCCTGGAGCGCGCCCTGCACGAATATTTTGTGGGCGGAATCAAGACGAATCTTTCGCTGTTTCGCCGCATTCTAAGCGACGCGGATTTCAAGGCGGGAAGGTTCGACACGGGCTACCTGGACCGGCTGCTGAAATCCCCGGCCCCCAAGGGCCAACAAGAAGATTCTGATGTAGCCGCCATTGCCGCCGGGAGTGTTCGCGATGCTGGAACCCGCTCCGAGCATGCCAAATGGAGGCGCATCGCCGAGTCAGGTGCTGGAGAAGCACAGCGCGGAAGGAAGCGCTGAGTTGACGCTGTGAACTGCGAACTAGTATCCGAAAACTGATTTCATGATCTACGACGTCGCTATCGAAGGCAAAATACACAGGCTCGACGTACGCCATGAGGACGGCCATTGGCATTGCCAACTGGACGGCCGGGCATTCGAGATAGATGCGGTCTTGACCCGGCCCGACGTGCTTTCCATTTTGATCGAGGGCAAGGCCTACGAAATCAAACGCGAGCGCGACCCTGTAGGCACGCACATATGGGTGGGCAGCGCGCGCTATGGCGTCGAGCTGAGCGATCCGCGGTCCCTGCGCAGCCGCAAGATCGGCGCAGCCGGCGAGACTGGCCCGCAGGAAGCTGGTCGCGCCCATGCCGGGGAAAGTGGTCCGGGTATCTGGCGCCCGAGAAGGCCGAGGTGGAAGCCGGCCAGGGCGTGCTGGTGATGGAAGCGATGAAGATGCAGAATGAGATCAAGTCCCCCAAAAAAGGGATCGTGCAGAAAATCCTGGCCGCCGAAGGCGCCAGCGTAAACGCCGGCGACGTGCTCGCTATCGTCGAGTAATTCGCTACTCCGTCGCGCCGTTGCCGTCGATGATTTTCTGGGCGTAGAAGTTCTCCACCTTGGCCTGGTCGCGCAACACTTCGTAGTAGGCGGCTTTGAGGAGCTGTTCGCGGCGGTCGCGCAGTTCGGTGCGGATGGCCTGCTGCACCCGGGGGTCGGAGAATTCCCGCTGCCCGGCGGGTTCCTTGGCAATCAGCTTCACGATCCGGAAACCCATAAGCTGCTTGGTCGCCGGGTTGACCACGGTGATGATGGAGCTGTATTGTCCCGGCTTCAGGTTGCTGACCGCGTCGCGGGTGGTGGGATCAGTGTTGCGGAGTGAGGATTCGGGCGTGAAGCCCAAGTCTCCGCCGTTGGTGGCGGTCTCCGTGTCCTCGGAGTAGTTCATAGCAAGAGTGCCGAAGTCATCGCCGCTATCCAGGCGGTTGAGGATCAGTCTGTATCTTTTTTCGCGCCTCGGCTTCATTCTGCGCCTTGTTGTTCTGGTGGGCCTGAGGATTCGGCACTGGACTCACGAAAATCTGAGCCAGGTGATACTGGGGCTCGATGAAATTGAATTCCGACTTGTGCGCGTTGTAATAGTCGGTAATGTCCTGATCGGAGATGTTGATCTTGGAAGTGACCTCCTTGTTCAGCACCTTCTCCACGGTTAGGGACCGGCGGATATCGCGCTTGAAGTCTTCCGCCGTGATCTTCTTTTCCTTCAAGCGGGCCTGAAACTCTTCGTTGCTGAAAGGGGCCTTGGTTTCGCTGAACTTGCGGTCCACTTCGTCGTCGGTGGCCAGCAGGCCGAGCTTCTCGGCACGACGCATGAGGATTTCGTTGTTAATCAATTCGCGCAGAATATTCAGGCGCAGGCTGGCAGCCTGTTCCGTGCCGGGCTGCTGGTCGGAACCCGCAGTCGTATTCTGATAGTACTTCTCCACCTCGGCGCGATAGATTTTGCGGCCATCCACGGTGGCGGCCACATCATCGCCGACTTTTTTGGGTCCGCAAGCCAGGGAGAAAGACAGCAGAACAGCAGCAGCCAGAGCAGCCGGTATGTAATGGGGCAGTGAATCTTTTTTCAATCCATCCTCCACACAGGCGCGAGTGGGGAGCGTATTCGTACCCGCCTCGGCGAAACCTCGATGGTGCGCATCAAAATCACTTACCCGGAGCCGATGCCGCCACCGTCGGTGGGTGCGCGGGGACTGCTACACCGGCCTGCTCCAAGGCGCGGTCCAACGCGGCGCGCAACTCTGCGACTGGGCGCGCTCCATCCAGTTTCTCCCCATTCACGAATAAAGTCGGGGTCGCCTCCACGCCCAGAGCCTCCCCTTCTTTGACCGAAGCTTTCACCGCATCCTCGTTCTGCGCCTGCACGCAAGCCTGCAGTGTGGCGGCATTCAAGTTGTGCTTCTGGCCCTGCTCCAGGGTCAGGCGGTCCAGCGCCGCAAACTGCTCCGGCCGGCCTTGCGCGGCGCTGATTTCCTTGGGGTTGGAGTGCACGTAGTCGGCAAAATCCCAATAGGCATCGTTATTCTGAGCGACCAGGCAATTGGCGTTCACGGCAGCATGCGTGGCCCAGGGGTGGATCTCCGCCAGCGGAAAGTCTTTGTAGATAAATTCCACGCGGTCTCCGTACTCCTTGAGCAGCTCGGGGAATAAAGTCTGGTGCATGCGGGAGCAGAAGGGACATTCGAAATCGTCGTAGGAGACCACCACCACTTTCGCGCTCGGATTGCCGCGTGTGGGCCGTCCGGTGAGCGAAATCTTCTTCATCAGCTCGGCATAGGGGTCGGTGCTGAGGTCGAGCTTAGTCATCCGGATGAGGGTCTTGTCGTCTTTGGAAAGAATGAAATCGTAGGGCTGCTGTTTCTGGCCGTTGTCGAAGGTGACGGTCACGCTGTCATAATTGGGAAATTCGCTGGGCTTGACGCTGGCCTATTACGATCTTTACGTCAGGGGGAACGGAATAGTGGCTGCGCACTTGCCGCTCGATGCGGCGGGCAAGATCGGGAGGCGCCGATTGCGCGGAGCAGCCCAGGCAAATCAGCACAAACATGACCACAGAACGTTGGAAAAGCGTCACTAAGAGCCGCCTATACATTGCGAGAGTATTAGGGTTGATTATCTCATAACGAGCGCGGGCGGCTGAGTTGGCTAAGAACAGAGAACTAGCACCTGACTGCTGAAGCTGCCAGCCCGTTTGGTTAGATGGAAAGTCAGCGACCTAGCTGCTGCGACGGAGTTGGTCCGCGGAGAGCAGTACGTTCATCGAGCCGGAGCGGAAGCCTTCCAGGTCCAGGGTCACGAACTTGAAGCCCAGCGACTTGAAGATGCGGGTAAGCTCGGAGGTCATTTCCAGGTTCAGGGCATGGGGCAGTTCTTCACGGGCGATCTCGATGCGAACGATCTCGCCGTGGTGCCGCACGCGGAACTGACGGAACCCGAGCCCGCGCAGTGAATCCTCTCCCCGCTCGACGGCACTCAGCGCCTCGCGAGTTACCGGACGGCCATACTCGATTCGCGAGGAAAGGCAGGCAGAAGCCGGCTTATCCCAGATGCGCAGGCCGGCGGCGCGGGCCAGGTCTCGGATCTCCTGCTTGCTGAGACCCGCGTCGAGCAGGGGCGCTGCGACCCTATGCTGCTGCGCGGCGCGTTGCCCGGGACGGAAGTCGCCTCGATCGTCCAAATTCACGCCATAGGCGATGGCATCGTAACCGCGCGAGCTGCGCAGCTCTTCCATCACGGCGAACAGTTCATCCTTGCAGAAAAAGCAGCGGGACGCGTCGTTGCGGATGTACTCCGGACGCTCCAGTTCAGCCGTCGGGATCACCTCCAGCGGAATTCGCTGCTCGTGGGCAAAGTCAATGGCATCAGCGAGATGCGTGCGCGCTAAGCTAGGTGAATCGGCGATGACGGCCAGCATGTTGTCGCCCAGCGCTCGCTGGGTAGCCCACGCCAGGAAGGCTGAATCCACACCGCCGGAATAGGCGACCAGGGTGCGGCCCAGGGCGCGCAGGCGGGCATCCAGGGCAGCTTGCTTGGAGGCTAGGGGATCGGCAGCGGTCGCCATGCTGATATCTTAGCAGCCTGCGAGGTAGTTCTGGGCGGATGGTGCAGTACGAGGCTCAACTGCAAAGGCAATACCACGAAGGAGACGAAGTTCCACGAGGCCTTGAAGGCAAAGGTTTTCCTTAGTGTACCTTCGTGTCCTTCGTGGTTGTACTCAGTCCTTGGCAAGCTTACGGACACCTTCTTTGGAAGGAACTTTCACAGGATCATCCGGCGAGTGGTCCACCTTGAGGTGATGGTCGAAGTCGCGTTGCAGGGCCTGCTGGTACTCCGCCCGGATGGGGCGATGACTCGTGGACGTCACCCGGAACTTCACTTCAGGACACGCCATGCACTCCGCTTCGACAGGAATATCGCCTAACCATTTCGTAACCCGGAGGAATGGTTTCTTCACGGGTTCAGTTTCTCACGAGAAGGTTTTCAGGAAGGTACAGGCACGAGGAAAAGCCGATCACGATGCTACTTCGCCTGTGCGGAGCTTTCGGCAGGGCTAAGATTTTTGAAGACAGCAGTTATATCGGTGGAGGTCGACTTCATTTTCCGGGTGACTTTGGCGTTGAAGTTACACTCCGACCGAGAATTGTGGAGGAATTGATCTCCGAATTTCAGCTTTTCTTTGCCGTTTTCAGATGAGTACATAGCCATTTCGTGATCGCCGTGCTCTCCGGCCCGGTACTCGTAGCACACGTCGACAGCGCTGCCGTGTTTGTAGGTGCGGGTGGTGACGACGACCTTGGAGATTTGGAGAGAATCCGGATCGCGAAACTGCTGTTTCAGCACTTGCGCGCCTCGGGCTGCCAGAGCAACGTCTTCTTCCTTCGCGGTATGCTGGGCTAGAGCGCAGACACTTAGCAAAAGGCACGCAGATAGGATCAAGACTTTCATTGCGGAGCAACTCCCTATATACGGAGAAAGAAAATTCTGACCCACTTCTGAGGCGTCGTCAACGTTACCAATTTCCTAAGCTCGTAGGATTTCGCGGGGGCTGGCTCATGAATGCCGCCCCTTCGCGGCTTTCGCGGGCGGGGCTCCCGCACCCACACTTGCCAAGTACTTCCCTAGAACAGTCTTTCCTGGCGGCGCAGGTTGCCTAATGCGCCAATGTTCGCTAGCGCAAAAGTAAAGCGAAACTGGTTCTCGTTGCGTACCGAACCCAGGGCAAAGCGGCGATATTCGACATTGACGCCGCAACAGTTCCAGTTGTAGGCCACCTGGGACGAGGCATACTGCAGGAAACCCACATGGGCATCGAAGCCGATGTTGGCCGCGCCGCTGAAGCCGCGCTTATCGGTGTGTCCATAGCCGAGCAGCAGGCGGAACTGGTCGAATCGTTGCGGGGTGGGCGTCGTCCCAGCGGGCAGGATCTCCGTCGGCGTCTGTAGCAGGGCGTCGCCTGCGCCCACTGTGAACGGGCCCGCCCGGTAGTTGAGCAAGGCCGTGCTGGCGCTGATGCGGCCTTTCTTGACGTCGTAGTCGAGGTCCCATTCGATGTCGGTCCGGGCATTGGTCTGGAGGCGAAGACGGGAGATGAGCGGAGAAAATCGGCGGGAATCGGTGAGAAACGCAATTCCCGTGAGGTCGGCGGTCGCCGCGAACACGTTGCGAGTCCCCGGAACCAGCGCGCCCCCGAACGATGGATCGAGGAAGTATTTTTGCGCCAGCTCCCAGGTCACAACCTCGCGCACCTCCGGCCCGGCCTGGCAAGGGGCGTCCTGAGGCAGAGTCTGCCGCTCCCACGGGATACGGCTCTGTTGCGACTGCCCACCCACCAGCAGGCTGGGCATTCCTGCCGGGCCGCAATCCTCCGGGTTGGCCGCGGTACGCTTGGCATAAAGGCGGCTCACCACGGCATATTCGACTTCGTTGGTGTCACTCATGATGTCGTGATCGTCAAAACGCAGAATGTGGGAGAAATTATCCACGCCGGTTATGTAGCGGTAAGTCGCACGCGGTTCGATGACGTGCTTCCATTTTCGGCCCAGAAACTCGCCTCCGAAAACACGCTCCAACGCGGGAGGCCGTATTTCTACCGAGGCGTCCAGCGCTTTACGGTTAATGGCATCGCTGATGGCCACGCCAACCCCGCCCGAAGGCCCGAGTTCCTGAGTGTATAGGGTATCGTGAAGCGAGATGGCCGGACGCACCGACCAACCGCTGAGCACCAGCGGCAGGGATAGCGTCGGACTAACGTCGAAGCGCCCGACCAGCGTCGCGGTGTGAAAGGACGGCTGGCTGCGGGACAGCCCTCCCACCTCCGCGTCGTACGACCAGTAAAACGGCGAGCCTTTGATCTGGCGGTCCACGCTCGAGAGTTCCAGGCTGGGCGTGTGCCGGATCGTGATTACGTCCCCCGCAGTGGTGCTTTCGAAGTTCTGGTAGCGCTCCGCCACCAGGTTGTAGAAGCTCCCGCGCATGGTATTGGTGAGGAAGGCCACGCGACTTCACTTCCGAATTGACCGCCTGAGTAAAGACTTCGTTGAACGCCAGGCGGTAGACGTAGGAGGTTAGGTAATCGATATTGGCCACCGCGAGAAAATTGTGGCCAAACGTCGTGCCGCCGTCGAGATGCGCCTCCTGGCCGCCTTGGTTCGCTCCCTGCGGGCCGAAGCCGCGGTCGAAGACCGCGGCGTAGTTGACGTCCACAAAAGAGCCTTCGCTGGGCCGGGCGCGGAATTCTGCGTGCGGCGCCCAGCCGCGCATAGAGTAATATTGGACTCCGCCTTCCAGGTCCATGCTGCGATTCATGGCCCAGTACAGCGATTCCCCGATGATCTTGCCCTTGGTGGATGATGTCCCCACGTTAGGAATAGAAAAGCCGGACTGCCTCACTCGCGCGACGGGGTGAGTGGCATAGGGAAAATAGAAAATTGGAATTCCCCGGATGAGAAAACTGCTACGGTAGATCTGCGCATTGCCCCCGACATCCACAATGACCGCGTGCGCCCTGAATTCCCAATTAGGCCGCGGCATCTCACAGGTGGTGATGATGCCGTCGTAGACCACATAGTGGTTGGGCCCGGTCTTCTCGACCACGCGGCCGCTAAAGGCGAAGGGATTGGAAGTCGTTAGCAGCAACCGGTTGCCGCGCATGCGCGTCCCAATAGTGGCGCTTACGTGTTCGAAGCGCCCAGTCTCTTTCTTAATGTTATAGGCGCCACGGCTCGCCTCAACATGTTCGTCGTAGGGTCCGCCCTCCAGGACCACATGGCCTTCGACGGTGGCATCATTAGTTTCGTTGTTGTAGGTGATTTCGTCGGCATGCAGGACGAATGCCCCGTAGTGAATCTCAGCCTTGCCGTGCAACTTGAAGACCGGGCCGTCTTTCTCCTGGGTCAGGGCTGTAACTGTAATCGGTTCGTAATTGAGAGCGGTCGGAGTGGTGGACACATTAGGCGGGATCTGCGGCGCGTCCGGCTGGCTGGACGAAGAAAGCAACTGGCTGGTAACTAGCGCAGGCGCGAACAGCAGATGACAAAGCCACGCCGCCGTGATAAGGAATCGTGTGCGGGAAGTCATCGGAAGCGCGCGAACTCCCCGGCTGACAGGTCCACGCGGGGGTATCGTGAACTTAGCACGGTGCTGGCCCGGGAAGCAAAGTGCAAGCGTGCCTGGCTGGTCGTGGTTTTTGCTCCGCGTTGGCCGCATTTTTCGCAAAAAGATAACCGGCGAGCGGCTTGCCCGCTGTATGGCGAGATTCGCGGAGATGCGCTGGAAAGTTATCCGCCTTAATTCGTCCGAGCATGAAGCCGAAATTTCAATTCGATGTCAGCAGCGAGCCTCCCGCGGCGGCGCTGCTAAATCCTGAAGCCGATCTTGAACCATATGATGCGAGCGAGCAGCAGTTTGCCGCCAGTTTGGAAGAGGCTGCTCCGCAATTGGTGGTTGAGGCGCAGGATGTAAGTAGCGCCGGCGTCTCGCCAGCGTCGGAGCAGCCAGCGGCTTGGGCGGGACGCCCTGGCGACAGCCGCCGGGACGGCGGCGCTACCAAAGAAACGGCCGGGCTGGCGCTGGAATCTCCGCCCGCCGAGCCGAGCGTCGAGAATCCAGGAACGTGGCAACAGGAAGTAGCCGCACGCCTGAATCGCTACCGGACGCGACGGCGTCCGCGCGAGCCCCGGTATCCATCGTTGCGTCTGAAGTTTGAGCCCACCGAGCCGATGCCGAGTGTGTTGCCTCCGGCTGAACCGACTGTGCCTCCGCATGCGACTGGCACTGCTCTCGCAGTCGAAAGTCCCAGACTGTCCGTGACCTACGAGACGGCGGTCGATCCCGAAGAAAGCGCCCGGATTATCCCGTTTCCGCGCTCTGCCATCGTGCCACCTCGGCCTTTGGAGGAGTTGGCGGGCCCTGTCATGGCGCGGCCACGCATCCTGGAAGCACCCGAGATTGCACCTCCGCCACCTGCGCTCGGAGGCATTCTGATTGAGCCCGCCGACGAGCCAGTAGAGGAGAGGCGTCCGGGCATCGAACTGCCGCTGCAGTCGGCACCGCTGTGGCGGCGTCTGCTGGCGGGAGGAATCGATGCCGTGCTGGTAGCGTCGGCCTCTGCGCTCTTCGCCTACATATTCTTCCGGATTACGATGACTATCCCGCCATTGAGGCAAGCCGCGCCATTCGCAATCGGCATCGCGGGAGCGTTCTGGG
Organism: uncultured Acidobacteriaceae bacterium; assembly: GCA_963735545.1. Classification (GTDB taxonomy): domain Bacteria; phylum Acidobacteriota; class Terriglobia; order Terriglobales; family Acidobacteriaceae; genus PALSA-270. The sequence goes on from CAVTLU010000007.1 coordinate 167,794, forward strand.
CAGCTTATCAATACTTTCTGCTGGTGAATGCCGGGACCACTCCTGGGCTGAAGCTCGCCAAGCTGCGGTTGAGCAGATTTGACGGCAGCGCCGTTAGTCGCCGAACTCGCCGCTGGCGCGTGCTGGCGTCGGTGCTGTCGGCAGTTTCGCTCGGGCTGGGCTACGCCTGGTGCATTCTCGACGAAGATGAACTTTGCTGGCATGACCGCATCACGGGCACGCATCTGGCTCCCGTCGGCAGCAATTTCCGCACACTGAGAACTGAGAACCAGGAACTATAGGCTACTAGTCCGCGCTGCAACTCCGGCGCCGGCGAGCGAATTCCAATATCTAGCACTCTCCGCGTTCTCCGCGGCCTCTGATTTCATGAAACCGTCGGCTCCTCAGACCTGAGTAGACTTGGGAGTAGTCAACCACCAAGGCTCGGGAGAAAGGAGCCGAACATGCTGATTATAGGATGTGATTATCACCCGAGCATGCAGCAAATAGCCTGGTTGGACACCGAGAGCGGAGAGTGCGGCGAGCGGCGGCTGGAGCACGGCAGCGGCGAAGCCGAGAGGTTCTACCGCGAGCTGAAGCAGCGCGGCTTGCCGGTGCGAGTGGGGATCGAAGCCGCCGGGCACACGCGCTGGTTCGAGCGCTTGCTGGCGGAGTTGGAGATGGAGTTGTGGATCGGCAATCCCGCCAAGATTGCGAGTCAGCGAGTGCGCAAGCAGAAGACCGACCGCCAGGATGCGCAGCTGTTGCTGCAACTGCTGGCGGAAGGGCGCTTTCCGCGGCTGTGGGCGCCGAGTGTGGAGAACCGGGAGGCGCGGCAGTTGCTGTGGCACCGGCATCGGCTGGTGCAGATGCGGACGCGGGTCAAGAACCAACTGCAGGCCATCGCGCTGAACGAAGGGGTGCGGCGGCAACACCGGCTGTGGAGCCAAGAAGGCCGGAAGCAGTTGGAATCGTTCGCGCTGGGACCGTGGACGGCGCGGCGGCGCGACGATCTGTTGCGGCTGCTGGATCAACTGACGCCGCAGATCGCCGAACTGAGCCAGGCGATTGAGCAGGAAGCGGCGCGGCGGCCGGAGGTGCAGCGGCTGATGACGCATCCCGGAGTCGGTCCCATCACGGCGCTGGCCTTCGTGCTGGGGCTGGGCACGCCGCAGCGTTTCCGCTGTTCAGATCGCACGATTAGCAAAGCCGGGCCTGGTGGTTGACGATGGCAAAACCTTTTCTAATAGAGCGAAATGGCGCTCGTTTCTCGAGTGCACGCTGACGTGTGCGCAAAAAAGCACTTGACGCAGCCGACGGTTTCATAGATGCGTTTTAAGACTTTGACCCTGTGCCGAATGAAACCCAAATCTTAAATCGCAGAGAGCGCAGAGAATTTCCGCAGAGGACGCGGAGAAAACGTACAACCGCTTATCTAGAGTGGGAAAGCGCTCTGCGGTAATCGTCCGCTGTGGTGCGATAGCAGGGCAGCTTGCGGTTGGGATCGATCGAATTCAGATCCGCGAGGGCTTCCGCATAAGGCGAGTTTGGCTGAGCGTCGGATGCTTGCGCCTGAGTCATCTGTTGGACGGTTTCGTCGCAGGACTTATCCCGCGTGACGCGCAGCTTGTACACTTTTGCGTGGCTGGGATTGTATTCCGAGAGCCGCCGCTGATACGGAAGCGAAATGTAAACCAGCTTGATGAACTGTGACTCGTTCTTGCCCAGTTGTCTTTCCGCAATGAAAACTTCGTAGTTGGAAAAATACGAAGAGCCTGGCAAGGCCAAGGCCAGCCCAATCAGGCGCACCGGCATTTCCTGAGCATCTACATCGTTCGGTTGATCCTTGCCCCCCGGCGAGCCAGGCCCTCCACCGCCGGGGGAGTTATCGGCTATTTGAACTCCGCCCGCGGCGGTGCCTGAGCCTGCGCCCGATGGTGGCGGCAAACCCTGAATATCAGCACTTCCTAGCGCGCCTATGCGTCCACCACCTGCGCTGCCTTCGCCTATCCCAGAGGGCGGCGGCGGCACGATTTGTGAACCATCGCCCGATAACGAGCCGATGCGCCCGCTGCCCACGCCGCCGGCACCTAGTCCAGAAGGCGGTGGTGGGACAACTTGCGATCCCGTGCCGGACATCGAGCCGAAACGTCCATTGCCTACGCCTCCGGCGCCTAGCCCAGAAGGTGGTGGCGGGACAACTTGAGATCCTGTACCCGACAACGAGCCCAATCGTCCGCTGCCGGAACCGCCCGCGCCTTGCACGGTCGGAGGTGGCGGCACCGCTCGCATACCGGTACCCGATAGCAAGCCCGCGCGTCCACCGCCTGCTTCCCCCGCACCTTCCATCGACGGAGGCGGCGGCACAACCTGCGTCCCCACTCCGGATAGCGAACCTACAACCCCACCGCCGCCGCGGCTGCCCGCACCTCGTATCGAGGGAGCTGGAGGCACGGCCTGCATGCCAACGCCAGAGAACGAACTGACGCGTCCGTCTCCAGCGCCATGGCCCGCGCCTTGCACGGAGGGAGGCGGCGGGACGACTTGCACTCCTTGGCCGGAAAGTGCGCCCACGCCTCTGCCTCCGGGGGAACCGCTTGCGCCTGGCAACGAAGGCGGAGGAGGAACGACTCGCGAGCCAACGCCGCCTCCGATCACTGAGCCTATGCGTCCACCCGCAAGATTCCCTGACCGCCGTAAAGACGGCGCCGGCGGCACTGCCAAACTGGCAGCGCTGCCCAGCACTCCCTGCCCCATGCCCGTCCCAAGGTTCTGCTCGTGCATCGGCAGTTGCGGCGACGGTCCAACCACCTGGGCGGGCCCTATATTGATGTCGACATTGTTGGTGCCTAAGCCGCGTCCGGCGCCCCGCAGCGTTGGCGGCGGTCCCACGACGGTTGCGCTGGGCGCGGTCCCAGTGCCGGCACGCCTCCCGGCGACTGAACCGAGATCGGGCGCAGGAGGAATAACCGAAGCTTGCAGCAGACCTGGCCGGCGACTTGTAGCCTGGCCGCTGGCGGCTTGCTGGAGATCTGGAGCCGGCGCCACAACTGAGGTCGGGCCTGAAGGGACGTTCAGTTGCGAGCGCGCGGTGGCGGAGAGTGGTACGGACGGAAGCAGCGGATCCGAGCCTGCGATATTGGGGCCCCGCTCATTCGTCTTGATATCGGGTGGAGCGGCCTGACCCTGAGATTTCGCCTGAGAACGAGTCCGCTCCCGCGCCACCCGCATCGCGGGCGCCTCGGGCTTGAGCCGTTGCCTGGGCGCAGCACGTTCGGGCAACCGCCGGCTACCTTCCACGGTAAACGTAGGCGGAGGATCGTAGTAGACCACCGGTTCGTAGGTCCTTTGATACCGTTGCTCCGGCAGCGGTGTATCCCGCCACAAGATCAGGACCGCTCCAATCATGATCACGTGCCAGATCGCCGATTCTGTCAGCCCCCACCAGGGCGTGGCGGATTGCACGAAGACGTCAGGCCAGAAGGGCGCGGGCTTCGAAGTGATCGCGACCCCGCGCACGACTCGGAACAAGAGGATGTCGAACACGTTGCTGAAGAAAACGCGGTAGGCGGGCTTGCGTTCGATCAAAAGGTGGGGACGGGTGTCGATGCTCGCAGTCAGGGGCCGCGCGTGTTTGTCTGCGGTCTTCACGGCTGAGCTCTCGCGCCTCCTGCTTACATTTTGCCCCAGCTCGAAGTTGTACCCGCAGCATAAGGCCGGGATGCCGGGAGAATATCAAGGCCAGATGAAAAGTCCTTGAATGTTACCGGGGCGAGCCAGTGGCGCGGCTTTCCGGGGAAATCGAGAACGTCCTTGACCGACCGTCGTGACGCTACGTGCCTAGGATGAGGATGGCTCGAACGCTGCCTGAAGTATACCGGGAATGCCTGTGGACGGGAAAATCGCAGGGACAGGCCAGAGACCTGCGCCCCGGAACAGAAGTAGGGGAAACTCTGATGAAACGTCTATGTTCCTCTGTGCTCCCCTGTGCCCTCTGTGGTTTGTGGTTTGCGTCGGACACTTAATCAGAGTTTCCGCCAAGAGCTGTGTGGTTCTTACTAGCAGATTCTAGCCGACGTTGGAAAAGAGACTAACGCCATAATCAGTTTATGTTGATTCATTATTTGTTAATAGATGCAACTATATGGTTGTGTTTGTGGTGTTTAATGGCTAGAATCTGTTTGTAGTTTTCAACGCCATAAGGAGGACCAAACCATGGCGCCAAACAGCGGAACCGCGGTTATCGATATTTCCACGAAAGAACAAAGGGAGATCCTCGAGATCTATGGAAAGCTTCGCGAAGCGGACGCAAGGCTTATCGGCCCCGGCGGCAACACCGAGATTCTGCCCAACAATCTCTACTCGTTCTTACTGCGATTGCTCGCCGATCTCCGTGCCGGCCAATCTGTGACCATCTTGCAAAGCCGGCACGAACTTACGACCGCCGAAGCCGGCAAGATTCTGGGCATGTCGAGGCAGTTCCTGGTCAGATTGCTGGAGAAAGGAGCCATCCCTTTCCATCTTGTCGGCACCCACCGCCGGATTTATGTACGCGACGCGATCGCCTACAAGTCAAGACGCGATCTGGAGCGCCACGAAACTCTGAATGATTTAGCCAAACGAGAATTCGCCAAAGGCGATTACGACAAAGTCCCAGATGATTTTCACCCCTGAGACTGAATATTCGGCGGTGCTCGATGCTTGCGTGCTGGTCCCTCAGGCCTTATGCGATACGCTGTTGCGGCTTGCCGAGGAGCCCGCGATGTACCGACCATTGTGGAGCGAGCAAATTATGGCGGAGATGGCCAGAGCCTTAAAGTCGAAGCTGCATCGAACGGCAGCGGAGGTTTCCTACGGGCGGCAGGAAATGAACAAAGCGTTTCCGGAGGCCATGGTCCGTTTTCCAGCCGCGCTGCTGAACGCGATTGACTGCCTACCCGATCGCAATGACCGTCACGTGCTGGCGGCCGCGATCATGGCCCGCGCGAACGTGATCGTCACCCAGAACACCAGGCACTTTCCGAAAGATTGTCTTGAAGAATACGGCGTGCTTTGCCAGACGGCGGATGATTTCCTGATCGACAGGTACCATCTGTGTTGCCAGGGAGTGCTTGACAAACTCGACGAGCAGGCGGCAGGCATTTCCAAGGACAGAGGATATGTGATCTCAAGCTTGAGGAAAGCTGTGCCAGGGTTTGTGAGGCTGGTGGAGGAGCCTGGGCTGTGAAAATGATCTCATGCAAGCCTAGCGTCCTACAAGTTCACTGTTAGGATTACGTAGTTCCATTCATCGCCGTCATTGAACTTATATCGCGTCCGCAACTGCGTCAGTTCTTACTCCGAGAGAGGCTTCGCATCGAACGTGTGCACTATGTCCTTCGGAACGTGCTTGAAGGTGCTGGGTTCCTTAGTTCCTTTTGAGACAGCAAACACCCTGAATGCACGACCGTTGCGAAGTCTGTAAAGACAACATCCTCATCCAAAGGCTTCGTTCGAGGAAGGGATAATCGCAGAGAAGTACTTCGCTACGTCTCGATGGCCGCACCGGCCCACGTTGCAACAGAATACCGACGGCCAGACTTGGGAAGTCACCTCTCTACAAAGGCAAATGTCAGTGGTGGTAACGCCAGTCGATTTACTGCCCGGTAGACTTGTCAACCTTGCTCGCGACCTTCACGCCGCTTAGTCCGCTCACATACTTCGCAATTCCGCGATAGAGCGATTCGGCGATCTTCTGCCGGTACTCTGGAGTGCGCAATCGGCGCTCGTCCTCGGGATTGCTGACGAAAGAAATTTCCGCCAAGATCGACGGCATATTCGCCCCGATCAGAACAATAAAAGGGGCTTTCTTGACGCCGCGGTCGCGAATGCTGGGACTCTTCGCCGCCAGTCCGCTGTGCAGGGACTCCTGCACATCGGAGGCGAATTCGCGAGACTCGTCGATCTTTTCCTTGAGCGCGATTTTCTTCACCAGATCCTGCAACTGGTAAATCGACTCCTCCGACACCGCGTTTTCCCGCGCCGCCACCTCGAGCGCTTCAGGAGAAGAGGTGAAATTCAGGTAGTAGGTCTCCACACCGCGCGCATCCGGATCGCGGCTGGCGTTGGCATGAATGGAAACGAACAAGTCAGCCTGCGCCTGATTGGCAATTGCAGTGCGCGTTTCCAACGGGATGAAGGTATCGTCGCGCCGGGTGTAGGCAACCTCCGCTCCCAACCGCGATTCCAGCAGTTTGCCGAGGCGTTTCGAGACATCGAGCACCAGGGTCTTTTCCTGGAAGCCGTTGGGGCCAATCGTGCCGGTATCGTGGCCGCCATGGCCGGGATCGATCACGATCTTGCCGATCTTTAAGCCGAGAGCGCGGATCAGGGACCGGTCGCCACTGGAGTTAGGCGAGGCTTCGTGAACATTCTTCGCCGTGCGGACTTTGGAGCGCTTGGATGCGGCGGTGACCCCGCGCTTGCTCCCGCGCTTCGCCATGGGCAAGCTCGGGATCGGGCTTGGGTCGTCATCGTCGTCGTCGGTATCTACGATCTTCTTTCTGGCGCCCTTTTTCGTCGCCTGGATATTGCTCACGACGACTGTTGAATCGGAATCTTGTCTGTCCCCTGCTGCCTTCTCGGCCGACAGGGCGACGGAACCGACTATCGGCTTGCCGGTTTCCACATCGGACGCGGGAGTTGGCGCGCCTGCATTCGCTTCCTTTTGATCAACCGCGGGGCTCTTCCCCTGCTCATCCTTGCTCTGCTCGTCTTTGGTTTGGGTATCCTTGCCATGAACATCAATAATCAGCCGCGACGGATTCGGCAGCAGGAACGCTTTGTAATCCGAGAGGCTATCCACATCGAGCACGATCCGGGTGCGGCCGGGCTGGAATTGCGCCACACGAATCTGCCTCAGGAGCCCGTCGTCTACGTCGAAGGTCTTGCCCGCGAGCCGGGAAGACAGCTTAGTGTCAGGCAGGTCAAAGAAAATGCGGTCGGGATGATCGATGCGCTGCGATTCGAACGCAACGTCATGCCCGGAATCGACCTGGGCCAGATCGATTGCTACCCGCGTATAGTCCGGCGTGGACCAGTGGCGGATGCCGGTAACCCGCGACAGCTTGACGGTCGCGGCGGCGGGACGGATGTCTTCGGCGGTAGCTGGCGGATCGCTCTTGCTGTCAGTCTTTCCATCGGCCTCGGTGCCTGCAGCAGGGACGCCGGGAGCAGCATCCTCTTTCGTGGAGGCCACTTTGCCCGCGCTGTCGCCCGGGCCCTCCTTGGCTTTGCTTTCTTGTTTCTCCTGCGACTTCTTCCCACTCTTGGATTTGTCGGCAACCTGAGTCTCGTCAGCGAGTGCCTTGCGCGCGTCGTCCGCCAACTGGTGCCTGGGATAACGCCGGACAAACTCCGCGAACGCCGCGCGTGCCTTGGCCGGCTCGTTCAAATCGTCGTGGTAAATCTGGCCGATCGTGTACAGGGCTTCGAAACGGGCGCTGCTGCCGGGATATTCCCGCCGCAGGAATTGAAACTGGGTGACGGCTAAGCGCAGAATTCTGGCATCGTTAAATCGCCGGCCCATCTCCAGTTGAAGACGCGCGACCGCGGCTGCGCTGGGGTCAGCCTTGGTGCAAGTAGGTGCGCCGTAGTAAATCTCCCGGTAGGCAGAAATCACCTTCTGATAATCGCGGCGCGTGCGCTCCGAGGCCGGGTGCTGGTTTAGCGCCTCCTGCATCTGTTCTGCCGCGGTATAACGAGCGCGCGCCCAAGCCTCGGACCGATGGCTCCTCGCCACCGCCGGCAGCGCCGACACGAATAGCAGGAGCACAGCCGCACTCCCGCGTAGCACGCGTTGGCTCTGAGCAGTCTTCAATTTTCTTTCCGTAATCGCTATGTCGCTCAGCCGAGCGTTGCTCAACGGCACCTGGGGGCGCGAAGAGCAGCCTTAATCGGTGTTGCTGATGTACAAAACGCCTCGGGCATCCCGCTGCACATGGATCGGTTCGCGCAACGGACTGCCCAGAATGTTCAAACCACTGGCCCCGCCGTTGTACAGCGTGGTGATCCGATTTACGTAGTTGCGAGTCTCGGCAAAATGCGGAATTCCCGCGCTGCGTGCCACGGCGCCCGCGCCCGCGTTATAAGCCGCCAGGCTGAGCCGGACGTCGCCGCCATAGCTTTCCATGAGCTGCTTCAAGTGACGAACCCCGGCATCCACGTTTTGCGCCGGATCAAATGGGTTAACCACCTTGAGCTGCCGCGCCGTTTGCGGCATGAGTTGCATCAGCCCCATGGCTCCCTTGCGGGAAACCGCGTTGGGGTTGAAGTTGGATTCCACCTTGATCACCGCCCGCACCAGGTTGGGATCCACGTTATGTCTCGCCGCCGCCTGGTCAATGGCGGCTTCAATCTCCTGTGGCGTAAAAGTCTTTCCCTGCGCTGGTAGCAGCGCTGGACCGGCGCTGTTCGACTTTCGGCCCAGGTACCGATTTACTTCAGCCGCGGCCGATTGGGCCGCTCGCACGTGCGCCGACGGCACCGGCTTCCAGCGATGTTCGGTCACGCTCCAGAAGACCAGCGAGCTTGGCTGAGCCACTGGCGCGCGCCGCCGTTTTGCTACCGCGCCGGATGGCACAGCTACGCTATCGTTCACGTAGATTTTGCGGCCACCGTCTTCTGTGGCGCTAATGGCGGCTCCGGCCTGTGCCTGCAGGTATGGCTTAGAAAAAGAAAGGGAGGTCGCGATTACGGCACTTGCCATCAGGGCGAGTTGCAGGCGTTTGCGCATATCCGGATAACCAGCGTTTCGTTATGCGGAGGCAGACACACCCCCGCCGCTACCTACCCGGAGCCTGACGGAGAACCCTACCAGAGTGGGTTGATTATAGGCTGGGCAAGGGAGGCGGGCAATCTCTCGAAGGGGTGTTGAACCACGGTGGTAATAGACGCAAGTAGCTGATACTAAAGCTCTAAGTTTGGTTTGCCACGCTGAACGGAGAAGGGGGGCGGAGCGAGGCTCCATCGAACTCAAGCATCTCTACTTGGGAATGAACTGCATGTCATCGTTTTCCGGGAATCTCTGCGGCAAATTGCAGCTTGGGAACTCCTGGGCACGGACCTGCATAGGGATCCTCTGACTTGCTCAGAGTTTGTGAGTCTTTTCAATCCATCCACTTGCGAGAACTGTCATTCCGCCCCTGAGCGGCAATGAAGGCGGAGGAATCCCTACTCCGGCGCTGACCTTGCGCTTAGGGATGCTTCGACTCCGCCGGTGCTCGTTCCACTCGCCCGGCTCCGCTCAGAGGGTGTGACCAAATGCAGTGGACGCCCATCGCTCCATCGATCGAGTGGTCCCGTGCTCACCCTTAGCATCAAGTGGGAGAACGTCAAGAAAAGAAATCACAACCTCTGAGGATGACAAAGGAATGGAGCGCAAGAAGTCAAAGGTTGCTACAGCATGGCTGCGTTTGGATTTGCATTACAAATCTCTCATTCGTCAGCGCACATTCTCGGCGAAACATTTTCAACGAAACAAAACATCTGCAACAAACATCTGCGCTCTTTAGTCATTTTACGAATCGCTAACCAGGCCTGCTGAGCCGCGTCCAAGTTGGTAATTGCGAATCGTTGCGCGGCGGAACTTTGCTGCCGACGAGAACGTACTTGAGGCGAGACGCGATGACTGAATCAAGAAAAGTCTTCGCGGGAAAAATTAAAGGGGTTAGCGGGACTGACTCACTTTCGGTTTGGCGGCCCAGGTGAAGCAATCCCCGAGCAAAGAACACGCGGCCTCGCGGCTCGTGCTCTTTTCGCTTAACCCCGGAGCAGCATTTTAGGGCTTCTGCGGAGAAACGCAAGTGTTTCGTGGAAGTGAGTCCCAGCCGCCCAGCCGATTCCCGACGCTTTTCGGGAAAGAATAAGGAGTCACATGACGGTATCAAAGATGCTCAAAGGCTTGCTGCTCGGGCTGTCCGTGCTGTTGGCAACTGGCGCGTTCGCGGCCAGCAAGGGTTCTCTGCAGGTAAGCGCTCCGGTGTCAGTCGCCGGAAAACAATTGGCGGCCGGAAACTATGAAGTGAAGTGGGAAGGCAGCGGACCCAACGTCGAACTCAGCATTCTGAAAGGAAAGAATGTAGTGGCGACGGTTCCGGCACACCTTGTAGACCTGAACCACTCTTCCGATCAGGATGCTGCCGTGGTGAGGACCAATGGCGACGGCGCCCGAGAGCTGGCGCAGATTCGCTTCTCCGGAAAGAAAACTGCGCTGGAGATCGGGGAGGGAGGGTCAGGCTCTTCCAGCAGCGGCAGCAGCATTCGGTAGGACCGTCTGTGTGAAGTCAGCAAAGGGAGCGCGGCAGCGCTCCCTTATTCTCTCTTAGGTTGTCATTCCGAGGAGCGAAGCGACGAGGAATCTGCTGTCTGCCCGGTTCTGCTGAGCGCCGCTTTCTTAAACTGCACTCGAACAATTTCTGCTCCGGCTCTCCGCGATCAGGCCGCCATTTCGCCGCAGACAGAACTGCTCACCAAATTCGCCGCACGCCATACCCATCGAAAATCGTTTCGTTGCTCACAATCGTCAGACTCTCTGCTTGCGCTTGCGCGATCAGCATTCGATCGAAGGGATCTTTGTGCGCTCCAGGCAGCGAACCGGCTCGTATCCCGTGCTCGATGCTTATCGGAAGACCTTCAAATTGTTCCTGCGCAAGATAGCTGGCGAAATCGCCGGCAATGTCGGCGGCAGCATCGAGCCTTCCCAAGCGCACTTTGGTAGCAATCTCCCACGCAGAGGCGGCGCTCACCATCACTGTGTTGTTTTTGTGCGCAATCGCTTTGCGGGCTGTTGCTGGAAGTGATGAATCGTCGGTGAGCCACCAAAGCAGGGCATGGGTATCCAGCAGCAGGCGCATGTGGCGCTACTCCCAGCCTGCTAGTTCCTCTGGCGGCAAGGGTTCAAAGAATTCAGGGCCTACATGGATTCTTCCCTTGAGGGCGCCCGGCTTGCGATGACCCCGCGTGTCCTCAATCGCCACCAGCCGCACCACTGGCTTGGAGCCGCGAGCAATGACAACGGACTCGCCCCGGCAGGCTTTTTCAATCAGCCGGGAGAGCTGGGTCTTGGCTTTGTGGATAGTGATGGTTTCCATGTTAGCTAACATATATTAGCTAACTGGAGAAACTCATGCAAGCTCTTCGGGTGGGGCGGCACATCTGAATGGCAGTGATCATCCAGCCCTCAATCCTACTGTTTGGGCTAAAACTAAAAGGGGGTACGATGGCGGTGCAGTGGGTGCGAGCCATTCGTTGGAGGAGCCGTGATGAGACGTGCTGTTTCCCTGCCTTGTGCCATCGCGCTATGCGTATCGATTTGGCTTCCCGCGGCATTGTTGGCGCAGGATCAACGCAACGAGAGGAGTGCCGCACCTGATGTCGTACTTTCACTGGCGGAGAAAACCCTAGACGCCATTCGCAATAATAACGCAGGTTTTCTTGCGAGGTTGGCGGATCAAGCCGGAATATATCTTGGGTTCGATGCTCCGAAAATGAGCGCTTCACGATTCAGGAAGGAACTCGCCGAGAAACGCGGCGTGTATTGTGTGATTTTCGACAGCTCGTGCGTGAGCGGAGATTTCCAGAACTCGCAAACAGCTTCTTCGTTGCGCGAGATATTGATCGCGCAGCCGGTAATAACGATCGCAGCGATGCAGGATCCGCAGGGAGCGTCGCAAGTAGTGTCGGTTAGTGTCAAGAAGGCGACAGATCCACACGCAGACCTCTTTACTCTGTATTTTCGGAGGAACGGTGGTCGCTGGAGGCTCCAACAAATAGAGTACTTATAACGGCGGGCGGTGGACCAAAAAGGAAACGCTCGCGCTCCCCTATCGCTAACGACCAGCCTAGAACGAACCGACCGCCTTCAATACTTCGGCATCTTCGGATCCACCCGGTCCGCCCAGGCCAAAATCCCACCCGCCAGGTTGTGCACTTTCTTGAATCCAGCCTGCTTCAGGAAGTCCACCGCCTTGGCGCTGCGCACGCCCGAACGGCAATGGGCCACGATCTCGCGGCTGGAGTCGAGTTCGCTTACGCGCTTCGGCAGGTCGCCGAGCGGAATCAGATGCCCGCCAATATTGCAGATCTGATATTCGTGCGGCTCGCGCACGTCGAGGACGAAGATGTCGTCACCCTTGTCCAAACGCCGCTTCAGTTCTTCTACCTGGATATCACCGGTGCTCGCTTCCACGGCTTGCTCCTCGCCTCGAATTCCGCAAAACTCCTCGTAGTCTATCAGCTTGGTAATCGTCGGATTCTTTCCGCACACCGGGCACTCCGGATTCTTGCGCAGCTTCAGTTCGCGAAACTTCATGCCCAGCGCGTCCACCAGCAGCAGGCGCCCAATCAGCGGATCGCCCTTGCCCAGAATCAGCTTGATCGTTTCGGTCGCCTGAATCACGCCCACCAGTCCGGGCAGAATTCCCAGCACTCCGCCTTCCGCGCACGAGGGAACCAATCCCGGCGGTGGTGGCTCGGGATACAAGCAGCGGTAGCACGGCCCTTCTTTGGTGGCGAAAACACTGGCCTGTCCTTCGAAGCGGAAAGATCGATCCGTACACGTTCGGCTTGCCGGTAAGCACGCAAGCGTCGTTCACCAAGTAGCGCGTAGGGAAGTTATCGGTGCCATCGGCGATGATGTCAAATTCGCGGAACAGATCGAGGGCGTTCTCGCTCGAAAGCCGGGTTTCGAACTTGCGAATATTCAAGAACGGATTGATCGACTTCAGCTTCTCGGCGGCCGAATCCAGCTTCTTGCGGCCCACGTCGGCGGTGGTGTGGATGATCTGCCGCTGCAAATTCGTATAGTCCACCACGTCAAAATCGACAATTCCAATCGTCCCCACTCCAGCCGCGCCCAGGTAGAGCGCCAGCGGCGAGCCCAGCCCGCCCGCGCCGATGCACAGCACCTTCGCCGCTTTGATCTTGAGCTGCCCTTCCATGCCGACTTCGGGCATGATCAGGTGCCGCGAGTAGCGCAGGATTTCTTCGTTGCTCAGGGTTGCGGCTTGCGGCGCGATCTCAATTGTGCTGGCCATAAAAACCTCTATTCGGAGTTTCGATTCAGAATGAAGACTGCAGACACAGACTAGCGACAACAACGGCAGGAGCGACAACAGCAGGCATTTTCGATCGGCGACGCGCAGGATCTGCAGGTTACTGATACCCATGTGCTTAACGGCCTCCAGCGATCGATGGCACGATGGAAATGCTATCGCCGTCTTTTACTGCGGTGGCTTCCTTCTGCAGGTAGCGCACGTCCTCGTCGTTCAGGTAAACGTTGACGAAAGCGCGCAATTTGCCGTCGTCGGTGTAAAGGTGGCGGCGCAGGTCAGGATGCTGGGAAACCAGGCTGGAAAGCGCCTCGCCGACCGTGCCACCCTTGACCTCGACCGCCGCCTGCTTGGCGGCATATTGACGCAAAGGCGTCGGAATATGGATCTTGCTCATAGGGTATACATGATGCCATAAATGCGGAGGAAGATTCACGTGTAGCGCGGGCACTCTTGCCCGCGAGTCTCGGCTTCTACGCACTCACTCCAGCGAAATGCTCCAGCGTCTTCCGCAACGAAGCTTCATCCCCGACATTGAGGCAGGTCTTCGACCGGTCAATCTGCCGCATCAAGCCGCACAGCACTTTGCCCGGCCCCACCTCAACGAAAGTAGAGACGCCCTGCGCAATCAGCAAGCGCATCGACTGCTCCCACTTCACCGAGCCCGTCACCTGGCGAACTAACGCATCGCGGCTGCGATCGGCGTCGTCGAGCAGAGCCGCATCGACATTGCACGCGACCGGGACAGCCGGCTTCTGGAAGTTGAGCGATTGCAGATCGGCAGCCAGCCGCTCCTGAGCGGGTTTCATCAGCGAACAATGAAAAGGCGCGCTAACCGGCAGCAAGACGGCGCGCTTGGCGCCGCGCTCGCTGGCAAGTTTGGCGGCACGCTCGACCGCGGCTTTGTGGCCCGAGATCACGATCTGCTCGGGCGAGTTGATATTGGCCGGCTCGCAGACTTCGCCTTCGGCGGCGTCGGCGCAAACCGCGGTTACCTTCTCCGCACTCATGCCGAGAATGGCGGCCATCGCGCCCACGCCAACCGGGACGGCCTCCTGCATGTATTTGCCGCGATTGCGCACCGTGCGTACGGCGTCGGCGAAGCTCAGAGTTCCGGCGGCGACGTGGGCTGAGTATTCTCCCAGGCTGTGGCCGGCGACGAAACTGGGTCTCAGGCCGTTTTCGCTCACCACGCGCCAGGCGGCGACCGACGCGGTGAGGATTGCCGGCTGCGTGATCTCGGTCAGCCGCAGTTGCTCCTCCGGCCCTTCGAAACAGAGTTGCGAGAGCCTGTAGCCCAGGGCAGCGTCGGCCTCTTCAAAAGTCTGCCGCGCGACGGGATATTTTTCGGCTAGTTCTTTGCCCATGCCGACCGCCTGGGAGCCCTGGCCGGGAAACAGGAAACGCAATGGTTGCTGAGTTGGTTGGAGTCATTTTGATGAATGTGTTTCCATCAGGCTACCAGAAAGCCTGGTAGCGACGCCCTCCCAGGGGCGAGGGCGAGCCGCCCTCGCGACAGCGGGCGAGACGCCGGCGCTACGTTGCGGCAGATGTTATAGGCTAGAACGATGGCCGCCACGAAATCTCGCCCGCACTGGTTCTGGATCCCCCTGCGGGTACTGTTGGTGACGTTCTTGCTCACCCTGCTTTGCTTTGCGGTGAGTCTCCTGCTGGGAATCTTGGGAATTCTGCTGCACGCTTGGATGGGTGGATCGCGCCCGAATATGGCCGCGGCATACCGCCATTTTGCCGCACCCGTGGGGGTGGCTGTAGCGTGCGTAGCGCTTGTTCTTACGGTTATCCTGGAAATCAAGAATTACAGGCAAGAGCGGGCACTGGCAGAAATTGAAAGAGCGAGCTGATGTCCAGAGTCTAGGAAGGACAGTAAGGACAGCGGTTCGTATCAGGGCATGGCTTCAGCCGTGCCATTCTGCCGCGCAAGGAAGTTCCGGCGCCACACGGATGCCAGACCCGCGACCGCTGTGGCAGTTGCGCCTGATCGGCACGGAAATCGAATTGGTTGAAAATGACGGCACGGCTTGAAGCCGATGCCCTGATACGAAACGGAGAAAGAACCTCGATCGCAAGCACAAATAGTTAACGCAAATTCGGACTCAGCGAGCTAGGCGCCACCAGCTACAATTGAACTATGCGCCCGCGCATTGCCATTCCGTTGCCTCACTCCGTCGACCGGGAGTATGCCGAGCGCGCACTACCGCAGTATGAGCGCGCGATAGAACAGGCCGGCGGAGAGCCCGTTCGCATCCCGCTCGACTTGCCGCCGGCACGGGTTATGAAGCTCATCGAGCGCTGCGACGGTGTGCTGCTGCCTGGCAGCAAGGCGGACGTCGATCCTTCCAAGTACGACGCGCCACGGCATCCGAAGACTGAGGCTGCCGATCCCCGTCGCGACACGGTGGATGAACTGCTCTTGCAGGATGCTTACAACATGCGTAAGCCTGTGCTGGGGATTTGCTATGGCCTGCAAATTTTGAATGTGTATCGCAGCGGGACTCTGTTGCAGCATATCGAATCGCCGGTGGATCACGCAGTGGGGAAGAAAGTGGCGGTGGCACATACGGCAGTGATCGAGCCGAAGTCGATGCTGGCGGAGATTGTAGCTTCAGCTCCTGAGCGTCTTGTAATCCCGGTGAACTCAAGCCATCACCAATCGGCAGAAGTTATCGGGGACAGCCTGCGGGTCGTAGCGCGCTGCCCTGACGACGGCATCATTGAAGCTTTGGAGGGCACGGCGCGTGACCACTTTGTGCTGGCGGTGCAGTGGCATCCGGAGCGCTCGACGGATGACGAACCGTCGCGAGCGATTTTTCGGGCGTTGATTGAGGCGGCTCGGATTCGGCACAAAGAATTGGCTGGAGAGTTCGAGTCCGTGTGATCACGTGGGGACAGCGACCTTCGGCTGTCCGCGGAGCGAAGCTCCACACTTTTGGATTGATCGCACTAAGGCTAGCTACGTTCGCCGGACAGCCGAGGGCGGCTGTCCCCACGCGCTTTGCGCCTTGGCGTCGTCAGGGTTGAGCCTTCGGCTTCGGCGCTTTGGGTATCTTCTTCTTTTCCAGCAGCACCACCGCGTGCGCAATGGCTGCGTTGTCGGTGCCGATCCCCTCCGGCGTTTTCGCCTTGATCCCGACGCAATCGGGAGGAATGCCCAACAACTCAGCGATCCGGGTGCGAATCGCGGAAGTGTGCGGGCCAATTTTGGGCGCAGCCAGGATCAGCGTGGAATCAAGATTGACCAGCCTGTAGCTGGCAGTGCTTACGCGCTTTAGCGCTTCCTGCAAGAACACCGACGAATCGGCGCCCTTCCACTGCGGGTCGGAGGGCGAGAACAGCGAGCCGATGTCGGGTGCGGCCAACGCGCCCAGCAGCGCGTCGGTGATCGCGTGCAGTAAAACGTCTCCGTCGGAATGGCCTCCCAATCCCTTGGGAAAAGGCAACGTGACGCCGCCGATCCTCAGCGGAATGCCGGCTTTGAACTCATGCGAGTCCCAGCCATAGCCTATACGAAGCGCGCTTTGGGTCGTCGGTCGTTGGTCGTTGGTCGTTGGCATTTGCTCAACGGCCTCGAATCGAACTGGTCATGCGGTCTCTTTCAAATAGAATTCCGCCAACTCTAAGTCCGCCGGCGTTGTGATCTTGATGTTTCTTGGCGAGCCCATCACCACCGCCACACCGTGGCCCGAGCGTTCTACTAGCGAGGCTTCATCGGTCCCCATAAAGCCGTCGGCGATGGCTTCATCGAAGGCTTTCTTGATTACATCGTAACGGAAACCTTGTGGCGTTTGCGCCATCACCACACGTTCGCGCGGAATCGTCGTTTTGATGAGCGCGCCGTCGGAGGTGCGTTCCACTTGCTTTACCGTATCGACGGCCGGCATTCCGGCAATGGCCGCGCCGTATTTCTGGGCGGCTCGAATCACATCCTCAATGATCTCCGCGGTAACGAATGGGCGAACTGCGTCGTGCACCAGGATGATGTCTTCCGCCGCAGCGCCCACGGCCGCCAGTGCATTTGCCACCGACTGCTGGCGGTGCTCGCCGCCCTCGACCAACTGAACTCGCTTCGGCAGGGCTTCTTTCTCCAGGCGGGCGCGCACGTTGCCGATTTCGTTTTTTCGGAGAGCGACCCAGATCTGATCGACGGTCGGCGAGGCCGCGAACTTGCGCAAAGTGCGAACCAGAATGGGCGTTCCGCCAAGTTCGGTGAACTGTTTCGAGGGTGCGCCTCTCTTTTCTTTTGTGCTGGGCGCGGAGGCCATGCGTGTGCCGAGACCAGCCGCCGGAATGATCGCCACTACTTTCATCGCGGGGCTGCAAGTATATGAGAGCTGGGGGGCGAGTTCAAATCTTAGCCGACGGCGGTAGTGTCCTAGTCTCCGTGATCTGGCTAGCGTGCGTACTTTGCGGTTAATGACTTTGCGCTGAATACCGCGAGAGAAAAGCTCTTGACCGCAAAGGACGCAAAGCAAAACGCAAAGGACCAAGAAAGAAATTAGGACTATCACCCTTGAAGAACCTACAGCATTTCAGCGGCAAACTCAGGTGAATGCGAGACCGCCGGCGCCCAACTCGCATTGGGTGCCGGACATCCTAGTCACTCGCAAAGGTAGCAAAGCCTCGCGGGGAGCGGATTTCCACCGTTCGGCTCCGCCGATGTGTGACTCGCATGGACACAATGAAGGACGACGAGGATGAAGGACCTGCGCAATCGCCTGATTTTTCACGCTCTGTGAACTTCTTGCCCGGTAGAGACAGGTCAAAACCATCGCCAGAGTCAGGCTACGGCTGCAAGTTGCGCCATCCAGAGATATTTACGGAAACAGCAGGTTATGAGTGCAATGGCAGGCGAGTTGCCTTCATTGGGTACAAGGGTTGGCCCACGGTTGGGTATCTTGGGAGGTGTCTGTGGTCAATCGAAACGTCTCATGGTTCTCGTTGTTTAGCTTTTGCTTTACCGGAGCACTGCTTGCCGCGCTGGCATTCGCCATTCTCGTAACCACGGCTACTTTGGCGTTGGCGTCCGGTCAATCCACCGATTCACGTGATTTGTCCTCATCGAAGACCTTTGCTGGAGTTATCACGGATTCCTACTGCGGAGCAAAACACTCTACGGCCTCCCAGATGAGCCCGTCGGAATGCACCCGGTACTGCGTGCGCCACGGAGCGAAGTACATGCTGGTGAATGGCGGGACCGCTTACACGCTGGCGGGAAACGAAGATGCTCTCGATAAACTGGCAGGCGAACGGGCCCGGATCCAAGGCGCGCTGGAGGGGGAAACCTTGCAGGTGAGTTCAGTGGAAGCGCAATAAGTACGTGAGTGGCACCGCCTTGGTGCCGCCGAAAAGCAGATTCCTCGTCGCTCCGTTACTCTGCCGGATGCTCGGCCAGGAAAGGCTGCGGCTTCTTAGCCTCAGCGTTAGGTGCGCCCGCAATTGCTGCCACCGGCGGGCGCGCCTCACGGGATTCGCCACGGCTCGATGCGCGGTCATCCCACTTCCCGAAAATCATTTTTCCAGCCGTCGTCTGCAACACCGAGGTCACCGACACTTCCACGGTCTTGCCGATCATCTTGCGCGCGTTGTCCACCACGACCATGGTGCCGTCGTCCAGATAAGCGACGCCCTGGTTGTATTCCTTGCCTTCTTTCAGAATGAAGACCTTCATGGTCTCGCCGGGCAGCACAATCGGCTTCAGCGAGTTGGCCAGCTCGTTGATGTTCAGAACTTCGACGCCTTGCAGTTGCGCGACTTTATTGAGATTGAAGTCGTTGGTGATGATCTTGCCTTCATAGAGCTTGGCGAGTTCGATCAGCTTCAAGTCCACTTCGCGGACGGTAGGGAAATCGTCCTCGACGATCTGAATCTGCACCGAAGCGATCTTCTGCAGACGCTGCAGGATGTCGAGGCCGCGCCGGCCGCGGTTGCGTTTCAGGGAATCGGCAGAATCGGCCACCAGTTGCAACTCGCGCAGCACAAATTGCGGCGTGACGATGATGCCGTCGAGAAAACCGGTCTCAGCGATATCGGCGATGCGGCCGTCGATGATGACGCTGGTATCGAGAATCTTGTAGCTCCTCTTGGACTGCCGCTCTCCGCCAAAGATTCCGCCGAGCGCGGCGAGATTGAGGAGGTCGCCTTTGTTCGCGCCCACGACCAGGCCAACGTATGCCATCAGCAGCATGACGGCGATCTGCAGGAAGCTCTGGGTATGGCCGGGCGGGAGGCTGTCGCGAATGACCAGGGCGAACAGGTAGGCGCCGAAGATTCCCAGGACGCTGCCGATAGCCGCCCCAATCAGCCGGGTCAGGCTGATGCGCCGCAGCTTCCACTCGAAGAGAACGATGGCCAGGCCAATCAGGGCTCCGACGCCGGCATCGATCGGAGCGGTCCGGCCAAACGGCTGAATTAGGTAGCAAGTGACGGAAACAATGAGAACGAATAAGACGCGAACCAAAACCAAATCCACCGACGAACCTCCCCGGAACCCACCTGCAGCGTCGCCACGCCGCACAGTCAAGTCCGCATTGGCTGCGCCCCCAGAACAATTGCAGCCAACGATGATGTAAACGGAGCCGATGAATGATATGAAACAGTGGCTCCGCACTTCAGCCCGGGCAGCGAGGCCCGGCATCACGAAAATAACACCGGAAGTATATACCCCGAGTAAAGGCCCGGAGAGTGCCGAAACGGATCGCGGGCACCGGAAGTCACTTGCCTCGGGCAAGGCTGCCCCGCTGATAGACTTCTTTACATGAAAGCGGTTCTTATCACTCGTCTGGGTGGCCCCGAGGTGCTGCAAGTCGAGGAAGTCCCCGACCCAGTTCCGATTCACGGCGCAGAGTTGGTTCGAGTAGCGGCCGCGGGGGTGAATTTCGCCGATATCATGACTGCGCAAGGCGGCTATCCAGGAGCGCCAAAGCCACCGCTGGCGGCGGGCCGGGAATTTTGCGGCACCCTCGAGAGCAACGGCCAGCGTGTCATGGGATACACCCAGTGGGCGGCATTTGCCGAACTGGTGGCGGCGCGGCCCGAGCTGCTGTGGCCGGTTCCTAACGGCTGGAGTCCCGAGGAGGGCGCCGCCTTCCCGGTAAACTATTTCACCGCATACTTCGCCTACTGGAAAGCGGGTTTGTTGGAGCCTCCCGCAAGTTCGCCGCCGCCGCGCGTCCTGATCCACGCCGTGGCGGGAGGAGTGGGCACAGCCGCGGTGCAAATCGGGAAGTTGCTCGGCATCGAAATGTACGGAACGTCCTCCTCCGATGAAAAGTTAAGCCGCGTGGCGGGACTCGGATTGCAGCACGGAATTAACTATAAGCAACGCGATTATGAGGATTCCATCAAAGACCTCACCCAGGGAGAAGGTGTCGACGCAGTGTTCGAAATGCTGGGCGGCGAACACACCGCCAAGAGCATCCGCTGCGTCCGCGATTTCGGCCGTGTCATTATCTACGGCACCGCGACCGGGAAGCAGCCGCAACTCGATGTTCGCGCGCTTTATGCGAAGGGCGCCAGCGTGCACGGATTGTGGCTGACATATCTTTCGGCAAAGCGCGACTTGATGGCCATGGCGTGGAAGTGGCTTTCGGGATGGACATCCCAGGGATATTTGCGGCCGGCCGTGGGCCACGTGCTGCCGATGGAACAGGCCGGTGACGCCTACCGGTTACTGCTGGAGCGAAAGAATTTTGGGAAAGTAGTGCTGCATACGTAAAGTTCCGATTTCCGGGCCCCTGTGACCTCTGTGCCTCCCTGTGGTTGCAGCTTTTCGCGCCCTATATCTTGGAAGACTGATTCCACCGTCCAGCAATGGTCTTAATGATCCCCAGAATCACCAGACAGAACCAGAAATCCACCACGACCCCCAAATCCAGCCGCGGCGCTACATGGCGGGCGCGCACCGGCAGATAGGGCATAAGCAGGAAATACAGCGCATTCCCCGCCAACACAGCAACCAGAGACTGCACAAAATTCGCCACCGCTGATTTAGACACCGCTCGGCCTCACTTCGGGCACCTCACCCGAGCCTCCTGCTAACATCTCTTCGATGCTGGAACCCTCCACCCCCGTACAGTACGTGAAGGGAATTGGCCCCCGCCTGGCCGAAATTCTGGCCACTAAAGGCATCCATACCGTCGGCAACCTACTCCATTATCTACCTTTCCGCTACGAAGACCGGCTGAACCCCCGAAGCATCCCGGAGCTGCGTGCCGGAGAAATGGCCACGGTAGTCGCCGAGGTCCGCAACTCCGGCCTTTTCCGCACTCGCGGCAAGCCCATCTTTCAGATGACTGCGGGTCAGGGCCGGACGCGCCTGAAGTGCATTTGGTTTAACGCGGCCTACCTTCGCGACCGCTTCAAGGCGGGCCAAATGGTCGCCCTCTACGGAAAAGTGGAGCAGGACTTATATGGCGGCGAACTGCAGCTGGTGCAGCCGCAGTTTGAAGTCCTGGGCGACGCCGAAGATAGGTCCACGGGCGGAGCTGAGCAGAAGAAAGCCGCCGACTCGCTCGAGATCGGGCGAATCGTCCCCATCTACGAATCCGCCGGGCAGGGCCGCCTGACCTCGCGCTGGTTTCGGCGCATCCTGCACGCGGCGTTGGAGAATCTCCCGCCGGAAGTTTCCGATCCCATCCCTGCCGCGGTCCGCCGCCACCTCAGCCTGATCGGGCCGCGGGAGGCGCTGTGGAAAGTACACTGGCCCGACGCCGGCGAAAGCATGCAAGACCTGCTCTCCTCGCGCACCCCGGCGCATATCCGCCTGATCTTCGAGGAACTGTTTTTCATCGAACTGGGGCTCGAACTCAAGCGCCGCCAGATGAAGGCGCAGACGGGCATCGCTTTCCGCCTCGATGATTCGGTGCGTGCCGCGATCAAAAAAATTCTGCCGTTCCATCCCACCGGGGCGCAGAAGCGCGCGCTAAAGGAAATCGCTGGAGATATGGCGCAGCCCGCTCCCATGCGCCGTCTGCTGCAAGGCGACGTTGGCTCCGGCAAGACGCTAGTAGCCTTCGAGGCGGCCATCATTGCCATCGAGAACGGCTACCAGGTCGCGCTCATGGCTCCCACTGAAATTCTGGCCCAGCAACATTACTTTTCCGCGCGCCGCATTCTCGAAGATGCGGGCTACCGCGTGGTCTCTGCTCACGGGCTCTCTGGAAGAAGACCGCAAGCGCGAAATCCGCCGCCACATCGCCCAAGGCAACGCACAGCTAGTCATCGGCACTCACGCGCTGATCGAGCAGAAAGTCGAGTTCGCCAAGCTAGGCCTGGTGGTGGTCGACGAGCAGCACCGTTTCGGCGTCCTGCAACGCTTCAAGCTAATGAAGAAAAGCCAGGAGCCTAGCGAGGTTTCTGTGGGGCCGGGTCTTCGACCCAGCCAAAACATGCAGACAACGGACACCGTCCCCGAACCCGATGTTCTTGTAATGACCGCCACCCCGATCCCGCGCACGCTTGCCCTAACCCTCTACGGCGACCTCGACGTCAGCGTTCTCGACGAAATGCCCCCCGGCCGCGTGCCCATCGTCACCCGCCGCATCTCCGACGACCGCTCCACCGAGGTATGGGAGTTCGTCCGCAAGCAGGTCGCCGCCGGACATCAGGCCTATGTGGTCTACCCGGTCATCGAAGAAAACGAAGAGACCGAGTTGAAGGCCGCGATCAAGATGTACAAGGAGTTGAGCAACAAGATTTTCCCCGATCTAAAAGTCGGCCTGCTGCACGGACGCCTCGATCCCGACCTCAAGGATCAGGTCATGCGCATGTTCCAGAAAGGCGAGTTGAATATTCTGGTCGCCACCACGGTGATCGAGGTTGGCGTCGACGTGGCCAACGCCACGGTGATGGTCATCGAGCACGCCGAGCGTTTCGGTCTCGCCCAGCTTCACCAGCTTCGCGGACGCATCGGCCGCGGCTCCGCCAAGTCTTACTGCGTTCTGATGACGGGAGGGAAAGTCTCCGAAGACGGCGAGCGCCGGCTGGACGCCATGGTCCGCACCACCGACGGCTTCCAGATCGCCGAGTTGGACCTCGAACTCCGCGGCCCCGGCGAATTCTTCGGCACCCGCCAGGCCGGAATGCCCGGCTTCCAGGTTGCCAACCTCATCCGCGACCGCCAGTTGCTGGAAGCGGCCAAGCTGGAGGCCGCCGGAGTCCTAGCCGGCCCCAACGCCGAAATTTCTCAGGAAGAGATCGATCGCGCCCTGCGCCACATGCGCACCCGCTGGCAGGGAACGTACGGGCTGGTGGAAGTGGGATAATCTTACCTTTTGAACGACTCCTAAGGCCTTGTCATGTTGAGCGGAGCCTCTGCCGCGCGATAGCGCGGCAGAGGCGCAGTCGAAACATCCCCGTAGTCCCAACACTGCCGGGGCCTTTCGACAGTCGGAGTCGGAATACCCCCTTTCGCATCCGACCGGAAGCACGGCCAGAGCAATGCCGAGAGTAGGGATTCCTCCGCCTTCGCTGTCGCTCAGGGTCGGAATGACAATCCAAAATCCAATTTCCCCCTCCGCCCGTACTCTCCAATGACGGCCACAACACTCATTCAAGGAGACGAATTCCGACCATGCCACGCCAATTCCGCTCACTCTATCTCGCCCTGATTCTGGGCTTCGCCCCGGCCAGCGCATTATTCACCTTCGCCGCGCCGCCGGCCGCCTCCGGCCCAGATGGCAATGCAGGACAGCCTCTACAAGCGCTTAGGCGGCTACGACGCCCTCGCCGCCGTAACCGACGACTTCATCGGCCGCCTGGCCACCGATCCCAAGCTAGGGCCGCTTCTTCGTCGGCCTGAGCACGGACTCGAAGGTCCGCGTCCGCCAGCACGTCGTTGATTTTCTATGCGTAGCGACCGGCGGCCCCTGCAAATACACCGGCCGCGACATGGTGACCGCGCACACCGGCTTGGGTATTACCGAGGAAGACTGGACCATCTCGGTGAAGGCGCTGACCGCCACGCTGGACAAATTCAAGGTGCCAGCCCGCGAACAAGGGGAAGTGATCAACGCGATTGCGGGGTTGAAGAGCCAGATTGTAGGCCGATAGGCCACTCCGCGTTGATTCTAGGCGAGGGAGCGCTCGCGCTCCTTCGCGTCTAGTTTCCGTAGACGACCTCCGCGAACTCCGCGGGTTCTCTTTGCGAACTCCGCGATTTAAGATCTTGGGGGATCTACGAGCCCCAAACCCAAAACATCTTCAATCGCGGAGGTCGCAGAGAAAACCCGCGGAGTTCGCAGAGAAAATCGGAATCCGGAGCGGGGCACGCGCGCTTCGATCCATTGAAGCTTGCTGGTTTCAGAGGACGCCGAGTGGCATAATCGTCGCCGTGAAAGCCGCCCGCAAGGCACCATCCAAGGGTCATCTTTACGATCACCTTCCCTCCGTTGATGAGCTATTGCGCCGTGAAGAACTCGCGCCCCTGATTTCCCGCGAGGGTCAGGCCGCCGTCACCGATGCAGCCCGCGCCGTGCTCGCCCGCCTGCGGCAGCAGATTTCCACACGACATCTCGACCGTGACACGCTAGACCAAGCAATCTCCGCCATTGCCGGTGCCATCGATCAGCAACTGGGCGATTCGCTCCGTTACTCCTTGCGCCCGGTAATCAACGCAACCGGCGTCATCCTTCACACCAATCTGGGCCGCGCGCCATTGGCTCCCTCTGCGCTGGAGCATATCCGGGAAACTGCCGGCAGTTATTGCAACCTCGAGTTGGACCTCGCCTCCGGCGAACGCGGCAAGCGGGACGATCACGTCGATCGCTTATTCCGCCAGCTTCTCGGACCGGTGAACCAATCTGAGCTAGCCACCATCGTCGTCAACAACAACGCCGCCGCTGTCCTGCTCGCTCTCAATACTCTGGCGGAGGGCGGCGAGGTCATCGTCTCCCGCGGCGAGATGGTCGAAATCGGGGAGTCGTTCCGCATCCCCGACATCATGGCAAAGTCGCACGCCATCCTGCGCGAAGTGGGTTCTACCAACCGCACTCGCCTCGCCGACTACGACCGCGCCATCAACGACAAGACCAGGCTCCTACTGCGCGTTCACCGCTCCAATTTCCAGATCACTGGGTTCACCGAACAACCGCAGCTTGAGGAATTGGTGAGACTCGCGGCCAAGCACGAACTTCCTCTGATGGAGGACCTGGGCAGCGGCGCTCTGTTCGACCTGCGCTCGGTTGGCGTGAATGGCGAACCCGACGTGCTCGACAGCCTGAAGCGAGGCGTCCAGGTCGTGACCTACAGTGGCGACAAGCTGCTGGGCGGGCCGCAAGCCGGAATCCTCAGCGGCCGCGCCGATCTGATCGCGCGCATGCGGGCCAATTCGCTGTTCCGCGCCCTGCGAGCCGACAAGCTCACCTACGCCGCCCTCGAAGCCACGCTGCGGGCCTATGCGAAGCGCGAATATGATGCCATCCCGGCGCTTCGCATGATGCGCGCTTCGGCAGCCACTATCGCCCAGCGAGCGGAAGCGGTAGCCGCAAAGATTCAAGCGGCCGGACTAGCGGTCGAATTGATGGCTGGCGAATCCGTAATTGGCGGCGGCGCGGCCCCTTCGGCAACCTTGCCCACTCACCTTTTGGCGGTGACCGCCGCAGGCCTGAGCGCCGGTGAACTCGCCGCCCGCTTACGAGAGACCGACCCGCCCATTCTTGCGCGGGTGGGGTACGATCGCGTGTTGCTCGACCTGCGCACCGTCTTCCCCGAGCAGGACGACGATGTGACAAAGGCACTTGCCCGGCTGGCAAGCATGTAGTAAACACTGTAAGCCCCGATTCGGGCCGAGCGCTGCTGAGGTTGAATTCCACGTAAAAGGAATCCATGCATGAGAGCTACTCCGTTGCTTCTTGCCGCTGCGACATCGCGCATCACGGAAATTGACTGGTTGGTCATAGCTATTTATTTCGGCATTCTGCTCTGCGTGGCTTGGTGGGTGGTTCGCAAAGGCAAGGACTCGGCCGCCGACTACTTCCTGGCCGGCCGCAATCTGGGTTGGTGGATCGTTGGGGCTTCGATCTTCGCCTCCAATATCGGTTCGGAGCACGTCGTGGGCCTGGCTGGCGCGGGCGCAACCAGCGGCGTGGCTTTGGCGCACTATGAGCTGCACGCCTGGTGTCTGCTGGTCCTGGGTTGGGTGTTCGTTCCGTTCTACATGCGTTCCAAGGTCTTCACCATGCCGGAATTCCTGGAACGCCGCTTCAGCGTGGCCTCGCGCTATGTGCTTTCCATCGTCTCGATCATTACCTTCATTGTGTCGAAAATAGCGGTCGGCATCTTTGCCGGCGGGGTGGTATTCGGCACGCTTCTTCCGGAACTGCATATCCAGATTGGCAGCGTCAACATCGACAGTTTCTGGATCGGCTCTGTGCTGGTGATCGTATTGACCGGCCTGTACACCACATTGGGCGGCATGCGTGCGGTGGCTTACACCGACGCGGTGCAGACTTTTATCCTGATTCTGGGATCGGCTTCGCTTACCATTTATGGCCTGGTCAAGCTTGGCGGCATCAACGAATTGCGTTACTGGTGCGGTTCGGACATGTTCAACCTCTGGAAACCGCTCATTCCAGCCGGAGTGCAGGGCACCTGGTCGCCGGTGATCGAGACCAACGCCGCGGGCGCCGTCATCAAGCAAGCCTGGTATTTCAACGGCAACTATCCCTGGCTTGGCATGCTGTTTTGTGCGCCTATTATCGGGCTGTGGTACTGGTGCACGGACCAATACATCGTGCAGAGGGCGTTGGCCGCGCCCAACGAGACGACTGCCCGCCGCGGCGCTATTTTCGCGTCGTTTCTCAAGCTGGCTCCAGTTTACCTGTTCATCGTTCCCGGCATGGTTTGCTTTGCTCTGGCCAAGAGCGGAAAGATTCCTGAACTTGCCAGCATCCTCGGGCCCAATGGCCACGCCATTCCCGCCGCCGCGCAGGGGGCTTTCCCGCTGCTGGTGGAATACCTTCTCCCCCCTGGACTTCGCGGACTGGTGTGCGCGGGTCTGCTTTCCGCACTGATGGGTTCGCTGGCCGGTGTGTTCAACGCCTGCTCAACCCTGTTTACGGTGGACCTGTACGAGAAGTGGAAGCCGGGAGCGAGCCAGCATCAACTAGTCAAGACCGGGCGCCTCGCCACTGCCGGAATGGTGGTGGTAGCCCTGGCCTGGATTCCTGTCATCAAGGATGCACACGGTCTCTACGATTATTTGCAGGCCGTACAGGGCTATCTGGCGCCGCCCATCTTCGTGGTGTTCTTCTTTGGAGTGTTCTGGAAGCGGCTCAACGCCCAAGGCGCGCTATGGGCAATGATTGTGGGGTTCGTATTGGGCATCTTCCGCATGCTCGTGGACACACCCGTAACCCTCGGACTGCCCGGCTTCGAGAATGGCTATCCTCAGGGTTCGTTACTGTGGATTGTGAACAATATATACTTCCAATACTTCAGCGTGCTGATCACCCTGGTGTCGGTAGTGGTTATGGTGGCGGTAAGCTATATGACTACCGAGCCCGACTACGTGAGGATCCAAAACCTGACCTTCGCCACCACGACTCAGGCGGACAAGGACCACACCCGCGCCGGCTGGGATTGGCGCGAGGTCGCGGGTTCGACGGTGGTGCTGCTCTGCATCCTGGGGTCGTATTTGTATTTCAGGGGATAGGGGCTTCGAGCATCCAGTCTTGTCATTTCGCGCGGAGCGAGAAATCTGCTTTCCCTTGGCGCCGGCAATAAGCAGATTCTTCGTCGCTCCGCTCCTCGGAATGACAATTGCTTGGTCTGCTTACGGCGGCCTCATCCGCTGCAAAGCCTGGGCGCTGGTAACTCCGCGCTATGCTGCCCTGCTCACCCGGATCGCATCTCAGCTTCGTGACGACTCTCTACACCATCGGCCATTCCACCCGCTCTCTAGCTGAACTGATCGAAGCTCTTCAGGCTCATTCCATCCAAACACTGGTGGACATCCGCTCTTTCCCGATGTCCCGCCGCCTGCCGCACTTCAATCGCGAATCTCTGGAGCAGACTTTGCCTGGAATCCAATATCTCTGGATGAAAGCTCTGGGCGGCCGGCGTCCGAAAATTCGCGAGGACTCCCCGAATGTCGCCCTGCGGAATCCGAGCTTCCGAAACTACGCGGATTACATGCTGACGGAAGACTTCCAGCGCGCCGTGAGCAAACTAATTAATCCGGCCGGGCGATCCCGCACCGCCTACATGTGTGCCGAGCGCGTTTATTTCCAGTGCCATCGCATGTTGGTGTCAGACTGGCTTGTCGCTCATGGACACCAGGTCCTGCATATTGACGGCACTGGCCCCGCCAAGCCGCACCAGCTCATGGCGGAGGCACGCCTGATCAATGGCCAGCTGATTTACCGTGGGGATCGTCTGCTGTGACGCGAGGCAGCCCTGCAAGGTGGCGCAATTTGATTTAGACTGCCACCGTCCTAGCAAGTTCCCCGCGCGGCCTGGATCAAAACTGAAGCAGGCGCGCTTCAGCGGGTTATCGCAACACTCTAAGGAGCACGCCATGGCTGAAAAGACCCCACAAAATCTCGCCAATCACACCCGGTGGGATCCGCCGTTTCATTTCTTCATCCTCCCAGTTTTTCTCATCACCTGGATCGTAAGCATCGTGGTGCTGGTGCGCCATCCGTGTTTTTACTCAGCTTGGGGAGTAGTTCTGGCCACCGCGGCCGCCATTGCGGTCTTGAAGATCAGGCAATATGCCGTCAAGGTCCAGGATCGCGTAATCCGCCTGGAAGAGAGGCTGCGCCTGGCCACTCTATTGCCGGCAACGCAACAAGCTCAGATCGCGCGGCTCAGCGAAGATCAATTGATCGGCCTGCGCTTTGCCTCTGACGAAGAACTGCCCGGCCTGGTTTCAAAGACGTTGACTGAAAGTCTCAAACGCTCCGATATCAAGAAGGCGATCCGCAATTGGCGGGGTGATTACTGGCGGGTGTGAGCGAGAGTTTTGAATACGAGGGCTGAACCCAGCAGCCTGGCTGTCCAAATTTTCTTTTTGCGAGGATTCTCCTCTTGCACTTCGGCTATCGTCTCCAACTCTTCGCCCTTCTAGTGTCGATTTCTCAGATGGCGGCAGCGCAGCAAACTCCCGCCCAGCCCGCCCAATCATCTCCCACGGCCCCGGCTCAGTCTCCCTTCGTTTACTCGCCGCCGGCGCCTCACGAGAATGCTCCGCTCGGCGACATCCCGCGCATGCCCGGCGATGGCGACGGCGCCTACAAAACCCACCAATATCGCGATCTCTTTGCCGAGCAGGGACACACGCCGGCTGAGAGCCGTGCCAAGATCGAAAAGGCCTTCCAGCAGCTATTCCATGGCGACGGCCAGGAGGAGCGCATCTACTTCGAGACCGGCGCCAACGCCAACGGCCCGCTGGCCTACATGACCGACTGGGCCAACAACGATGCGCGCACCGAAGGCATGTCCTACGGCATGATGATCGCGGTGCAGTTGAACAAGAAGCGCGAGTTCGACGCGCTGTGGAATTGGTCCAACACTTACATGCTCGTTACCGACCCGAAAAATCCCTCTGTGGGTTACTTCGCCTGGTCGATGAGTACCGACGGGACGCCAAGGTCCACCGGAGCTGCGCCCGATGGCGAAGAGTACTACGTGATGGCCCTCTATTTCGCAGCGCACCGGTGGGGCAACGGCAGGGGCATCTACAACTATGAGGCGGAAGCCGCCAAGATTCTCCGCGGCATGCGCCATCATCCCGTGCTGACTGGGACTGGGCCGTTCCGCATCCATCCTGACGATCCGCCGTTCGTTTTTCCGGATCATCCCTGGCCCAGCCCCAACAACAAAGAGCGGGCAAGAGCCGCAGCCGCAAGCGGAGTCCCCATGGCGACGCCTCCGTTTTTTCCGCGCTCGCGGACGCCGCGGCCGGAATCGATCGGCCCGATGGTGGATGAAGCGCATTTCATGATCCGCTTTGTGCCCAATGTCGAGAATGGTTTTACCGACGCCTCCTACCATCTGCCGGCGTTCTATGAGTTGTGGGCACGCTGGGGTCCGCCAGAGGACCGCGAGCTTCTGGGCCAAAGCTGCCGATGTAAGCCGCGATATGTTCGGCAAAGTCACCGGGCCGGAGACCGGCCTGACCCCCGATCGCAATAATTTCGATGAAACCCAAATCGTCGGCCGCAATGGCGTGCCCACTCCGTTCAGCTATGACTCGTGGCGAAGCGTGAGCAACTGGTCGGTGGATTACTCCTGGTGGCAAAAGGCTCCGAAAGAGACTGAACTGAGCGATCGCATTCAGAAGTTTTTGATCAGCCAGGGCATCGGCACATTTGCCGATCGCTACACGCTCGATGGCAAGCCGCTTTCCACGCGGCATTCGGTGGGTATGGTTGCGACTACGGCGGTCGGCGGCCTGGCGGCAACTGCCGGACCGAACTCGAAGGCCTTCGTCGAAGAACTCTGGAATACGCCCGTTCCTTCAGGAGAGCAGCGCTACTACGACGGCCTGCTTTACCTGATGAGCATGATGCACTGCAGCGGAAACTTCCGCATCATCATGCCCGGGCAAAAGAGCACTCATTGAGATTTCTGGCCCTGATGCCGATGACGCCGGCATGACTTTGGGACGGCGCGGCTATGTTAACTTGACTTCATTATGATCGTCGGCACCGGCATCGATATCGCGGAAGTTCCCCGCATCGCCGCGAGTATCGAACGCTTCGGCGACCGCTTTCTGCGCCGCGTTTTCACCGAAGGCGAGATCCGATACTGCGAATCGAAAGCCAATCGCGCCGAACGCTACGCTGCCCGCTTTGCCGCCAAAGAAGCGGCCATGAAGGCGCTCGGAACGGGATGGAATAACGGCGTCCGCTGGCGCGACGTGGAAGTGTGCCGCCAACCCGGAGGCCGTCCCACGATCACCTTCCACGGAACCGCCGCGGAGTTCGCCGCGAAGTTAGGCGCGGCTCGCGTTGCGCTGTCCCTAACGCACACCGCCGACCTGGCAATGGCTCAAGTCATTCTGGAGAGTTGACCCACGTAGGCGCGGACGCCTTCGCCCGCCCACGAGCTAAACCTCGCGCCCGGACGAAGGCGTCCGGGCTACGTATCACTCGACCAGGGATTCAGAACCGCCTTCAACACGGGCTGAAAATTCGAGGCATTGCGCGTGACAAGCGTCAGCCCATACATCTCCGCAGTAGCGGCGATGAATGCGTCTCTCGGTTGAATCGGGCGTCCTGCCGACTCGCTGCGGGCCACGAGCCTTCCGCAGGCATGGGCGATGGCCGCGTCAACCGGCAAGATCCTTCCTTCAAATCGAATCGGCAAGTCTTGTTGCAACCAAATGTCCAACCGCCTGCGCCGGCCACCCGCGGCCATACGCTCGATGCCGTAGCGCAATTCCGTCAGCGTCACAACGCTCAGGAACACGCTGTCCTCGTCCACTTGCGCCAGCCAGGAGGCCAGCTCCGGACTAGGCCGAGGTTTCGTGGAATCTGAAATAACGTTGGTGTCGAGCAAGAAGTTCATAGGCCAGGCTTGCGCAGCCGGACTGAGATCGGTTTGATCTTTATCCCGGAACCCCGAAGCGGCGAGGCGGCGAGGAACTCGGCAAGATTGCCATCTCGCTTGGTCTTACGCTCCCATTCCTCGGCAGCCACAACCACCGCGGCAGCGCGCCCGTGCCGGGTGATGGCTTGTGGCCCGTCGGACCGCGCCCTTTCCAGGACCTCGCTGAATTTCGCCTTAGCCTCCGCTACTGTCCAGGTACCCATCTTCCCCCCTCCAATCGAATAAGGACCAGTGTGGTCATAGTAGTCACTTGTGCATTTCGAGGCAAGCGTATCGCTACAATGTTGCATGTCCGAAGGGGTGAAACATTTCTACGACCAACTCGCAAGCCACTACCACCTCATCTTCGAAGATTGGGACGCTACCATGAAACGCCAAGCCGCGGCTCTCGGGGCAATCCTTGAGCACGAGTGCGGCGCGCCGAGTGCCCTGCGGATTCTAGATTGTGCCTGCGGAATCGGAACACAAACGCTAGGCTTGGCCAGCCTTGGATTCACAGTTATCGGCTGTGATCTTAGTCCTGCGTCAGTTGAACGGACCCGTGTGGAAGCTGCAAAGAGGCGTTTGAATGTTCAGCTTTTCGTCGCGGACATGCTGGATTTGACCGAGATTCCGGGGGACTTCGACGCTGTCATGTGCATGGACAACGCCCTTCCGCACCTTGAGAGTGACGAAGAATTGTTTCAAGCCGCAACGCAGATTCGGCGAAAACTGCGGGCGGGTGCGACCTTTATGGGCAGCATCAGAGATTACGACAGTTTGGTTCATGAGAGGCCAGTCGTGCAGGGACCCGCTTTCTATTCAGACCAAGGAAGTCGACGCATCGTTCATCAAGTGTGGGATTGGAGCGATGAGCGTCGTTATGCCTTCCATCTTTACGTAACAAGGGAAGGCCAAGGCGGTTGGGAGACTCGGCATTACGTCTCGAACTATCGTGCCGTTCTGCGGGAGGAATTCAGTCGCATTCTGCAAGCGGCCGGATTCGCCGGGTGCCGCTGGATTTTGACAGCCGAGAGCGGCTTTTACCAACCGATCGTCTTGGCTAAGGCAGATAACACTCCTTGATGAACCTCGTATCACGAAACTCTCTTGTTTCCACCGCGCGACCTGATAACAGGAAGCATGCGCGGAAAAGACGAGCACGGGTTGTCAGTTGCCGCCGCGAAGGTCAAGACCCAGCCGCATGAGGAATCTGACCGTGTGAGCGACGTGAGCCAACGCCAAGCTTTCCCGGCTGGTTGGAAAGGATCTACTAAGCGGAGCCGCGTCTCCACGCGGCCCCTCTGTTAGACTGTCCGACTTGACCCCGGACCCTTCCATCTCCGCAATGACTCAGACCCCAACGGTTCCTCAGATCGTCGTCCCCGAAAAAATCGCCAGCCGTACGTTGCTGGCCGGTGTCGCACTGAGCAGCTTTGCCGCTCTGCTTCTCGAACTCGGCCTCACCCGGCTGTTTTCCGTCGTGCTCTTCTACCACTTCGCGTTTCTGGCCATTTCGATCGCGCTGCTCGGTCTAGGCGCCGGAGGAGTTTTCGCCTATTTGGCCAAGAACTGGCTTAGCCGCTTCCACACTCGCCAACTCGCGGCCATTCTTTGCGCTCTGAATGCCATGGCCGTGCCTGCCGTGCTGGTGATCGTGCTGCACTCCGTCGTCTCTCTGCAATTGTCCTGGGCAAACTTTTTTCGGCTGACCGTCGTCTATCTGGCCTCCGCGGTTCCGTTTTTCATTACCGGCGTGGAGTTTTCCATCGTCTTTGCCCGCGAGCCGGAGCATATTCATCGCCTGTACTGGGCGGATCTTGTCGGGCGGCGCGCTGGCATGCCTGGGTATCGTTCCCCTGCTCAACTACTTGGGCGGACCCAACACATCTGCTTTTTGCCGCGCTCGTGGCCATCGCAGCCGCTGCAGTGTGGACGGTATCGAGCCGCGGGCGCTGGCTGGCTGCCGGCATCGGGCTGGTCCTGGTGCTGGTGATCGCCGCGAACCACTCGGGAAGATGGATCGACGTGATCTACGCCAAGGGCGAGCTGCGCGATCCCTCCTGGGTGGAGTTTGCCCGCTGGAACGCGATCTCGCGCGTCGAGGTGGACAATCAGGGCGGAGCCAAGGCCGTGGTCATCGACGCCGACGCCTCCACTTACATCATGAATGCCGACCCTAAGCAGTGGCAGGGTACGGTCTGGCAGAAGAACCTGATGGCGGCGCCGCCTGCGCTGGCCAACGTTCTGCGGCCCCACGGCGACTACGCCATCATCGGCCCGGGCGGTGGCGTCGATGTGCTGCGCGCAGTTGCCAACGGCAGCAACAGCGTTACCGGCATCGAAATCAATCCCATCATCGCCAACACCATCATGCGCGGGCGCTATGCCGCCTACTCGTATCACCTGTACCAGCGCCCCGATGTGCATATTCATGTCACGGATGGGCGTTCTTTTGTGCGCAACTCTCGGCAGCAATATGACGTGGTCCAGATGACGCTCGTCGATACCTGGGCCTCTACCGCGGCCGGAGCTTTCGCCCTCAGCGAGAACAGCCTCTATACGATTGAAGCTTTCCGCGAATATTTCGAACACCTCAAGCCGGACGGAATGATCGCCATCACCCGTTGGGAATTCCGCCAGCCCCGCGAAGCTCTGCGTGTGGTTTCGGTGGCGATGGCAGCGCTCCACCAACTGGGAGTGCAAAATCCCGCCGCCAACTTCATGGTGATCTCGGAAGGCGATCTGGACGAAGACGGAATCCCGGTCGCCGTGCTGGCCAAGAAAAGCGCATTCACGCCGGCGGAAGAGCAGGCAGTCCGGGCGCACCTGAGCGCCAATCCCGCGCTGGTGGCGCTGTATCTTCCTTCCGGTCATCAGGACAATCCGTTTTCTGCGCTGATCGCCCGCAACGATCCGTATGCTTTCGCGCGCAGATTACCCATACAACGTGGCCCCGGTGAATGACAATGCTCCGTTTTTCTTTTTCACTCTGAAGATCGGCCAGATGCTTCACCAGCAAGGCCTGCAGCAGGGAATTGACTGGAAAGTAAATCTCGGAGTCGCAGTGCTAGGGATGGTGTTGATTATTTCCCTGGCGGCGGTGCTGGCGTTTCTCGTTCTTCCTCTGGCGTTGCGCGCCGGCGCGGCGCAGGAGCATGCACTGTCTCTGCTGTACTTCATCGCTGTTGGGCTGGGCTACATCATGGTAGAAATTGCTTTCATCCAGCGTCTCGTGCTGTTCCTGGGACACCCCACGTATGCGCTCACAGTGGTCGTGTTTCTGCTTCTGCTTTCAAGCGGCGCCGGGAGCCTGGCTTCCCGCAAGTGGCTGGCAGGAAAAACCGCTTGGCTTCCCCTGATATTGGTGGTGGCCGGTCTGCTGCTCTATGTATTCATATTGCCGGGATTGTTGAATGCCCTGGTGGGCCTGCCTTTTGTAGTCAAGTTGTTGGTCAGCGCCGCTTTACTGGTACCGCTGGGCTTCGCCATGGGGATGCCGTTTCCTGCCGGGCTTCGCTCCGTGGCGAACTTGCCGGTTCCGCAACTTCCCGCTCGGCGGGAGAATCTGTCTCGAGACAACGCCGTGGAGTGGGCCTGGGCTATGAATGCCGCTGCCAGCGTACTGGGCTCGGTCCTGGCAATCGTCATCGCCATCCAGTACGGGTTGAATGTCACCCTGGCTTGTGGCGCGTCAGCCTATCTGCTGGCTCTGCTGCTGACCGGGACGGTGCGTGGCCGAGTACTTGACTGACCACTGGTTTGCTAATTTCGGGTTTTTTCCTCAGCGTCTGTCTTAGCGTGATGTCCAGACCGCCGGTCTGCTATGATTCCACGCTGAGGCTGCGGGTCAGGGGACACCACGGAAGGACAGCCGTGTTGAAGTTGCTCGGGAGAACACTTGCCTAGCCAGAAGCAGTTAAAGTGGTCTCAACTGAAGGTCGGAATCACCGTGCTCGCGGCCAGCATCACGCTGGGCGTTCTGAGTTTCCTGATGGGCGGCACGGGGCTGTTCACACCCAAAATCACTCTCCGGTCTTACTTCGACAACGCCGGCGGATTGCGCATCGGCGCCCCGGTTCGCCTGGAAGGTGTGGATATCGGCAACGTCGCCAAAATCCGCGTGGTTCCCGACAAGAGCAAGCAGCGCACTCCCGTCGAAGTGGTCATGAAGGTGAGCACCCGCTACCACGACAGTTTGCGCAAGGACTCGGTGACTGCGCTCTCCACTGCCGGCGTGCTCGGTGAAACTTTCATCGATATCGATAGCTCTTCGGCAAGACTAGCCGAGGCCGCCGACGGCGACGAACTCCCGGCCCAAAATGTCCCCGATATACAGGACGTAGTTCGCGCCAGTCAGGGCACCCTGCAAAATCTAGACTCGTTGATCAAGCGCCTCGATCGCATCATCGCCTTCATCGAGAGCGGCAACGGGTCGGTGGGCAAGTTGATCTACGATCCCACCCTCTATAACCGCCTGGCTTCGACGGTGAACGAATTCCAGGGCCTGGTCAACGATGTGACCAATGGAAAGGGCACAATCGGCAAACTCCTTTCCGACGATGAGTTGTATCGCAAAGCCAATACAACCGTGGATAAGCTGAACGCCGTGATTGACGACCTCAATGCGGGCAAAGGGTCCGCCGGCAAGTTCCTGAAGGACGAAGCTCTCTATCGCAACGCCAACGAAACCATCGCCAATGTGAAGAAGCTCACCGACGAGATTAATGCGGGCAAGGGAGCGATCGGCAAACTGACCAACGACCAAGAATTCGCCAACAAGTTGCAGAACACCATCACCAAGCTCTCCGATATCGCTGACGAACTCCAGGCAGGCCAGGGCACGATGGGGAAGCTGTTACAGGATCCCTCGGTCTTCAACAATGTGAATCAGACGCTGGTGGAGACCCGGGAACTGGTCAAGGCCATACGGGAGAATCCCAAGCGCTATCTGACCATTCACTTCAAGGTTTTCTGATTTTGGCCTCGAAGGGCTGCGGAAAAACTCCAACGTCGGGAAACATGGGAAGGGCACGAGTTCCACTCGTGCCACTAGGTCTAGAATTGGATAGGCGCTTTGGCGCCTGGGGTTGAACAGGAATGATACGAGAGGTTTCCGCAACCTCTTCGCGCTTGGCGTACGCAGCGCAGAAATCGAGCCCGTGCCAGTTGGCGGCAAAACTATGCACCGAGCGCTGATAGGTGCTGCTCAGGCTCCCTCAGGCGCTAAAGCTCGGATGCAGGAGCACCAGGATGGCACGCTCCCGAATCTCTGACGGTCGTGAAACAGTCTGGCTCGTCCACGAGGAACCAATGCGCTTTCTAAGAATTCTCATTCTGCCACTCTTCCTGTTGGGCTTCTCCTTCGGACAATCTACTCCCGCTGATCAAGAAAAAAGCAATGTCCGTTTCAACCCAGACATGCTGGACAAGAACATCGACCCCTGCGTCGACTTCTATGCCTACGCCTGCAGCAAGTGGCAAGCGCAGAATCCGGTGCCGAGTGATCGCTCCAGTTGGGGACGCTTTAACGAACTCGCCGAACGCGGCGAGTACATTCTGCGCGACATTCTGGACAAATATTCCCCAACGATGCCAAGCGGAATCCCCAGGAACAGAAAATCGGTGACTACTACCAGTCGTGCATGGATGAAAGCGCGATCGAGAGCGCCGGCACGCGTCCGCTAGAAGGAGATATGAAGGCCATTGACGCCTTGAAAGCGAAACAGGACCTGGCCGCGGAGGCGATCCGGCTCCATCGCCAGGGTATTAATGCGCTCTTTAATTTCAGCTCCGGTCAGGACTTCAAGGATTCCACCCAGGTGATCGCGCAAGCCGATCAGGGCGGAATGAGCTTGCCCGACCGCGACTACTATTTGAAGGACGATCCCAAATCGGTTGAACTCCGCAAACGGTACGTCGAACACGTTCAGAAAATGTTTGAGCTGCTAGGTGATTCGCCGGAAAAGTCCGCCACCGAGGCGAAAGCCGTGATGGACATCGAAACCGGCCTGGCCAAGGGCGCGCTCGACCGCACCAGCCGCCGCGACCCCAACAAGATCTACCACAAGATGACGAGCAAGGAACTGGCGGCCTTGAGCCCCGACTTCGGCTGGAACGTTTATCTCGAAGGAATCGGCGCTCCAT
Source organism: uncultured Acidobacteriaceae bacterium (assembly GCA_963735545.1). Lineage (GTDB taxonomy): Bacteria > Acidobacteriota > Terriglobia > Terriglobales > Acidobacteriaceae > PALSA-270. The sequence continues at coordinate 205,557 of CAVTLU010000007.1, forward strand.
CCACCCAGGTCCTCAACGTAACTGAGCCGGACTTCTTTAAGCAGATGGACGATCTGGTGAAGTCGGTGTCGATCGAGGACTGGAAGACTTATTTCCGGTGGCACGTTCTCCACGCCAACGCTGAGCTGCTACCGGCAACGTTCGTGGACGAGAATTTCAACTTTTTCAGCAAAACGCTTTCTGGGACCAAGGAATTGCCGGCTCGCTGGAAGCGCTGCGTGCGCTTTACCAACGGCGATTTGGGCGAAGCGCTTGGACAAAAATATGTGGAACTGACTTTCGGCTCCGAAGGCAAAGCGCGCACCCTGAAGATGGTGCAAGCACTGGAGAAGGCCCTCGCCGAGGACATTCAAACTCTTGACTGGATGAGCCCGGACACTAAGAAACAGGCATTGGTGAAACTGGCCGCAATCAGCAATCGCATCGGCTATCCCGACAAATGGCGGGACTACAGCAGCCTGAAAATCGTACGCGGAGATGCGGTAGGCAATTCCTTACGTGCGAATGAATTTGAGTTGCAGCGCGAACTCAACAAAATCGGCAAGCCGGTGGATAAGAACGATTGGCCGTATCCTCCCTCAACCGTGAATGCCAGCTACAACCCGCTGATGAATAACATTACCTTCCCAGCCGGAATTTTGCAGCCGCCGTTTTATGACAATCAGGCCGACGATGCTATGAACTTCGGTGGAATCGGCGCCGTCATTGGGCATGAGACCACGCACGGCTTCGACGACCAGGGCAGCCAGTTCGACGCCCAAGGCAATCTGAAGGATTGGTGGACCGCAGAAGACAAGGAAAAATTCCAGCAGCGCACCAAGTGCGTTGCCGATCAGTACTCGGGCTACACTGCCATCGACGATCTGAAAGTGAACGGCAAGCTGACGCTGGGCGAGAACACCGCCGACAACGGCGGCCTGCGTATCGCATACATGGCTCTGCTGAGCACGCTGGCTGGCAAACAGCCGGAGCACATCGACGGACTAAGCGCCCAGCAGCGCTTCTTCCTGGGATGGGCGAACGTATGGTGCCAGAACCGCACGGACGCATTAACTCGCATGCTGGTCACCGTCGATCCCCACTCTCCCGGCAAGTGGCGGGTAAACGGCACAGTCTCAAATATGCCGGAGTTCGGTGAGGCCTTCCACTGCAAGCCGGACGATCCCATGGTACGGAAAGACGCTTGCAGAGTGTGGTGAGCCGGACACTAGAGATTCTCAAGTCTCTTCTGCAGCTCTGCCGCAATCTTCTCCGGATCGCGATCCCGTTCGAAGCGCACTGGGACTCCGACCTTCACCCGCACCTGGCCCGGGGGCGCGAATCTCTTGCCGGCTTTCTTCAGTTCAAATAAGCCGTCAATGCGCATTGGAATGACCGGCAGTCCCAGATTGTTCGCCAGCAGGCCGATGCCGGAGCGGAAGTTGGCCATTTTGCCGTCGGTCGTGTGGCGGCCTTCCGGAAAGACCAGAATGCTGTAGCCGCGGTCCACCGACTCACCGGCATATGCAAAGCTTTCCCGAAAGCCCGCTTCGCGCGGCAAAGGGAAGAGGTTGAGCAAAGCCACGCCGAGAGTCCACTTCACGCGATCATAAGCTTTGGCCAAGACATTGCGAGTCGGGAGAGGAGTTCGCAAAGCTTCCAGCGCTTCGCCTCCTGTAGCGATGGCAAGTTTATGCCGCAAACGCGCCGGAAGCGCGGTCAGCACAAAGCCAGGGTCCACGTCCGCAATGTGATTACAAATTACCAACGTGGGGCCCGGCGTTCCGCGAAGGTTCTCTTTACCTTCGATGCGCGGCCAACCCAGCAAAAGAACCGCCGGCCGCAACAGCAGATAATGCGCGGCGAGCCGAATCCAGGTGACCGGCCAATGCTGGACCCAGCGTGGGTAGTGATACTGCGCGCGCCCCGGCGTTTTCCCTTGTAGCAGCCGTTCTAAGTCTCCCGCGGTATTCACCGCCGCAAATCGAGTCTCGCTGAGGTCGAGCTGATAACGGTCTTCGAGTGCGCTAAGAAGTTCCACGCGGTCCAGCGAACTGAGATTGAGGTCAGCCTCGAGCCGGGTGTCTTCCGACACAGAAGTCACGGAACGTCCTCTAATCCGTCCGATCAAGTCCGCAAGCACATTCGACGGAATTTGCTGCTGGGGCTTTTCTCCAAGCCTTGATTCCGCTGTTTGCTGAATCTCCGCCCGGCGCGGTTTTTGGGTTGAGGTGCGGGGAAAATCGTTATCCGGCCAAACCAGCCAGGCGTGCATTCGCTGGTATTCAGCCAACGACTCGTTGGCGTGCTTCACGATCGGCTCGGGATCTGCGTTCGCCTCCCGCAAAATCAGTACCGCGCATGCGTCCGCATTGCCGTCGCGTGGCAGAGGAACCACAACGCAGTCTTTCACTTCTGGCTGACGGCGCAGCGCAGCTTCGAGATCTTCGGGATAGATGTTCATCCCCGCGGGCGTGACGATGACGTCTTTTTTCCGCCCCTTGAAATAAAGATTAGCCTCGCTATCGAACTCACCAATGTCACCCGTGCCATACCAGCCTTCCTCGCCAGCCACCCGCTGCATCCCTTGTTCGCCCCAGTAGCCGGATGCAACACCGCCACCGCGCACGAGGATTTCTCCATCCGGTGCAAGTTTGACTTCGCGCCCGGCCAGCACTTTTCCAATCGATCCCTTACCCAGGTGGAAGGGATGATTCACGCTGATGAGCGAAGTGGTTTCGGTGAGGCCGTAGCCCTGGACCACCGCGTATCCCAGCCGCCCCCAGAACTCCTCCGTGTCCCGGTCGAGGGCAGCGCCCCCGGAGATAAAGGCCCAGAACTTCCAGCCGAACTGGCGGCGCACTCGCCCGAAAATCCACCAGCGATGCAGAAAATGTTTGCCCTGGGCAGAACGAAAGCGCCGTTGGAAGGCTTGAAGCTGGTTCGTATCTTCGAGGTCGCGGTCGATTTTCTCCTTTAGCGATTGCAGAACTCGGGGCACAGCCACCAGCACTGATACGCGCTCCCGCCGTATAGTCGCGACCACGTCGGACGGCTTCAGCGTTTCCTGAAAGACCACCGTCCCCCCAAGAAGTTGTGGCAGGAAGATTCCCAGAAACTGTCCGAACACGTGGCTTAGCGGCAGGAGGTTCAGGAAACGGACGGGATGTACCAGGCGCTCATACTTCGCATATCTACGGATTTCCTTTTCCAGCGGCTCTACGTTCGCGAGGACGTTGCCATGAGTGATAGCGACGCCTTTGGGATCGGCTGTTGTCCCCGAAGTGAACACTATTTCCAACAGATCGTTCGACTCGATGGCAGCGGAGCGATAGGTGGAAGAAGAATGCCGTGTCACGAATGCCGGCAACTCCTCGAGCAGGAGCGTGGGTATCGCGCTCGCCGCTTGCGCGTGCGCGCGGGAACACACGGCGAGTTTGGCGCCGACCTTGCGGGATACTCGCCCAGCAAAGTCGGAAGTAGCGGCGTCGTCCATTGGAACAACGATTACGCCTCGTAACGCGCACCCAAAAAATGTTGCAACCCACTCGGCGGAATTCGGCCCCCAGAGCAGAATTCGGTCGCCCTTGCTGATGCCTCGCGACTCGAGTTCTCTGGCAAATCGGAAGGCCGTTTCTGCCACCTGGGTATACGTCCTGCGCGCTGTGCGGTATCCGCTGGGTTGGAGGTAGGCGGTTGCATTCCCTCGCCGTAGGAAACCTTCAATGTAATCGCGCAAGGAACGGTGGGGCATAGTCGGGGCTTTCTGGACGATCCATCTTGCACATTGAGCAATATATGAACGTCGGCTTTTCGCGGGCGAGGGCGCCCGCGCCACACTTTATCAGCTCAGGCTCTTTGTTTGGCCTGCTTCAGGGAGAAGTTTCCTAGCAGGCTCAGGAACTCCGCAAGATAAGGTGGAACTGGCTGGCAGCGCAACGTCACCGCGTGCCACTGCCGTCGAAATCCTTTCGCGCTAAGCGGGCGCGCCACGAGCCTGCCCGCCTCGACCTGTGGTGCAATCGCCCAGCGCGCGAGAAACGCAACGCCGGTTCCTGCCGCTACCAGCTCAACGATAGCTTCTGTCAAAGGGATTTCCAGAATGCGTTCAGGCTGCACTCCCGCCGGTTGCAGCACTTTGCGCAAGAGCGTGCTTTCCTCCGGCGGCGGATAAATCATGACTGTTTCTCCGGTCAGATCATGCGGGTGAATCTGGCTCAAGGCCGCCAGCCGATGTCCCGGCGCCATGACGAAGACCAACTCGTCCTCGAACATGGGCGTAACGCGCAAGCTCTTATTGCGCGGGGGATCGCTCATGATGGCGACGTCAAGTTCGCCCTCGAGCAGCGCTTTGGCTGGATGCGAGGTAGCCGATGCGTTGATACTCACATCCACCTTGCCGAATTTTCCATGAAATTTCTTGAGCAGCGGAGGCAGCCAGTGATAACAGGTGTAACATTCTGTGCACAGACGGATCACGCCGCGCGTGCCACCATTCAGCCCTTCGATCTGAGCTTCTGCATTCCTGAGTTCTTCCAAGATGTGCTGCGCTGACACCAGCAGTTTCTCGCCCGCGGGGGTCAGGACCATCTTCTTGCCCAGCCGCAAGAACAGCGCCGTGCCCAGCTTTCCTTCGGCGTCACGCAATTGATGGCTTAGCGCCGACTGCGTCAGATGCAACCGCTTCCCGGCTTCAGTCACGCTGCCGGCTTCGGCAACCGCGGCCAGCAATTTCAAGTGGCGGATTTCCAGCCGTACGTCCATGCCATGAGCATAGTTCATTCATCGGATGAAAACAAACAATAATTCTAATGGATGGCCAAAGCGTCCAATGACCATTGAACTTGCGCGAAAAGAAGTTTTAGCCGCAAGCAAGGCTCGAATCACAGAACTCGATAACAGAACACTAGGAGGCTGTATGAGCTTACTCGGACGCACGCTGCACACCTTTTCGATCGCTGTCTTGTTATTCGCAGGATCGGCCCACGCCCAATTTCTTGGCAACCCGATCATGCAAGTGAATGTCCCGTTCGAATTCAGCGCCGGCAAGAAGACGTTTCCCGCTGGACACTATTCGTTTGTCCGGGCAAATCCGTCCACGCTCATCGTCCGCGACTCCAGCAACCGCGTAGTGGCGGCGATGGTTACCTCTCAGGCATGGTCCTCCACGGCGCCCGCAGGTCCGAAGCTGGTCTTTTACAACTACGGCGGACGGCACGTTCTGGCGCGAATTTGGCTGCGCAGTGAACGCTCCGGCTACGAAGTGTCGCGCCCGAAAACACCAGCCGCTGTGGCCGAGGAGACAGTCACGCCGGTTCAGACGGCAAGCGGGAACCAGCCGTAACTCGTTTTTGACCGAAGACGACTTGGAGGCTGCATGTATACGATCAGTGCAGATGTCAACGGAGACGGGCGACTCCCCGAGCAGCACGTGCGGGACGTCGTCCGCTCCGCGGAGCGGGAACTCGACGAACTTCAGCGGCAGCGCGCCGGCCTGATGAAACGGATCGGCACCATCAAGCAAACTCTGGCTGGTCTGGCGGATATTTTCGGGGACGCAGTTCTCCCGGACGAACTCCTAACATTGCTTCATCGACGGGCATCGGGCCGCCGTCCCGGCTTCACCCGGGCGTGCCGAGTGGTGCTCATGGAATCGGTGGAACCGCTCGGCGCGCGCCAGATTTGCGATCACCTAAAGCAAAGATTCCCCGATCTTCTGGAGCATCACAAAGACCCGGTCGCTTCCACCACGACTGTGCTGGGCCGACTGGTGGAGTATGCCGAGGCGCGATGCTTCGTCAATCCGAGCGGGCGGCGCGTCTGGCAGTGGGTCGCGGAAAGAGAGGAGCTGCCGCAGCGCGGCTCCGACGCGTAGGCATTTGTAGCGCCGGCATCCTGCTCGCGGTCGCGAGGGCGTCGCGCCATTGCGCGGGCGAGACGCCCCCTGCCCTGCAGCCGGGAGACGGCGGCGCCACGCGGCTGCGCTGAGCGAAGCTCTTCGCTTCTCGTAATCTTTCGGCACACTCAAGTAACTCGTTCGTACAGGCCCTTCCGGTAACCATTGGTAACCACACAACTCCGGGTACCCAGCCGTACAATGACCTTTATCCGAAGGATCACCTGCCGCACCGGTCGTGTCGGCCAGAGCGGTTGGTGAGCCCGGTCAGCCTTTCCACGGGGAGATTTTTCCTGGATAGGCGAGGACTGCAGTTGGAGTGCTCATCCCTATGGCGTTTGGCTTTGGCTTCAACAAGCAAAAGGTTCTGAGCACGGCGGAGAAGTTCGTCCAGCAGGGCAAGCTGCAGAACGCCATCGCCGAATACGAAAAAGTCCTAAAAGCTGACCCGAAAGACCTCACGGTAATGAACACTGTGGGGGATCTCTACGCCCGCCTGGGTCAGAGCGATCAGGCCGTAGATCGTTTCAAAAGCGTGGGCGACGCCTACGCCGCGCAAGGCTTTACCGTTAAAGCCATTGCCATGTACAAAAAGCTGAGCAAGCTGAAGCCATCGCTCGACAGCGTGCTCAGGCTGGCCGAGCTCTATACCCAACAGGGCCTGTTTAATGATGCTCGCGCCCAGTATCTGCAGGTAGCGGAAGAATTTCTGCGCACTGGCGAACTGGAGCAGGCCGTTCGCATCTTCCAGAAGACTCTGGAAATGGATCCTGAAAATGTCGCCATGCGGACCCGGCTGGCGGAAGTCTACGTTCGCCTGGGCAAGAAAGCCGAGGCTTGGCAGATCTTCACCACCGCCGCCGAGAGCCTGCGTGCACGCGGAGCGATCGCGGCCGCCGAAGAAATCCTGCAGCGCCTGCTCACCCTCGATCCAGGTAATAGTCAGGCCTTATTCATGCGGGGCAAGATTGCTTTCGACTCGGGAGACAACGCCGGGGCGATTCAATACCTGGAGAAAGCCGCCGACCTCGACAGCCATGCGGACGGGCTTCGCATTCTGCTGAAAGCTTATACCCAGGTTGGCCGCCTGCCCGAAGCCGGAACCTTGGCGGGTAAGCTGATTACGGTTCACAACGACGCTGAGTCTGTCATTGGCTATGCCGATGCCCTGCTGGCGTCGGGCCGTTACGAAGATGTGCTTCTGGTTTACCAGCAGTATTCTGATCGCTTGCTGGCGGCTAACCAGGCAAAGGTCGTAGACGCTCTACACATTCTGATCGGACACGTACGCGGAAATGCCGCCGCCCTGGAAATTCTGCTTGCGCTTTTGAACAAAGCTGGAGAAAGCACCCACTTAACCGAAGTGTACGAACTCCTCGCCCACGCTTGCGTGCAATCCGGGGAACTCGAGAAAGCCGGCAGTTATTATCTGAAGCTGACGCAACTGGAGCCGCAAAACCAGTTGCACGCGCGGAACCTTCAGCAAGTGGTGAGCCGCCAGGAAGGTGGCCAGACGGGTTCCCTCATTACCGTGGAAGAAGGAGCCGTGCTGGTGGATGAGCTGGAAGCGACGTCTCCTTTCGTCGAACAGCGCTACACCTCCGATGAGGTCGCCCTGGCGGTCCGCGCAGCTCTGACCGACGCCGAGCTGTTCGCTTCGTACAATATGCCGTCGAAAGCCCTGGGACCTCTGCTTGCCGTACAGCCCCAGGCGCCCCTGGACTTGCGCTTGAATCAACGGCTCGCCGCGCTGCATACCCGAGCCGGCCGTTTTGCCGAAGGCGCGGTTTGCTGCCGGACTTTGGCGGCGCTCTACCATGATGCCGGACATCCCGCCGAGTCGGCGCGTTACGGCGAACTGGCGGCCAAGTATGAGGAGCGTGCTGCGCTTGGGCTGACCGTTTCCGCTCCCATCGACCTCCCATCTTCATCGCAGGTTGAAGCGCAGGCTCATCCGTCTCTTGCTCCCGAACCGCAAACAACGGCTGGGGCAACAGGCAGTGCACCGGCGACGAATGCCAGCGAGGTTCATACTCCGGCTTCTGAGCCGGCGCCCGCCGTTCCACTCGCGCGAGGGGCGCCCGCAGGTTTGTTCTGGCACGCGCCGGCAGCATCAGCTGCTCCTCCATCGCCGCCCTCGGCTATGGAGCCGGCTGAGCCCGAGCCGGCCCCGGCCGCGAGGGAAATCGATTTGTCTGACGAATGGGAAGGCGCGCTCTCGGATGAATCTGCCGCGCCCCCGGTCGAAGAGAGCGAAGCCGTCGAAGCCGCCACCGTCGCCGAGGAACCGTCAGTGAGCGACGAACCGGCAAGCGACGAACCTCCAACAGCACCGGCAGGCGACAGCGGCGCCGAGGAGACCAAGAAACTTGAAGCCATCGCAGAAACCATCGAGGAAATCCGCTTCTATGTCGCCCAGTCGATGGTGGAGCAGGCTCGCGCCTCGCTCGCCAAGCTCGAAGAGCTAGAGCCGGGAGCCGCAACCCTCGCCGCTCTGAGAGACGAAGTCGAGGTGGCCGCTGCGGCGCCTTCGTCGTCTGCCGAGGCCGAAACGGTGGAGGAAGCATCCGTAGAAGAGATCGCGCCGGCGCTGGCGCAGCCAGAAATCGAGACCGAGTCGGCGTCCCATGCTGGAGACGATGCCTGGCCTGGATTTGCGTCGCAAGATGAACCATCGCACGGGTACGGCATAGTTCACGAAACGCAAGCTCAGGTTTTTGCTCCCAAGCCGGACGCACCGCCTCCAGCGATGGAAGTTGCTCAAACTTCTGATCAGCCACAGCCTAGCGCGCTCAGCGAGTTTGTTTCAGATCTGGAAAGCTCACTCGGCGACTCTTTCCTGGCGCCACCCCCACGCATCGAGGAGCAAGTTGCAGAACAAGCCAGCGCGCAGCCTGAGCCAGCCCAGGTGACGCCAGAGCCGGCTCCGGTGCAGCTTGATATTGCCTTGGCCGCCCATGCTGCAGCGGGCGCCTCGGTTCCTGCTCCGGTTGCGATGGCGGCGGCGGTGACGGGCCGTCAGCCGGTAGCCAACTCCACGAACCTGACCTACCAGCCCAGGCCTCTGGCGCCTGCCGGCGCGGCGTCCGCGCAGGATATAGGCCCCGGTGTCGATTTGGCTGGGATGTTTGGCGAGCTAAGGCAGGAACTCGAAGAGGATACCTCCGCCACCAGCGAAGACCCGGAAACTCATTACAATCTCGGCGTAGCCTTCCGCGAGATGGGTTTGCTGGATGAAGCCATCGGCGAACTACAGAAGGTCTGCCAGGCCGTGGAGCGCGGCCATTCCTTTCCGCAGCTTATGCAGGCGTACACCTGGCTCGCCCAGTGCTTCCTGGACAAGGGCGTACCCGAGGCCGCCATCCGCTGGTACGAAAAGGCTCTGCAGATTCCCAGTATTGACGCCGATACCCGCATCGCTCTGCACTACGAACTGGCTTGCTCGTACGAAGCCGCTCAGAATAAGCCTGTAGCCTTGAAGCATTTTCTCGAGGTCTACGGCGGCAACATCGACTATCGCGATGTGGCCGAGCGCATCAAGGCCTTGAAGTCGTAGAATGCTTCGATGGGTCTTGCCCTATACCAGGTGGAAACTCGGGGAGAACGAGTCGAGCCCCGCTGTAGCTCTCCGGGAGCTGATCTGTGAGTGATGATCCCCGCGCATCCCTGAAACAAATTCCTCCCGCATCCCCGAGCGACGGTGTGCCCCCTGCAGGAGGAACGGCTACTCCGACTGCGGCCATGGATCCGCCTACACAGGTCTACCCCAGAAAAGTCCCCACTGCGGCCCAGATCTGGCTGCATCGCGCGGCGGTATTGTTATTCGTACTCGTCTGCGCGGTGATCGGAGTGTTGCTGGTCATCCTTCCGTGGAGCAGGGTATGGAATGAAAACCGCCTGCTCTGGGGCTATCCTGGTTTGCGGGCGCTGCTGTCCAACCCATTCGTGCGCGGGTTGTGCAGCGGCCTCGGAATTCTCGACCTCTGGATCGGATTTGGCGAAGCCGTCAACTACCACGAGGAGCCGCACTCTGCTGGGTAACGGCTCCCGACCTCGATTGCGGTTCTCTTTCCGGCTTGCGTATGCTGAAGCGTTGTGTAGTTGGAAATCCCTTTCATAGGAAGCTGCTGTCATCATGAGCGAACGTAAACTGAAGCCCGCACCGTTGGCCTACCAGAACGAACCGTTCCTGCAAAGCCCGGACGGGCGGATCCTGCGCATCCTGTCAGAGTACGCCGAGCCGCTCTCGCGCTTCCGGCGTGAGCAGATTCAGGACACCGTGGTGTTTTTCGGCTCGGCCCGTTTCCACAGTATGGCCGCCGCCCAGAAAAACCTGGCTGAACTCGATAAGCACACCCACCTCGCCGATGAGCACAAAGAAGCGGAAAGAAAGCGGGCTTTGGCCGCGGTTGACATGGCCCGTTACTATGAGGACGCGCGCCGCCTCGCCTCTTTGCTCACGCAGTGGTCGAGCCAGATTCCTGCCCGCCGCCGCCGTTTCGTAGTCACCACCGGCGGAGGCCCCGGGATCATGGAAGCCGCCAACCTAGGAGCGCAACAGGCCGGCGGCAAAACCATCGGCCTGAATATTAATTTGCCGTTTGAGCAGAACCCCAATCCATACATCACGCCCGCGTTGAATTTCGAGTTCCACTATTTCTTCATGCGGAAGTTCTGGTTCGCCTATCTGGCCAAGGCGCTGGTGATTTTCCCCGGCGGCTTCGGAACGCTGGACGAACTCTTCGAAATCCTCACCTTGGCGCAGACTGAGAAGCTGGCGAAGAAAATCCTGGTGGTGATCTACGGCAGCGACTATTGGAACCGCATGATCAACTTTCCAAACCATGATCGATGCCGGGACAATTTCGCCCCAGGACGTGGAGCTATTCAAGATGGTCGACTCACCCGAGGAGGGCTTCGAATTTCTGCGCGACGGATTGACCAAGCACCATCTTGTCCAGCCGCCAAAGCCCACCCGGGAAGGCGTTCCCGAGATCGCGAAGACGAACCCATAGTCACACGTACTTGCTGCTTTATTACATCACCGACCGCGCGCAGTTCCCCGGCAACGAGCGCGACCGCCGGCAACGGCTGCTGGAGAAAATTGCTGAAGCCGCCCGCTACGGCGTCGATTACGTGCAGTTGCGGGAAAAAGATCTCAGCACACGAGAACTAGAAGTGCTGGCCAGCCAGGCCGCACAGGTCATCCGCGAAAACACTCCTCTGAGAACCGGGAACAATCAACTGATAACTGAAGTACCAGGTCAAGCGAATCCCACCGCGAAAACGCGCCTCCTAATCAATTCCCGTGCGGACGTTGCCCTAGCGGCTGGAACCGATGGCGTGCACCTCCGCTCCGACGACATATCGCCCACCGATGTGCGGAAGTTTTGGAAATCGTGTAGGGCTGGCACTCTTGCCCACGAACCGGTCATCGCAGTTTCGTGTCATTCCCCTTCCGAGGTCGCAGCGGCAGCGACCGGCGGTGCCAGTTTCGCCGTCTTCGCTCCAGTCTTCGAAAAGAGTCAGACTCCGTCAGCAATCGTCACAGGGCTTGACGCTCTTCACCAGGCTTGCCGACAGCACATCCGTGTGTTGGCCCTGGGGGGCATCACGGTTGCAAACGCCCGAGCCTGTGTGGATGCGGGCGCAGCGGGTGTTGCCGCAATCCGCTTATTTCAGCAGAATGAGATTGCAGAAATTGTGCAGTGGATGCGAGGTTAGCAGTTTGTAGGTCTCCGACGCGAACTCGGCGGGGGTTCTCAGCGCCCTCCGCGATTTAAGATGTTGCTTTTGGAATATGCTAGGCTCTGCTTCCAATGTCAGCTTCGCAGGCCTCAATTCGACCGCGGCAGGAAGCCCCTTCGCCGCCGCAACTAGCTTCCATCCCGGAAGGCTGGTTCCTGATGGGAAGCGATACCGGCCAGGACAACGAGCGCCCGGTCCACCGAGTCTGGGTGGACGATTTTCTGCTCGCCGTCTGCCAAGTCACAAACGCCGATTACGCCGCGTTCCTGCGCGCCACCGGAAATTCGGCGCCGCCCATCTGGGGTGATCCCAATTTCAATCATCCGCAGCAGCCAGTGGTCGCCGTTTCCTGGTTTGAAGCTGCGAAGTACTGTGAGTGGCTCGGTTGCACCACGGGCCAGCGCTATCGCTTACCCACTGAAGCAGAATGGGAGCGCGCCGCCAGAGGAGGAATAGAAGGCCAACTTTATCCTTGGGGAGACGCGCCGCCACAGTCGCTGCCCAACTATGAAACGCGCTGGAAGACCGGTCCCGAGCAGGTCGCGCAGTATGCCCCCAATGGATTCGGGCTTTATGACCTCTGCGAGAACGTACACGAGTGGTGCAGGGACTGGTATCAGGCGGATTATTACGCCATCTCTCCGGAGGGCAATCCCAGGGGCGCCGAATCTGGCGAACGCCGGGCCTCACGCGGAGGATCATGGCGGCACCACATGAAAGTTTCGCGCTGTGCCGCCCGCTCTAGCATTCCACCCCAGTTTCAGTATGCCGATTACGGATTCCGCGTAGCCGCCGGTTAGACCAGACCGGCCATGACTTGCCGCGGAGTAGAACCGGCTGGATAATTCTCATGAGCATGGCAGCGCGCAGAAACTCCAAATCGGCCCACCCCGGACCGCTCTAAGAATCGCCGGCAGTTCGACATCCCATGCCATTCCCATGAGTTCTCAACCCGCAGCCTGCCAATCGAACCGAAGAGTGAAGGAACTCAATGAAGTCGCCGTCGCAAGAGTCGTATTGCTCGAATTGACCATCGTTAACTGCTTATTCCGGCCAGCAAGATTGTTACTAAGATAGGGGACGAATTCTTGGGCTCCAGTCGCAATCCTGGCAAGTGCCGTTGACATTACGACGGAGGTAAAGTCCGCAAGCAACGAAAGAGACTTCATGGGACCGGGATTCAGTGTAGGCCGCTCGATGATCCATTCCGCCACGCTTCCCACAACCGTCGTGCCTCCCAGCGGAGTTGAGATCAAAACAGATTTCGACTGAGTGAGGTTGATCAGTTGAAAGAATGCGAAGGTCCCCGGAAGAGTTGGACTATAGCCGGCGTTTCCCACCCATACGGTTACAAACATCGCGTCACCGGGCTCGACTGGTAAGCCCGAGATCACATTTTCGGACGGCTGATTAGGCAAAAGCTCGGTCCAGGCATAGTGGTTCGACATATCAAAACCCGTGATGGACCCCGGCATGGTGTGGCTCACAGTCTGGCAAGAGGTTCCAGCCTGCACCAGGTCCGGCGTCGTTCTGCCGTCATCCAACCCCACCCACATCGCGTAGTTTGCGGACACGCCCGGAACTACCTGCCCAGTGGGAACGATCCACACTCCAGAAACCCAACTGAAGGGTGCTCCGCCAAGCGTCGGTCCACCGAGAGGCGCGAGATTGAGTGGCCGTTCCAAGATGAAGCCGCTCCAGTTTTGCGAACTAGCCGGACCATCTTGCACGAGCATGGCGCTGTGCTGCACCTCTGGATTGCTGACAGTGTGAGGTTTTACGACTTCAACCGGGGTCGAGACGATTCGCCGCCATGAGCGGTAGGCATCCGGTACTTCATTCCGGGTTGGACGTATCGGATAACCTCGCTCCAGGAGTTCCCGGTCGGGCAAGTGGGAGATCTCTTTCTCGCTGAGCGCAGGCGACATCTGTCTGGGATCGGCTTCGAGCGATGGGTCGTCGGGCGGCGCGGGCATATCAGCGGTGGGTTCAAAGCCTGCGCGCAATTCGATCGGATACTGCTGGGTCTGGGCGCCAGCTTCGCACTCCACCACCAACTTGATTGCGTCTTTCGATTCCGCGTGCGGCCGTAGGTGAAATCGTACCCGCCCATCTGGAGATGAATAGACTTTCAAAACGCTGCGTGAGTCACATGGCCCTTCTGGCCTTACCCGGCAGACCGAGTTGGGCGGCGTCTGCAGCACCAATTTCGACCAGGTTCGCGGCGGAATCGTGTATCGAAATAGTCGAGAAGCGTCCTGACTCCTATCCGGCATTTCATTTCCCTCCTTTCCCATTCAGGGGCGCCCGAAAACGCCGAACTTAGCATCTAATCCCGTTCTCCGGCCGTCCCCACAATCCATCGCAATACCATGTTCACCAGGCTGAGCACAATTGCTCCCCAGAAAGCCGCCCAATAACTATCCACTCTGAAGCCCGGTACGAAAACGGAAGCCAATTCGATCATGGCCCCATTGATCACCAGCCAGAAGAGGCCCAGCGTAATCACGGTCAGAGGGATGGTGATGATCTTCAGGAACAGTCCGATGGTCGCGTTAATCAAACCGATGGCCAGCGCCGCAATCAAAGCCGCCATCGGCCCGCTCACATGAAAGCCGGGAATCACGTGCGACACGATCCACAATGCGACCGCGCTGAGAACCCAGTTAATTAGAAGCCGCAAGTTCTGCCTCCCAAACCGACGCCCGGAGAATATATGCGCCTTCGCCGGACACTGCAACTGGTCTAGAATCAATTTTCATTCCCTGTCATCTGTTCTTAGTGGGAAAGTCTAGCCAAGGAGCGCCTCTTTGCCTGAAACAACGTACGACATCGCCATCATCGGCAGTGGCCCAGCCGGATACACGGCCGCCATCCGCGCCGGACAATGGGGGCTGAAAACTGCCCTGATCGAGAAAGACGGCTTCCTCGGCGGAACCTGCCTGCATGTGGGCTGCATTCCGACCAAATCGCTGCTCTTCAACGCCGAGCTTTGGGATCATCTGAAAGACGCCAAGGAGTTCGGCATCGAAGGCGTGGATTCCCGCAAGCTCAACTGGACCGCGGTGCAGGAGCGCAAGGCGAAGATTGTCGCCAAGCATGCCAAGGGTCTCGAGTTCCTGATGCGCAAGAATAAGGTCGAGACCGTCAAGGGCTACGGCAAACTCACCGGCCCGGCGCGCAATGGCGTGCTAACCGTGGAAGTTACGGGCGAGGGCAAAGCTACCCATCTCAGCGCCAAGAACGTCATTTTGGCGACTGGCTCTGAAGCCCGCGTGATTCCCGGCCTTCAGCCTGATGACCGGATTCTGACCAACATCGAAATCCTCAACTTGAAGGAGCTGCCGAAGTCGCTGATCGTGGTGGGAGCGGGAGCGGTCGGCGTCGAGTTCGCCTCGATTTTCCGGTCTTTCGATGCCGAGGTCACGATTCTCGAGATGCTGCCGCGCCTGGTTCCCGTTGAGGATGAGGAAGTCTCTAAAGAGCTGGCGCGCGTGTATCGCAAGCGCGGCATCAACTTCCACACCGGCGCCAAGGTCGAGAAGGTCGAGAAAACAAAATCAGGGGTTGCCGTAACTTTTACCGTCGACGGGAAGCAGCAAAAGATCGAAGCCGAGAAGATTCTGATCGCGGTCGGCCGCAAGCCGCGCATCGAAGGCATCGGCCTGGAAACCATCCACGTCAAACCCGACCGCGGCTTCATCAAGACCGATAGCTGGATGCAGACCGCCGAGCCAGGGGTTTATGCCATCGGAGACATTGTGCTGGGCACGCCGCAACTGGCGCACGTCGGCGCGATGGAGGGCATTGTGGCCGTCGCCAAGATCGCCGGTAAGCCCGGCAAGCCGGTGAATCCCGACCACATTCCGAACGCGACCTATTGCCATCCCGAAATTGGCAGCGTCGGACTCACGCAGACTGCCGGCGGAGGAACTGGGCTACAACGTGAAGGTCGGAAAGTTCCCCTTTACCGCCAACTCGCGAGCGTCGATCGTTGGCGCGCATGAAGGGTTCATCAAGATCGTCTCCGATTCCGATCACGGCGAGATTCTCGGGGTGCACATCATCGGGCCCCAGGCGACCGAATTGATCGCGGAGGCCGTAGTCGCCATCGAACTCGAAGCCACGGTGGAAGATTTGATGTGGACGATCCACGCGCATCCCACGCTGGCCGAGGCCATGCTGGATGCGTCGAACAGCGTATATGGGCTGGCGATTAACGCGTAGGCGATTGTAGGGAGAATAGAATGAAGGGTGTCATTCCGACCCCGAGCGACAGCGAGGGCGGAGCAATCCCTACTCGCGGCAGTACACTTTCGGTAGGGATGCTTCGACTGCACCGGAGCTGCGCTACGCTTGCTCCAGCTCCGCTCAGCATGACAGCCATTATTCGGATAACAGAGCTGTGAGAATACCTTGATCTCCGTCCTCCAACTCGGCACGCTCGACTACGCCAGTGGCCTGGGGCTTCAGCAGCGTCTGGTTGACCTGCGCAAGGAAGGTCGCATTAGCGATGTCCTGCTGCTACTGGAGCACACTCCAGTCATTACCCTAGGCCGCAACGCCAAAGAGAAGAACATCCTGGCTTCGCCCGAACTGCTTGCCCAGCGCGGGGTTGAGGTTTGCGAATGCAACCGCGGCGGCGATGTCACCTTTCATGGCCCGGGTCAACTGGTCGGCTACCCTATCTTTGACCTGCGCAGTTTGCCTTCGTCCGAGGGCACGCGGAAGACGCTGGGCGCGATCGAGTACGTCCGCCGTCTGGAAGAAGTTCTTATCCGCACTTGCGCCGATTTCAGCATTCCCACGAAACGCATCTGCGGATTGACCGGGGTGTGGACCACATCCACTCGCGACGAGGTCCGTGATGCTTGTGTGGGGACGGGCACTCCTGGCCGTTCAGCCGAACGCAGCTCGGCTGAAGCACGTCCTCACAGCCTGCACTCCGAAGCGCTCGAAGCCACCACCTCAGACGAAGCCAAGATCGCCGCCATCGGCGTACACATTTCCCGCGCCGTTACCTCGCACGGCTTCGCCCTGAACGTGAATACGGATCTCGGCTACTTCAACTTGATTATTCCCTGCGGCATCACGGCCAAGCCGGTGACTTCGATGGCGAAGGAATTGGGTCGCGAAGTATCGATGGAGGAAGTGGCAAATTCGATCTCGCGCAATTTCGGCGTGGTATTCGAGAGCCAGATTTTATGGCTGGATTCGTTGGACGCTCTCACCAGCAACCCGACAGATA
Source organism: uncultured Acidobacteriaceae bacterium (assembly GCA_963735545.1). Taxonomy (GTDB): domain Bacteria; phylum Acidobacteriota; class Terriglobia; order Terriglobales; family Acidobacteriaceae; genus PALSA-270. Next base: position 222,428 of record CAVTLU010000007.1, read on the forward strand.
CGCCGATGAAAGTTCCGGCGGAACTGCGGAAGCTGCGGAATGAGGAAGAGACTTTTTGGGGATAGCTCGACACGGGCGCCCGGACGAAGGCGTCCGGGCCTACGTGGCCGCTACAGAATCTTTTTCCCGAATGCTGACAGCGCCAACTCCACCGCCAAATCGGCGGTCCGGTTGTGCTCGTCAATCACGGGATTCACTTCTACGATCTCGAAACTCAAGAGGCGGCCGTGGTCGGCGATGATTTCCATGGCCAGGTGAGCTTCGCGATAGGTCGCGCCGCCACGCACCGGAGTGCCCACTCCGGGCGCGTCTTCGGGATCTACCCAATCCATATCGAACGAAACGTGATAGCCCGCGGTGCCGCGCCCAGCGATACGCAAAGCTTCCTCCATCACGGTCCGCATGCCGCGCTCGTCGATGTCACGCATGGTAAAGACCGCGATGCCAGCGCGGCGGACGTTTGCCTTCTCGATGGCATCAATGTCGCGCACGCCTACCAATACGCAATTCTCCGGACTCACCTTAGGGCAGAAATCGTAGATATTGCTCAGCTCGGGCGGCCCCAGACCCATGGTGGCTGCGAGCGGCATGCCATGCACGTTTCCACTGGGCGAAGTTTCGGGGGTGTTGATATCGGTGTGGGCGTCCATCCAGATCAGGCCGATTCTTTGTTCCTGCCGCCGATAAAATTCGGCGAGACCCGCAACTGTCCCCACCGCGACCGAATGATCTCCGCCCAAAACCAGCGGAACTTTTCCCGCTTCGAGCGTTTCGAGAATGTGTTTCGCGTGCTTGGTGCAGCTGGCGGCGATCTCTTTTAGATATTTCGCATGCGGATCGCCCTGATGTTTCTGCTCGGCGAGAGCAACGGACTCATTCCCCGCGTCCTCCACCACGTGACCCAGCTCTTCGAGCCGAGCTTCCAGGCCGGCGACACGGACGGCCGAAGGTCCCATGTCGACGCCGCGGCGCGACTGTCCCAAGTCTAAAGGAACTCCGATCACGCGGATTTTTCTCGGAGCGATGCCGGAGGATGACGGCGACGTGGGCGTCATAGGTATTTCCAATTCTCAACTACCACCTGCCAATTGGAAATTAGCATTAAGGGTACAGCCTGTGCAGCATCCTGGGAAATGGAATCGTCTCCCGTACATGCTCCAACCCGCAAATCCAGGCGACGGCCCGCTCGATTCCCATACCGAAGCCGCCGTGGGGCACGCTGCCGAACTTGCGCAGATCGAGATACCACTTGAAAGCTTCTTCCGGCAGGTTGTGTTCGCGTATGCGCTGTACCAGCAAATCATAAGATGCCATGCGCTGCGAGCCGCCAATGATCTCCCCGTATCCTTCCGGCGCCAGCACATCAACGCACAGCGCCAGTTCCGGCCGTTGCGGATCGGGTTCCATGTAGAACGCCTTGATCGCGGCGGGATAGCGATGCACCATCACTGGCCGGTCGAACTGCGACGAAAGATAAGTTTCATCCGGAGAGCCGAAGTCGCCGCCCCACTCGAACTTGGCTTCCACCGCGCCTTTGGCGTGGCCATCCTGGAGCAGCTTGACGGCCTCATCGTAAGTAATTCGAGGGAATGGAGCTTCGACTTTCTCCAGCTTTGCCACATCGCGTTCCATGGTTTGCAGATCGCCACGCCGCCGGTCGAGGCAACGCTTCACCAGAAACGAAATCAGGCCTTCCGCCAAATCCATGAGGTCGTCGAGCGTGGCGTAAGCCACTTCCGGTTCGACCATCCAGAACTCGGTCAGATGGCGGCGGGTCTTCGATTTCTCCGCGCGAAACGTCGGGCCGAACGAATACACTTTGCCCAGCGCCATCGCGGTAGCTTCAATGTAAAGCTGGCCAGATTGCGTGAGATACGCCTGCTCATCGAAATAATCGACGGGGAAAAGCGTAGTCGTGCCTTCACACGCCGCCGGCGTCAGAATGGGAGGATCGGTCAGAGTGAAGCCGCGCTCGTCGAAGAAATCCCGCGCCGCCTTGATAATTTCCGCTCGCACTCGCAGGATGGCGGCCTGCCGCGGCGTACGCACCCATAAGTGGCGGTGCTCCATCAGGAAATCGACGCCATGCTCCTTGAGCGAAATGGGATAGGGATCATTCTCGGCAACGCGCTGCAGCACCTGCACGTTGCTGACGTCGAGTTCGTAGCCGCCGGGCGCGCGCTTGTCAGCGCGAACTTTGCCTTCGACAATTACGCTCGACTCCTGGGTCAGCCCCTTCACTGCGTCGAATACCTCAGCGGGCACGGCATTCTTAGGGATTACGCCCTGGATCAGTCCACTGCCGTCGCGAAAGATGGGGAACAGAAGCTTCCCGCTCTCGCGCAGGTTATAAAGCCAGCCCCGGATGGTGACCGTCTGGCCCTCGTGCTTGCCGATTTCGGCGATGGTGGTGATGGGAAACATGGTGATTGTGTCATTGAGGGATTGAATCATTGAGTCATTAAAACCCTCATTGCACCAATGATTCAATGGCTCGATGATTCAATGGCTCAATTTACTCGGCTCCCAGTTTCTTGAAGGTTTCCTTCATCTTGTCCGCGGGATGCAGCTTATCGTCGCCTTCAATCTCGAGCAGCAGCGCTGGCGTGTGCGGCGCCGAACTCAGCAGTTGCATCGCTTCTTTCCAGTCGATAGAGCCCTGGCCCGGCCAGAGATGGGTATCTTTATCGCGCTTATTGTCGTGGGTGTGAGTCGAGCGAATGTAGTCCTTGAGAGTTTCGAATGCCTGCGGGACGCTGCTCATTAGGTGCGCATGGCCGAAGTCGAAGCACACGCCGACGTCCTCGAAATGCGAGCTGCGAATCAACTCCACCAGCCGCTCCGGGGTAGACAGCTCGTTAGGAATGTTCTCCAGCAAGATCCGAACGCCCAAGGGTTTCGCAAATGCGCGCAGATGCTCGATCGAAGTCATTGCCGCCTCAAACTTGTGGTCGTCGAAGGCCTCGTCGGTGATGCCCATGTGCTGCACCAGGAAACGGAAGGGAATCTGCTCCGCGATTTCCAGTGCGCGCTTGATCTCGTCCATCGCCTCCACGCGATGGGCACGGTCGGCGGCGGCAATGTTCACCGGCGGCCCTCCCGAGCGTCCCCACTCGTAGTCGGGATAAAGCGGCGAATGGACGGAATTCAGCGTTACGCCGCTGGTGCGGAACCAATCCGCGATCTCGCGCACGTGTTGCTTGCGGTTGGCGTAATCCATATGTTGGCGAGCGGCAAAGATTTCGATCGCCTGGGCTCCGCCGCGCGCCAGCCCATCCAGCAATCCAGGGTGCAGCCGCTCTCTCACGTGCACGTACGTGGACATCGCTTTCAGCATCTGTTGTCTTCCTATGGTTTCAGGGGCTTTATGATCTTATCCTCGGCCGGAGGTTAGCGGGGGCCAAAATGAATCTGAGGAATTCGGAAGCCAAACGCCGGGTCCAATTTTGGGAGTCTATAGGATTTATCCCCTTTTTCTGCCCTTCCGCTGGCGGTTACTGGGCGCCTTCTTCGTGCGCTGCTTGGAGAGCTTTGCCGTGACCAGCTCATAGGATTGCCGCATCAAGCCCTCCAGTTCGTCCATGGGCAAGATATCCAGCCGCTCTAGCAGTACCCAGTTGTAACGGCCCACGTAGGGCGCGGGGCGGATGCCTTCCTGCTCCAATAGCTCCGCGAATCGCTCCGCCGTACACTTCAGGGAAATGCCCTGCGGCACCGCGCTCAGGCTCAGTACGGTGAAAATCTTGCCTTGCACTTTGAAACACAAATCGTCGCCCCACTGCAGATTCTCCTTAGCCTGCGGAAAAGAGAGGCACAAGCGGCGGATGGCCTCGACATTCATGACCCTGGCATTGTAAAGCTAGAATGGAGAGCTATCGAGTTCGGGCTCCCAGTCAGCCTTCCTGAATCCGCCGCGCGAACTTACGAATCAAAATCACCAGATGGAGGCTGGGATGGAACGCAAGCAACTGGGAAATTCAGATTTCCAGATCACCCGCGTGGGTTACGGCGCCTGGGCTATTGGCGGTTCCGGCTGGCGTTTTGCCTGGGGAGCACAGGACGACGATGACTCCATCGCCGCCATTCACCGCGCCCTTGAACTGGGCGTCAACTGGATTGACACCGCGGCAGTTTACGGCCTCGGCCACTCGGAAGAAGTGGTGGGGCAAGCGCTCAAAACATGGCGCGGCCCAAAGCCTTACGTATTTACCAAGTGCGGCCGCACTGGCGACCGCAAAGGAGACATGTCCGGCGACCTGAGCGCCGGCGCGGTGCGGCGTGAAGCGGAAGACAGTTTGCGCCGCCTCGGCATAGACGCCATCGATCTCTATCAGATTCACTGGCCCCCGAATCCGGGCTCGCCTCAACTCGAAGAGGGCTGGTCGACCATGGCTGAGTTGCAACGGGAGGGCAAAGTCCGCTGGATCGGCGTGTCGAACTTCGATATCGCCCAAATGCAGCGCGTGCAAGCCATCGCGCCGATTACCTCGCTACAGCCGCGGTACTCTCTTATCCACCGCGAAATCGAAAAGGATATTTTTCCGTTCTGCGAGCGCCAGGGAATCGGCGTAATTGTCTATTCGCCGATGGCGTCGGGACTTCTCACCGGCGCGATGACGCGGGAGCGCGCCGCCAAGCTGCCGAAGGACGACTGGCGTCGGAGCCATCCCGATTTCAACGAGCCCAATCTATCGCGGAACCTGGCGTTAGTCGAAAAGCTGCGCGCTGTGGGCGAGCGCTACGGCCGTTCTGCCGGCGAGGTGGCTATTGCCTGGACACTGCGTAATCCGGCGGTGACGGGCGCGATTGTGGGCGCGCGCAACGCGCAACAGGCTGAAGGGGTGATGAGGGCGGGAGAACTGCGGCTGACGGATGAGGATGTCAGTGAGATTCTAGGGGTGCCGGCTCCGGTTGTCGCTTAGGACTTGGGCGGATTTTAGGAAGGGCATGGCCTTTGGTGGTGCAGCAGTTTGCTTCCGTCCAGCTGCTGATGTTGTCATCCCGAGCGCAGCTCGAGCCGCGCGAGCAGCGCGGTGAGAGCAAGAGAGGGATCTGCAGTATCGGGGCGATGCTGCAGCGGAGAAAACCTGACCTGCAGATTCCTCGCTCCTTCTCGCCGCGCTACCCGCGCGGCTCCGAAGGGCTCGGAATGACAAGAGTTAGATTTTCGGATGGCTGTCGGGTAGACGCGCTGACCACCTACACCTGCTCCCGCGCCTCGCCCAACGTCACATTGACTTCGCCCTTCTTCTTCCCGCGATAGAAGATTACCCGCACCGTATCGCCGGCGCGGTGGTTGTTCATGATCTGCGACAGGTCTTGCTGGTTCTCCACTTTTTGATCGTCGATGCCAACAATCAAGTCCCCACCCAGCATGATCGGAGTGTTCCCCAGGAAAGCCCGTTCGGTTCCGCCACGCAGCCCGGCGCGCGCGGCCGCGCCGCCGGCGGGGGCTTCTACAATCAGCAACCCGTAATCGGCCGCCAGACCCATCTGATCCGCCAGTTCGGGGCTGATCGGGATCGTGCGCACGCCCAAAGCCGGTCGCCGAACTCGCCCTAGAGTCACCAGATCGTTCAGGACGGCTTTGGCGGTATTGATGGGAATCGCAAAGCCAATCCCGGCGCTCTGCCCCACGTTGGAAGCGATCATCGTGTTGATCCCGATTACTTCGCCATGCCAATTGAGCAGCGGGCCGCCGGAGTTTCCCGGATTGATCGCGGCATCGGTCTGGATGGCTTCATCAATGGTCATGCCATCGGGCTCCTGCACCGAGCGGATCGAGCTTACGATTCCGCGCGTCAGCGTTCCCGAGAGTCCGAACGGATTGCCGATGGCATACACCTTCTGCCCGACCTGCAGATTGCGCGAGTCGCCCAGCACCATCGGCGTCAGATCGTCTGCCTTGATTTGAATCACCGCCAGGTCGTGAGAGCGATCGATGCCCACAACCGTAGCGTGGTACTTCTTACGGTTGTGAAGAGTCACTTCGAGTTGCCGCGCATCCGCGATCACATGGTAGTTGGTCAGAATATGGCCCTGTTTGTCGATGATGAAACCCGATCCCTGGCCCTCCTGGGGCACCAGCCCATAAAAAAAGTCGAAAGTCACCGCCCGCGAAGTGACATTCACCACCGACGCGATGTTCTTGTGGTAAACGCTGATGTTGTTCTGCTCTTCGGGATCGAGGGTTTCGCCGCTGGCCGCTTCCGTGATTTCAACTTTACTCGGGTGGGTGATCCAGTCCGTCAACCGAGTTCTTCCGGAGCGATAAGTCGTGAAATAAAAGAACGCCGCGGCAAGAATTAGAGCCAGAGCAATCAGTCGCAGCAATCGCATAGTTTGCAGGCCTTCCCGTTCACCATTCTAAATCGTTAAGTAACGGACTTTGGCTGCGGCTCCCTGGCGATTAGGGATTTCGGATCGCGTCTCGTTCCAAGGTCTCGTAAATCTCCCGGACCCGCCGGTCCGTCTCTTCCAGCGATCCTGAGTTGTCGATCACGTAATCGGCCGCCTTGATCTTTTCTTCATCCGGCAGCTGCGCCGCCATACGCCGCTCGACCTCTCGCCGGGCCGTGTCTTCATCCACCTTCAGACGGTGCGCCCAGCGTGCGATGCGCTGCTCCGGCCGGCAGGTGACCACGATCAGCCGGTCGAAGGTCTCAGCCGCGCCCGCTTCCAGGATGAGGGCCGCCTCCACCATGGCAATGGCGTTCGGTAGGCGGCGGCCTAGCTCATCCATCCATTCCGTCTGCTTGTTGACTACGGCAGGATGGACGATTCGGTTCAGTTCTTGGATGCGAGAAGCGTGGCTCCCACCGGTTTTCCCGGCCGATCCGAAAGCAGCTTCCGCCAGCCGTGAGCGGTTTATGCGGCCACCGGGATCGAGGATTTCGCGGCCGAAGTGCTCTACAACTCGTTGGTAAACCGGTTCGCCCGGCTGCATGAGCCGGTGAGCAATCTCGTCCGCCTGGACCAAATAGGCTCCGAGAGCCACGAACATTTCGCCCACGGTGGACTTGCCTGAGGCGATTCCGCCAGTCAATCCGACCCTCAGCAAGGCAGCCCCGTAAGACTTCTCACCACGGAGACACGGAGGCACGGAGAAAACAAAAGGGTTCTCCGTGTCTCCGTGCCTCCGTGGTGAGACATCCTCATGTGCGCGAAAGCTCCCGCATGCGGTTTCCCCGGCGCAGCTTCGCTGCCCTGACGGTATTCGCCATCAGCATGGCGATGGTCAGCGGCCCCACGCCTCCCGGCACCGGTGTAATGGCTCCCGCGATTTCCGCCACCTCGGGGTGTACATCTCCGACCAGTGTGGAGCCCTTGGTGCGGAAAGATTCCTCCCGTTTGGCGTTGCCTTTGAAGAATCGGTCGAACTCAGCCTGATCTGTGATTTTGTTTATGCCCACGTCGATGACGGCGGCGCCCGGCTTTACAAAGTCGCGAGTCACCATTCCCGCACGCCCGATGGCCGCCACCAGAATGTCCGCCCGCCGGCATACGCCTGGAAGGTCACGCGTCTTCGAATGGCAAACCGTGACCGTCGCATTCGCATTGAGCAGCAGCATGGCCACCGGCTTGCCCACGATATCGCTGCGGCCCACCACCACGGCTTCCTCTCCTGCGATGGTAATCCCACTCCGCCTCAGGATTTCGATCACGCCCGCCGGTGTACACGGTACTAACCCTGGCCGCTGTGTCGATAGAAACCCGACATTCACCGGGTGAAAGCCGTCCACGTCTTTGGCTGGGTCCACGGCCATGAGTACTCGCTTGGAATCCACCTGGGACGGCAACGGAAGCTGCACCAGAATGCCGTCAATCTCATCGCGCCGGTTCAGGTCGTGGACCAACGCAAGCAGTTCTTCGGTTTCGATCGTCTCCGGGGGCGAGTGCTGTTCGCCGTAGATGCCCAGCTCCGCGCAGCTCTTTACCTTGCCGCGAACATAGATCTCCGACGCTGGATTGTGGCCCACGAGCACCACCGCCAAGCCGGGCCGCAGACCGCTAGCGGCCATTGCCGCTATTTCAGCCGCAACCTCGGTCCGAATTTCGCCGGCGATCTTGTTGCCGTCCAGAATCTTGGCAGCCATGTGAATTGCTCCCGGGAGCAGCGCGCAGAGTCTATCGTAAATCATGCAGGGACGCATTGACCGATCGCACAGAGCTTCGGGCTCACAGCGAAATCTTGAGGCGCGGCGGGCATAGAGAACACGGCAGAGAGCGCCGAGCAAGTCTAAGTCCTCAAGTTCCTCTTGCTTCGCTTTTTGGCGTAGAATCCTCGGCATGATTTCCCAAGATCTGCTGGAGATTCTGGTCTGCCCTGCCTGCAAGCAACCACTCGCAGTCGTCGCGCTGAAGGATGGCGGCGAGAGTTTGAAATGCGCCGCCTGCCGCCGGGTTTACCCAGTCCGGGACAATATCCCGATTCTGTTGGTGGACGAAGCCGTGGTCGACGCCTCTTGATCTTCAAGGTGCAACGCGGTCAAGGTGCAATGCGGTTTTGCCCATCCCCCACTTTTGTGCCAGACATTTTCTCGTCCCACAACGACACGACGTGTCACTCCCGAGACAAATTCAGAAGTGCCCGCCTACAGTGACGAATGGCCTCATCTAGGGGCAACTTGTCGCATCAAAAGGGGTTTAAGAAACTAAAGCACTCGCTTGCACGTATAAGAGTGCAGCGGAAACGCGGCGGCAACAAAATTGCATGCAACGAACAACGTAGCAGATGAGTCTAATAGGCAAGGGAAGTGAAGGTCGGAGTCGGAGGTGATAACGGCCATGAGAGAAACATTTTCAAGTACTGAACTGACGGCGCTACGGAACGACCTGCTGCAGGGCGGCTTGCTCGATTCCCACGAGGCCGCCGAGCTCCTGCAGGTGTTCCTGGTCGGTCGCGGTTTTGGAGTGTCGCCGCAGGCTGCCCGTGATGCCGCTAGCCGGGTAGAAATGGCTGGTTGCTCCCTGCCGGTGCTGCAACACGAGTTGGAAAATTTAGCCCTGGTCATGTAGATATGACACGGAGTCATGCCACGCTCACGATTTTGCCGCGGTGACGCACGGCGAAAATTCGGGAACTTCGCAACCAGCGATTCCCGAAGCGAAACGGGAAAAAGCCGGGCCAACCAGCCCGGCTTTCTTGTTTGGACCTCAGCCCTCAGCCGTTAGCTCTTGGCCGCTAGCCAAACCCATCGAGCGAACCGCGAACAGCCGTGACGGCTAGGCTAAGAAGTAGCCAACGGCTAGCAGCTAGAAGCCTCTCTCACTCGTACCTCAAACTCTCCACCGGATCCATCTTGGCCGCGCGAGCTGCCGGAACGGTTCCGAACAGAATCCCCACCAGCGACGACACTACAATCGCCACGATCGCCGACAATCCCGAGATCGGAATACGGTATTCGGTAAGGAAACGTACCGAATATGGCAGAGCCAGGCCGATCACCACTCCTGCCAAGCCCCCGATCAGCGATATCAGGACAGCCTCCGAAAGAAACTGAAAACGGATCTCACGGTTGGTTGCGCCGATGGCTTTCCGAATTCCGATCTCCCGGATGCGCGCGCTCACCGTCGCCAGCATGATGTTCATAATGCCGATCCCGCTCACCAGTAGCACAACGGTAGAGACCAACAGTAAAACCAGCGTGAGGGCATTCGCGGTCTTTTCCGCGACCGCCACCAGTTCAGTCAGGTTGGTGACGTTATACACGGACTCGGCCCGGTGCCGCGACTGGATGACCCTCCGAATCTGCTCGGTCGCCGGCGCCACCATGGAAGAGTCGGCCACGGAGAAGTACATCAGCTTGACCGTAGGCGTATCGCTGAAATAGCGGCTCACGGTGTAGGGGATCGCCATCGTATTGGTGATCACCTCCGACTGGCCAAAGGTGTCGACCCTCTCCTTGAAGGCGCCGATGATGGTGAACGGCAGACCGTTCAGCTTGATCACCTGGCCGATCGCCCCCTGGCTCGAACCATACATTTGCTGCGCCATCTTTTCGGTAATGACGCCGACTTTGTTGTGCGCCTCCTCATCCTCGGAATCGAAGAACCGCCCTGCCAGGACCACCAGATTCCGCACCGTCTTGTACTCCGGGTAGACACCAAGAATCAGGATGTCGCGCTCTTTGCCTCCGCCAACAGGTATGCGCTCGTTGAACTGAGTCACCGGAGACGCCGCTACCAGTCCTGGCACCGCCTCCTGCACCGCCTTCAGGTCTTCAATGGTCAGAGGGTCGGGGGTTGAGCTGGTGATGCGCTCTCCTCCACCCTCGTACTCGGCATAAATCAGGTTAGCCCCAATCGACTGAATCAGGCCCAGAACATACTGCTTTCCGGTCATGCCGATGGTGACCACAAGTATGAGCGAGGCGGTGCCGATCACCATGCCCAGCGCCGTCAGGGCGAACCGCACCTTGTTGCTGCAAAAGGTGTCATAGGCAAAGCTGAAGATTTCTCCGAAGACCAGCTTGGGAGGTCCGTTCTGAAGCGCGGGATTGGGGACAGACGACATGCCTTGACTTAGATGCTAACCGGAAGAAGTTAGGGGCACAATTGACTTTCGCATACGGCCAGAACACCGCTCACGAAAGATTCTCTTTTGCGCAGATCCGAGGATCCAACCCTTACGCCCCGAATGGCGAAGTGACCAAGGTCTAGCATGGACGCTGATGGCCAAAAGACTGTTCGAGGCGACACCGGCAATGAAATGCGCTGTTGTACTACCAGGCAATCGCCCTGTGCAACACATGGTTCTGCGTATTCCAGGTGCTGTGGGGTGGATGAAAAGCGCGCCCGACGGACATGCGCTCCTCTCCTGCGAAGGCAGGAGTTCGAGGTTATGACCGGCCAAGCCGGGACTGTCAGCAGATTGCTTACAGGTCCATTGAAAGAAGACTTGTCAGTTTACGGTAGTCCTCAACGCTATTTTCTGGCAGTTTCCGCCGGGGATTCGAATGTATTGGCCAGGCGCTCTTTGAGATTCCCCCTTGGCGAATATCATTCCAGTTGGTTAGTGGTGGGCGCTATAGGATTCGAACCTATGACTTCCACCGTGTGAAGATGGCACTCTACCGCTGAGTTAAGCGCCCAACCGTTTCTATTCAAACATCAGTGACCGTTTCCCGCAAGGCTCACCGATCTGGGACTTATTGTCGGGGGAACCCAAAAATTAGATCACAGAGCTCGCAGAGAACAGCCGCGGAGGGCGCCGAGAGCGCCGGCGTGCTCACGACTGACGTCGGTGGCAGCGTCTCGAATGGCGGCAAAGGAAAGGCGGGAACTCCCACGGTCAGGCGGCTCGGAGGCTCCGCTGGCCCGGTGGTTTCTTTACCCCTAGGCGGCGCGAACCTGCTGGTTTCGGGCGGGATCCAGGTGCATTTTGGTTTGCAGAACTTTCTTCAGCCCGTCCAAACGGAGCGATTCGGTTTTCCGTTCATGCCGAAGTTCCTGCATTGTAGACTCGTGCCGTCTTAGTGGCGCGCCCTCGTAGCTATCGATTTTACGATTCATGATTCCCCCCTACATAAGTTGAATTTCAGCAGAATTCTAACGGTGGCGAGGTACAGCCGAAACTCTCAGAAGCGACGCGGCCAGTCTACCAGTAGAGGGGGTAGCAGGGCAAAGCGGTGAGGGGCAGAAAGCCTCGGACCGCAAAGAGCACCAAGAAAGCCTACAAAATTCGCTAAGAAAGCCGCGTCCGCAATCAGGGCGTCCGGATCGCCCGCTTTGGCGGCAAGGCCGAAATGAGCAGGGCAACCATGATCCCCAACGCCACCTCCAGAAAGCGCCGCCAGGCTATCGACCACGGAGACCCACCGGTGTGGATGAGCATCACGATGGTCATGGTCACGCAGGCCAGGCGGTAACTCTGGTCCAGTCCCAGGGCGGCACATAGCAAGACGATCACCGTGGCGGCCAACCCGAATGACCACAAATGACTTCCAAAAAGCAAGACGAAGACCGCTCCGCCCACGGCGCCAAGAGCCGTGCCGATCAGCCGGTCGCGCGAGGCCTGGACGGTTGTCCCCACATCCGTACCCATCACCACAAAGGCGCTGATGGCTGCCCAATAGGATTGCGGCAGGCGTAAGAGTTCGGCCAGGTAAAGAGCCGCCACCCCGGCGAGGCCGATCTTGATGGCCTGCGCGAGGCGGTTAAAGGTCGGGTTAGCTTGCTGGTTGGGCATGGTTACAGGCGCAAGACATGGAGTTTACGGTGAGGCGAACGCCGCCAGTCCCGAGGGTGCCTGGTCCCGCTATACTCTAGCAAACTAACCAGTTCCCGCGTGGCTAGCGTTGGTGTTAGGCTAGGCGCAAGCAGCTTGGGGAGGTACTGGCGTTCGCACCCTCAGACTCCGTGCTCGAGACCGCTGATGGCCATCAAACCCACTTCCCCAACCCCGCCCGTACCGCACTCTAAAGACGAGACTTCTCAGCCGTCCCGGGAGCCAAAAGAGGCGCAACTTTTAGACCCGGCAGGGGTTCAATCCAGTGTGAGCAGCTTGGCCATGGATCGCGGCTTGCTCGCGATGGCGGCAGGGGCGCCGGCGTCGAGCCAGAACCTTGCCGGCGCAGCGCTTACCGATGCGGACGTGATGTTGCGGGTGAAGGCCGGGGACGAGTCGGCCTTCCAGTATCTGGTCGAAAAGTACCGCCGTCCGATGGTAAGTTTTATGTACCGCATGGCGCACAATGCAGCCGCTGCGGAGGATTTGGCGCAGGAAGTTTTCCTGCGCGTGTATCGCTCGCGCGCCGGCTATGAGGCTAGCGCCAAATTCACCACTTGGCTGTATCGTATAGCGACCAATCTGGCGGTGAATCACGCGCGGGATACGCGCCACGAGCGCCCGGAACGGACCGTCAGCCTGGATGAGCCCGATAGCGAAACGGGCATGACGCCGGATGTGCCGGATGCTTCGCTCTCGGCGGAAGAAATGATTCTGCGGCGGGAGCGGCTGGCCGCCATCCGCCAGCGGGTGCAGGCGTTGCCCGAGCGGCAGCGCATGGCAGTGCTGATGCACAAGTATCAGCACATGGATTACAAGCAGATTGGCGAAGTGCTGAAGTTGAGTGAGTCGGCGACCAAGTCGCTGCTGTTTCGCGCTTATGAAACACTGCGCGTGCAACTGAGAGAATTTTTGTAAAGGAAATGTGTCATGACTTGCCATGAAATTCGCGAACTGATGCCCGACCTGGCCGCGGACATGAACGCGTCTACGGGGGAGATGAAGGAACATCTGCAAGCTTGCAGCGAGTGCGCGGGTAAGCTGGAGGGGCTGCGCCAGACCATGAAGCTGCTGGACGAGTGGCAGGCGCCGGAGCCCTCGCCGTATTTTGATACACGGCTACAGGCGCGTCTGCGGGAAGAGATTGCCAAGCCAGCAACGGCGGGTTGGCTGCAGTGGGTGCGCAAGCCTGCGCTGGCGCTCTCACTGGGAGTCGCCATGATCGTGGGAATCACGTTTTTCCGCGGGGACGGCACTGTACATCGTGCCGCGATCGATGCGGCGAACGTGCAGCCGGTTCCCGGCACAGCAGTTGGGGACTTGCAAGCTTTGGATAAGAATCACGACCTATACTCGGATTTCGACGTGCTGGATGATCTGCAGGTACAGTCCAATGTGAACGCGAATCCGTAGAGGGCCAGCCGCTCCGGGGAAGTTTGTGGAGCGGGAACAGTGGGGACGAGGTGTTACAGCGAAAGTCCATGACGGTGCTCAGGAGGGCGGCGATCCTCGCCCTGGCGCTGGCAATCGCCGGCGCAGCACCGGCCGTGGCGCAGCAGAATCACCGCGCCCCGCAACATCAGCCACCGCCACGGGCTCAGAATGTGCCGCGTGCGCAGAGCGTGCCACGTCCGCCGCAAGGTCCGCCGCTGCAGGGACATCATGCCGGCCAGTGGCTGCGGCAATATAAAGACGTTCCGCCGGCGCAGCAGGAAAAGGCGCTGGAGAACGATCCTCAGTTTCGGCGGCTCCCTCCGGAGCGCCAACAGCGGCTCGAGCAGCGGCTGCAACGCTTCAGCAGCCTGCCTCCCGAACAACAACAGCGAGTGCTGAATCGCATGGAGGTGTGGGAGCACTTGACCCCCGAGCAGAAGCAAACTGCGCGCGGACTCTTTACGCAGATGCGGAGCTTGCCACCGGAACGGCAGCGCGAGGTCCAGACCGCAATCAGGAACCTGCGCGCCATGCCCCCGGATGCGCGTCAGCGAACGATTGAGTCTGACCGTTTCAAGAGCCGGTTCACGCCGGAAGAGATCGAGTTGCTGAATGGGGCGACTAAGCTTCCGCTGGCTCCGGCGGAGCCGCCAGGGACTCAGCCCAGTGAGGGGCCGGGTAGGTAGGAGTTCGTGCGCCTTGTGGAACCCTGTCATCCTGTCTCTAACGACGTGTGCCACGAGTCAAGGCATTTTGGCAAAACAATTCTCTTGGACTTTGTCAGCAAGCTGAAAAGTGCGAGCGGTCGATGGAGAGTGCGCTACGGAGCGATGATCCGGCTTCCTGCGTCCTCGGCCCCCACAATCACCGACTGCTTCTCGGGGAACTGCGCGAAGAGAAAATCCACGAAGGCGCGCGATTTCGGTCTGCCGGAAGTGCGGCCTAGCGCCATCCTTACGAGAAATACGAGCGCACGCAATACATCGGCGTCGCGCAGCCGGCTGTAGCCCAGATTTCGTTGCTCGGTTTCGCGGTACTCTTTCAGCATGGTTTGCACTTCGGCAACGATGGCATGCTGGCTTCCGCTCGTGATCGGATTTTCGTAATGCAAGCCTGAGTTGACGAGCGTTTCGTAAGTCTTCGTCATGGAAGTCAGCGCGGCGATCAAGCCGGAATCCGCGAGCGTGCGATCGGCGCGCGCGCTTTTCGCCAGGGCGTAACTCAAACCGACAATCAGGTGTTCCTGCTCATACAAAAATGACTTGCCAATTTCCACTCGCGGGAACACGGAGTCCTGGTCCAGATCCTGCATGGGGCGGGGCTTCTCGTGTTCTCTGGCCTGTAGCAGGTAAACGCAGTCGCTGGGACAGTCGAGGGTTACTTCGCGCTGCTCACCGCAACATTGCGGGCAGATGCGGCTGTGAATGGCCGGGCAGAAGCGCTTCTCTTTACGTTTCTCGCAAATCGCACAGCTCACGAATGAAAGATCTCCCGAAGGCATTATGACATGGACAGCGCATGCTCTCGGATCAGCTTTGACGGGCCATTTTGAAACAGCATGTGCGGGAAGAGGCGATTTTTATGGCTTTCCCTGTGCCAAGTCGAGAACATCCGCGTAAAATGGGCCTGCGGCGCTACCTTTTCCACAGCATGCCGGTATAAGATAGCGTTCATCGCAACAAAATCGATTTCTTCAAGAGGAGGATTCATGGCAGGTCTGACCAAAACTCAACTCGTCCGCCACCTGGCGGAGAAGCTTGAGACCAATAACAAATCAGCGGCAGCGTTTCTGGAGCAACTTGCTGATATCGCCATCAAGGAGACCAAGAAGAACGGGTTATTCGTTGTGCCCGGCCTTGGCCGCCTGAAGAAGGTGCATCGCAAGGCGCGCGTAGGACGCAATCCGCAGACCGGCGAACCCATTCAGATCAAGGCCAAGACCACTGCGAAGTTCTACTTGGCAAAAGCCGTCAAGGATGCAATCGCCCCCAAGAAGTAGGCAAGGCATCCCTCCCGGAAAAAAGAGAAGGGCCGGCTCCGCAGCCGGCCTTTTGGTCTTTCTGGGCTTCGCGTGAATATGTGGTCGGGAACTTCATTTCCGCGGATGAACGCGGATTTACACGGGATTTCAATTGCCTTTTTTAGAATCTGCGTTCATCGGCGTTGATCTGAGGAAATGAAGTTCGCTCAGGCACACACGGCCTGATACTCCTCATACGCGCCCTTGAAGTCGGAAATCTTGTGGTCTGCCTCGAAGTGCCAGATCCGCGTTGCCACTTCATCGATCAGGTCGTGGTCGTGGCTGACTAGCAGAACCGTTCCTTGATAGCGTTGCAGCGCGATGTTCAGCGCATTGATCGATTCCAGGTCCAAATGGTTGGTCGGCTCGTCGAGCACCAGAACGTTGGGCTTCTGCAGCATGAGTTTGCAGAACAAAATGCGCGCGGCTTCTCCGCCGGAAAGCACATCGGTCTTCTTGTTGGCGTCGTCGCGGGGAAATAGCATTTGCCCCAGCAGGCCGCGGATTTCTTCGTGCGAAGCAGCAGGATCCCATTGATGCAGCCACTCGAAGACGGTCACACCTTTCTCAATCAAAGCCCGGTGATCTTGCGCGAAGTATCCAACCGCAGCCTCGTGCCCCCACACAACTTTTCCGCTACTTAGGAACGGCCCGTCATAGCCGCTGGTCTTGCGCAGTTCACCTTCCGGGGTCGTAGGAGAATTGGCCAGCAGCGCGTTGAGCAAGGAGGTTTTGCCGATGCCGTTGCGGCCCATCAGTGCAATCTTCTCTCCGCGAGTGATGCTGGCGGTGAAACTCTTCACCACTTCCTTCTGATCGTAGGACTTGCTCACATGCTCCAGCTCTAGAATGTGCTTTCCCGAGGGACGTTTCTGCTCGAACTTCAAATACGGACGCTGAATATTCGACTTCGCCAGCTCCGTAACCTGCAGGCGCTCCACTTCTTTGCGCCGCGATTGCACTTGGCTGGAGCGCGTGCCTGCGGCAAAGCGCGCGATGAATTCATTCAATTGTGCAATCTTCTTCTCACGCTGCGCGTTTTGTCCTTCGATCTGCGAGCGGATTTGCGTCTTGGCGACCACCATGTCGTCGTAGGTGCCGGTATAGGTGATGATCGTCTGGTAGTCGATGTCGGCGATGTGGGTGCAGACGCTGTTCAGGAAATGGCGGTCGTGCGAAATTACCACCACGACGCCGTCGTATTGATTGAGAAAACCTTGCAGCCAGTGAATGGAGTCCAAGTCCAGGTTGTTCGTGGGTTCGTCCAGCAGCAGCGCCTGAGGATGTCCGAAGAGTGCTTGCGCCAGCAGCACGCGAACCTTTTGCCCGCCTTGCAACTCGCCCATGGTGCGCTGGTGCGCGTCGTCGGGTATGTCGAGGCCCTGAAGCAGCAGCGCCGCATCGGCTTCGGCGGAATAGCCGTCCTCTTCGCCTACGATGCCTTCCAGTTCGCCCAGCTTCATTCCGTCTTCATCGGTAATTTCGGGCTTGACGTAGATCTTGTCGCGCTCCTCCATGGCCGCCCACAGGCGTTTATTGCCCATGATTACGGTGTCGGTCACGCGATAGGCGTCGAAGGCAAAGTGGTCCTGACTCAATACGCCGAGTTTCCTGGGACGCACCACCGTTCCCTTCTGCGGGTCCAATTCGCCGGTCAGAAGATTCATGAACGTTGACTTGCCGGCGCCGTTGGGGCCGGTCAAGCCATAGCGCTTGCCCGGGGTGAACGCCGTCGAAACATCCTCGAACAAGATTTTGGCGCCGTAGCGCATCGACACATTGCTGACTGAGATCATGATCTTCTTCAGGAACTGCGGAAATTGCCTTCAAGGCGGGTCGCAGCTGGCTATGTATAAGATATCACGCCGCTGTGGACTGTAGAGATGCAGCTTCGCTACGTCTGGCGGGCGACTGGAACGCAAACATCAGACCGGGGTGCTGGCGGCAAGACGAAGCTGAGCTACGTCTTTACAGGAAACCCGTCTGGAGTAAATTCTGGCTTTGAAAGAAGAGAAGCTGGGCTTTTCATGATCGCGGACCGGCTAGGATACTTTACTGCAGCCGGTTGCGCATTTTGGCGTCCAAGTAATCCACTACTTCGCCAATATTCATGATCCTGAGCAGCGCGAGCACGTCCTCGGGGACAAACCCGCCCTTTTCAGTGAGAGCTTCCAGTTCTTCCAACGCACACTGCAAAGCAAACTCGTCCATTGCTTTTCCCCTCTGAAGTGTGTGCTGGCGGGTGAAGGCCCGATACAGCAAGCGAAGGCTGTTATCGCCCGCCCCCGAGCCCCGTCAGCAGGACGAGACTACCGCGTGCCCCTGAACCCAGGGAATGGCACAGTTGTGGGCGCAGCTGGCACGGTGGTGGTACAGGGTAATCGGTAGTAACCATTCTCTCGCCGGAGTTCTACTGAACAACTTGGCCTCGCCGATTCGCGATAACCCGAGACTCGAGGTTAGCAGCGGCTCCGCGATCTCGGTGTACCCTTCGCTGCCAGTCTCGCCAATCCAGCGCCCTCTAGAGATACATGCTCGCAGCGCGTGCCAAAGCCGGCGCATTGAATACACCCGCCGGAGTCCCGGCGTGCTTCACAGCAGGCCGACCTTTGCGCAGCAGTTGCCATTGCATGTGTCCCCACGCGGTTACGAAGCAGCTCGCAATCACCAACACGGTGAAGATCACCTGGTCGATCGACGATGAGGCCACCCATTGGTGCTCGGCCCTGCCGACGAGCATAGCGGCTGAGACGCTCCACACGAACACCGGCAGAGAATGCTTGCCCAGGAAAGCAAGACCCTGGCCCGGCACGGTCTGAACAAATTTGTTCAGGGGCTGGCGGTAGCGGTAAATCAGATATGCGAAGGCGGTGAAATCAAGCAAGCGCGGCACCGAGAGCGTCTGCCTCCACGTCATGATCCAGTGCCAGTACCCGGTCAGTTCCCGCCCAGTCAGGCAGTGGGAATGCCGGGTTAGGAAGAAGGTTGCGACCACGGCAAAACTGGCCGCAGTGCCCAATTTCGAAGTACGAAGTTCGTTGCGTTTCTGCAGCGAAATGAACCCCAGGCAGATGCCCCCGACGAACAGCAACTGCCAGGACAAAAGGTCGAAACAACTCCCAACCGATAACGCAGACGTTCCATATCCCTTGGCAGCGAGCAGCCAGAGTCCGGCGCTTGCGGCAGCGATCCAGGCAAAGCGCCGGTTGAGCAGGGCCCAAAAGACGACTGGAATAATCAGGAAGAGGACGCAGTACATCCGCAGGATCTCCGTGTATGCGGGCGACGCGAGGAAGAGTATGGTCTTCACCCACAGCGCCAGACTCGGCTGGGTCTGATAGGGCATCGTGGCTACCTGCGCTTTCGCGGCGAGCATAGCGAAGGTGATCAGCCCGGCATTCGTGAGATAAATGGTAAGCGCCCTGCGCCGCGTGCGCCGTGTTACCCCATGCATCCCTTGGGAGACTGCCACCCGACCAAAAACTAAACCGGTTACCAGCCCCGACAAGAACACAAATCCCTCGGCTGCTGAAATGAATCCGAACGGCTGCCAGGTAAATGGCTCGAGGGGATTGTGTGGCAGGTGGTTGACCGTCATGACCACCAGGCAGAAGCCGCGGAGACAATCGATTAGCGCGTTACGCCGCTGTGGATTAAGTTGATAACTATTGCTGCTCATCGCCCTTCACCTTTGCCGGACTGCAGAATCGGCAATCCTTTTCTGGCTACCTAACCTGGAAGGGGATTTACGGATACGTTGGAAGAAGCAATCTTCCTGCCAATGGCAGCATCGGCAAGACATTGATAAGATTGACACAACTTGGCGCCTACTGCCCCTAAAACAGGGCAAGTGCAAGAGTTTTCACATCTTCGCTGCAATGAACGAGGAACGTCCGCTGTGGACCTCGGAGCCCCGATTACCGTCCGGGAGAGGAAAAACCGGGTTCCCGCATCAGCGATACCGCCAACCATCCGCCGACAATCCCATCAAAGGCCAAACAGAAACCGGGCCACCAACGTGGTACTCCGGGGTTGGCAAACAATAGAGGATGGAATAAGTCGAAAATTCCGTGGCCGACCAGAGCAGCGGCAACCCACCATAGATCTCTCTTGAAGCCGATTACGGCGAATAGGGCAAATGCGGTGGCCACCAAGATTTCAATTGCCAGGGCTCGCCCGGAGGCCCCCATCACCGCGAACAACACATAATACGAAGCGACCACGATGAGAACGAGGGGATAGAAGGCTCGCTCGCGGCTGAGGCCGAGGATGCCAGCGAATCCGGCCACTGCCAAAGACAGAATGACGCCAATCAGGTATTGCATCCGGCGGCTCACCTCTACAGTTTGGAAGTGCTCACGCTGACGTGGGCCGGCAAAGAGGAAACGGGACCGAACTCACTTGTGATATTCGTTCTTCACCACTTCGCCGCTCTTCATCACAAACTTTACGTGCTCCAGCGTCGTAACGTCCTGCAGGGGATCGCCGTCGACGGCAATGATGTCGGCCCACTTGCCGGGCTCAATCGCACCGACTTTGTCCGGCCACCCGAGAAGATCCGCGTCGTTGATCGTCGCGGACTGGATGGATTGCAGCGGGCTCAGGCCCAGCTTGACCATGACCGCAAATTCGCGCGCGTTCAAGCCGTGCGGATAGACCGCTGCATCCGTACCGAATCCCACCTTCACTCCGGAGGCAAAAGCGTGCGCGATGTTCTGCCGCGCCGCCGCCATCACGATCCGGCCTTTGGCAATCATCTCGGGGGGAACGTGCATCCTCTCCGCATTGTCGAGAAACCAGTCGGCCAGATAAAGCGTGGGCACCAGATAGGTGCCGTCCTTCTTCATTTCGGCGATATCCTCGTCGTTAATGTACGACCCATGCTCGATGGAATCGACTCCCGCCTGAGATGCCCAGAGAATTCCCTGCGATCCGTGCGCGTGGGCTGCGACCTTGCGGCCCAGACGATGAGCGTCGGCCACGATGGCTTTCATCTCCTCCAGGGTGTACTGCGAGGCTTGAGGATTGTCGCCGTGCGATAGTACGCCACCGGTGGCGCAGATCTTGATCACGTCAGCGCCGTACTTAATGTTTTCGCGTACCTTGTGCTGGACCGCTGCGATGCCATCCGCCACGCCATCTGCGGTGGAGTGGAACTCGGGAGCCAGCAGGGTGTTGTCGCAATGCCCTCCCGTGATGCCGAGCGGCGGTCCACTGACAAGCATGTGCGGACCAGGTACATCGCCGTCGTTAATGGCATCGCGCAGGGCTACATCGGTGTAGGCATCCGCGCCGACATTGCGCACCGTGGTGAATCCAGCTTGCAGGGTGATGCGGGCATTCTTCGCTCCGGTCAAGGCCTCGCGCGGGACTGAAACTCCAAGGCCTTCGTAGCCGACATCTTTGAGATCGCCGGTCAGATGGGTGTGCGCGTCAATCAATCCTGGCAGGACAGTGGCGTTTGAAAGGTCGATCACGAGTTCACCCGGGGACGCTTTGACAGCCGACGCCGGGCCGACGCTAACGATCTTGTCCCCTTCGATCACGACGATCTGGTCTGCCAGCGTTTTGCCGCTTCTTACGTCGAGGAATTTGCCGGCGTGCAGAAGCACTCGCTTCGGCGGCGGCGCGGATGCGGTCTGACTCACCGTCCGCACACCAGTTGTATGAAGAAAGAACAATGCGACGACTGGGGCAAAAAGAAGTCTTCCGACCTTTGGCATGGATTTCCTCGTTAGAATGGCAGCCAAAACCATAAACCACTAAGGACACGAAGTTACACGAAGGCGGCGAGCTTGCCGGGTCTTTCTTCTCGTCTGCAGCGTTTGACTTTGACTTGCTTTTATCAAGATCAAAATCAACGTCAAAGGCAGCGCACAAGAGTGTCCGCTCTACATATCCTTCGTGGTTGATAAGAGCACTGGATCAGGCAGAATCGAGCCAGGATTCTACAGCTTTCGCCGGCGGCCGTCTAAGCCCCACTCCTGACCCGCATCGCTGACAAAAAAGATGGCGAACAGAAACAGCAGCGGCAAATGGTCGAGTTCAGCGCCAAAATAACGCCATGCCGGGAGCCCGTGGCCCGGTTGCCACCAGGTGGCCAGGGTGAGGCTCAACATGTGCAGCGCGCCCAGTACGGAGGCTGGCCGCACCCAGATTCCCAACAGCAGGCAAACGCCGATGAACGTCTCCACGGCTCCGACCAGATATCCGAAGAAGACGGCATGCGGCAGAATCAGGTCGCCCAGGAGAGGTTGATAGAAACTCACCGCGCTGCCTTCGGCATAGCTTTGCAGATACTGCTGGAATCCGCCGTGAGTGAATTCGGAGCCCAGCAGCTTGTACTGGCCAAAAAGCAGAAAAAAGAAGGCGGTTGCGATACGTACCACAGCTATGGTTCGCGGCAACGCCATGGGGTGCATCCGCATGAATTCCGTATTGTAGCGCAGTGTGGAGCGGACGCCCTCGCCCGCGAACGGTGGGAGTATTACGGTAGTTATTCAGAGGACAGGACAAGCTGAGCAAGCACGGACAGGCCAGCGAAACGAAAGCGAGAGGGCCAAAGACGCGAAAAAAGCCTCCCGGTGCCTCCGCCTATCCCCCGGGCCCATCACTCGAAACATACTGCTCCAGGGAATCCAGTTCGCGGCTCAGGTCCTCAATTCGCCACTCCAGCACATTGCGGATGGAGAGCATCCCCAACAACCGAGCCTCGCTGTCCACGATCGGCAGGTGGCGGAAGTGGCGGTCGACCATGGTGATCAGAGCCTCGCCGGGGCCGGTCTCCGAGGTGGCCAGTTCCACCGGCGTGGTCATCACATCCCGCACCGGGGTCAGCTCGGGATCGCGCCCGCTCAAGGCCAGTTTGCGCAACACATCGCGTTCGCTGAAGATGCCGGCCACGCGCTTCTCGCGATCGACGACCGCCACTGCTCCGACATGATGATCGAGCATGCGGCGAATGGCATCGGCCACGCTGGCTTCCAGCGAGACCGCCGCCGCTTCGGGATCGCACAATTCAAGAATGCTCATAGTCGCCTCCCGTGAGGACTATTATCGCGCCTGCCGGTCCGACACGAATCGCCGGGCAATGGTGTAGATGCGTGCATTATGCCTCCTGCAAGAGCGGTGTCAAGAGAAATGGTGAAAGAATATTTTTATGGGGCCAATCAATATGGCGCGGATCAATATGGGAAGCTACAGCTTTGCCCGTAGCTTTCATCCATTCTCAGAGGATTCTAAGATCACCGCCTCGGCCTCGATCTCTACCAGCATCTCCGGCGAGATGAGCCGACTCACCTCCACCATGGAAGTCGCCGGGCGGATGTCGCGGAAGAACTCCCCGTGGGCGCGACCGATCTTCTCCCACTCCGCGATGTTGGTCACGAACATCCGCGTACGCACCACATCCGTGAGCTTGGCGCCGGCCTGGCGCAGAGCCGACTCGATGTTCTTCAGCGTCTGCACGGTCTGCGCATAAACGTCGCCCACGCCGACAATTTTTCCATCGCTGCCCGTCGCGGTGGTTCCGGCGACGTGAACGTTACGGCCCACCTTAACCGCACGCGAGTAACCCACGATCGGTTCCCATGGTGCTCCGCTGGAGATGTTTTGCCGCGTCATGAAAGTCCTCCTGGTGCCGATCATTTTACCGAAGACTCTGATAGGGGAGTTGGGCGCAGGCGTCTATTCAAAATTTCAATTAGCAGCCGCATCGCGGGTCTGCCAACAAGCAAACTTTGCGGCGTTTTTTGCAGTCTAATGGAATAGATTCGGCTTGATGGCACGACGGTGCCACGCCGAGGCACGGAAGGCACTTGCGTTTGCGCACGAGCTGAGCATAATGAGCTGGTGACGTGAAGCCCGCGTGGGGCGGTGGTTTCAGAGGAGTCCGAACATGATTCCGGAATCGCATCCGCTGCAGCAGTTGTTCGTGGAACTGGTAGGGCGGCACTACGCCGAGCAGATCGGAATCCGGGATCCACAGATCGTGGCTTACGTCGCGCATCTGATGACTGAGTTTTGCGACGCCGAGCAGTTGTTCAAGATTCGCGATGCGGCAGGCCGCAATCTCACAGATGTGGGTGAGATGCTGATCGAATCCGATCCCGTGTTCGGACCCGCGCCATCCTTCGACCGTGAGCGCCAGGTGCGCAAGCACATCGGCGACTACACTCTGTTTTTCACCGGCATGTTTCCCGAGAGCATCAACCACTTCCGCCTGCGCCGCAATCGCATGGAGAACTTTGTCGATTGGATGAAAGCCGGCAAGGAAAGCTATTACATCGTTTCCAAGTTCGACGTGTTCGAATACACCAAAGTCGCGCCGCTGTTCGCCACGCTCTCCAAGAACTTCGAGCAGTGCGTGTTCGCGCTCAATCGGGTGAAGAACGAGCTGCAGGAGATGCAGCATCCGATTGTGCAGCGGGCAGATGACATTTTGATGTGACTTTCAATCCCTACGCGATCCTACGATAGAAGCTCAACATCGCGTCTCCCTGCTTGAGTTCACGGACGCGACGCAACACTCCAAATTCTGATCCTGGGTCAAACTTCTTGTGATGCTCCGCGATGACCAGACCTCGTATCAAGTAACTTGACTGCGCGAGCAGGTTCAGGACGTCTCCGAATAAGCCTTTTCCATCCGATAGGGCGGATCGATAAAAATGAAATCGGCAATCACGCCGCCGGCTTCCAGCTTCGGCAACGCTCGCGCGACCTCTCGCGCGATGATTTCGAAATCCGCTCTCGATCTCCAGCGATTCGAGATTCTTCTTTATCAATTCCGCCGCGCGTGCTGAATCTTCCACGAAATGAACCATGGCCGCTCCCCGGCTTAGAGCTTCAATTCCCACAGCTCCCGTGCCAGCGTAGAGATCCAGCCAGACAGTGCCCTCAAGCGCAGAGGGATTGCCGGCGGTCAGCACGTTGAATAAAGTCTCACGCAGGCGGTCCGAGGTGGGACGGATATCCAGGCCGGGCAAGGAGGAAAGTGGCCGGCTGCGGTATTTTCCAGCGATGACTCTCATTTGGAGACTTCCGTACGGCAAGGGATCTCTGCCGTGGGCGCCCTGTGCCCGCTTCTCATGAAAGCGCGATCTCCCAATGCGGCGGAGCGTTTAACTATATAGAATAGTTGGCAGGGGCTAGGGGCACATTAGGCATGAGAAGCTGGTCCATTCCGGCGGGCAGAGTCTTCGGAGTCGAAGTCCGTATCCACCTTACTTTTGTTTTGCTGCTCGCATTTGTCTGGCTGACGGAGTCGGCTAACCACACCGCCAGCGCCGGGCCTCGCGGTCTTGCTCTGGTGGGAATTATCTTTGGCTGTGTGGTGTTGCACGAGTTGGGTCATGCTCTCACCAGCCGGCACGCCGGCATCCCCGCTAAGGCGATTATCCTGCTGCCGATCGGCGGAGTAACCCTGCTCGACGAAACGCGGCTGCCTGTACAGCCAGGCTCACAAACCTGGAAGCGGGATGTGCGCATCGCGCTCGCTGGACCGCTGGTCAATCTGCTGATTGCAGCCGTGGCCGGCACTATCTTGCTGGCCGTCGCCCCACAGATTCGGCTGTGGGATAGGCCTTACGTGATTTCCACTAACCTGCCGCGCAGCCTGGTGTGGAGCAATTTGTTTCTGGCGCTTTTCAACCTGCTTCCGGCCTATCCCATGGACGGCGGGCGGGTGCTGCGAGCTTTATTCACACGCCACATGGACCCAGTGCGAGCCACGCGACGCGCCGTTTCGGTGGGACAAGCTCTCGCCACCGTTCTCATGCTCGCGGGCATGCTGCAGTTCCTGCCGGGCGGGAGCCCCGCCAGCGCGTGGCTGGCCATGATCGGCTTCTTCCTGTTCATCGCGGCCCAGTTGGAGGAGCGTTCGGCAGTGTTCCAATCCGTGCTGGAGACGGTGCATCTCGAAGACATCATGCTCAAGGATTTCGCCACGCTCTCCCCTGCCGACACGCTGGAGGACGCACTGGACAAGGCCGTGCACTCTTTGCAGGATGACTTCCCGGTGATTCGCGGCAGCGACCTGGTGGGCGTGATTTCCAAGCAGAAAATCCTGGAGGCGCTGCGCGCCGAAGGCAACGGCTACGTACAGGCAGTGATGAATCGCCTCTTTGAAGTTGCGCAGAAGAAAGAATCGCTGGCTTCGGCATTCCGCAAGCTCACGGCACGCAACCTCAGCTTGATTCCGGTGGTGGAAGAGCAACGGCTGGTAGGAATCGTGACGCTGCAGAATCTGATGCACTCGATGGCACTGCTTGCGGAGAGCAGGAAGCTGCGCAAGGAAGCGCTGGACTCGTAGGCTTATCAATGGAACGACGGACGCCCGTTGCTCCATCACATTAAGGACAACCTTCTTAGTAGAACAGAACCCCTAGAACGTGAACGCAACTCCCACCGTCGGCTCCGCCATGTGCCCTCTGCCTCCGGTAAACAAGCCCGCTATCTTGTAGTCCGGTGGCTGATAAAACAGGCCGCGGTACTGCAGACGGAGAGACAGCCTCCACAACAGCGGATAGTCGAGGCCCGCTCCGTATAGAATCGCCGTCCTGGTTTGACGCACTCCCGCGGCAATCTGGTTTCCGTTGATCAGCGTATTGTTCGGGTTAAACACCAGCGCCCCCGCGCCTCCCAGAAAGAATGGCCTGATCTTGCCATGTTGAAACGCGTGGATCACGATTGCCCCGCTTAACTCCGTCACCGTGGATTGGATGCGGTAATCCAGCGTGTTGGCGGAGAAGTTCTGGGAGTTATCCACGTGCCCGAAGTTGGCCTCCAGCCAGGCCTTGGGAGCGATTCTCATGCGTAGGCTGCCGAGAAAGACAAAATTCTGCGTCGGGGCCAGAGTCGTCCCATTCCCGCTGGTCTGCCGGCTGAACGCTTCGCCGCCGCTCAGGCTCACGCTCAAAGGTCCATCCTGGCCAAAGCCGGCCGCCGTGAGCAAAAACAAAGCCACCACCACGATCCCTGCTTGCTTGATCATCCAATAGCCTCGCTGAGACGGAAACGATAGATGGTGTGATGCTACAACATCGGGGGCTGTCGCCAACAGTCGGGAGAAAAACCGGCGGAACCCAACAACCACGAAGGACACCAAGGATCACGAAGCAAATCGCTGCAAGCAAGACCTTCGTGAAACTTCGTGTCCTTGGTGGTTTATGCCTCTAGCTTTAGAACAAATGGATCGCCTTGGCTTGCCGCACGCCCTGCGATTTGCGTAATTCGGCCAGCACCGCATCCGGAACCGCGCTGTCCACGTGCACCACGGCGATCGCTTCCCTCGGCTCTCCATCTGCGCTTTCACTGCGACGCCCCAGAGAAAAATCGGCAATGTTGATTTTGTGGGCACCCAGAATCGTGCCGACGCGTCCGATCACGCCGGGGACGTCGCGGTTGCGCATGTAGACGAGGTTGCGCTCCAGGGGAGCCTCCACCTCGATTCCGTCCACATGCAACAAGCGGGGTATCTGCTGGTAGAGTACGGTGCCCTTCACCACATGTTCTTCCGACCTGGTCTTCAGCTTGAGAGTGAGAACGCTTTCGTTGCCTCCGGAGGTCTTCGGCTTAGCTTCTTCGTGAAGGTGCAATCCCCGGGAAGAGGCGATGGAAGCGGCGTTCACCAGGTTTGCCTTTTCTTCCAGCCCTTCATTCAAAATGCCCTTGATCGCGGCATTGCGGATCAGCTCCGTCTTCCACTCCGCGATGCGCCCGCTGTAACGCAGCCAAATTTCCTCAAGCGAACCTTCGCTGACCTGAGCCACAAAGGCCCCGAGCCGTTCCGCCAGTACGATGTAGGGCTGCAGTTCGAGATACTCTTCGTGCGACACCGAGGGAACGTTCACCGCATTCTGGATGACTCCGTGCTTCAGATACTCCTTCACCTGCAGCGCGATCTGGTAGCCGACGGCCTCCTGCGCTTCCTGCGTGGAACCGCCGATGTGGGGAGTGAGGATCAAGTTCTCCACTGTGGTGAGCGGCGAATTCTTGAGCGGCTCCTGCACGAAAACATCGAGGGCCGCGCCGGCAACCTGGCCTTCCTTAAGCGCCTGGGCCAGCGCCGCTTCGTCCACCAGTTCGCCGCGGGCGCAGTTCACCAGGCGGATGCCCCACTTCATTTTCTTGAGCGACTCGGCGTTGATCATGTTCGCCGTCTGCGGCGTCAGGCCAACGTGCAGCGTGAGGTAATCCGCGACCGCGTAGAGTTCCTCAAGCTTGGCCAAGCGGATACTCTGCTCCTTGGCCACGGCTACGGAAACGAAGGGATCGTGGGCAACGATATCCATGCCAAAGCTGCGCGCCCGCCGGGCCACTTCCATGCCGACTTTGCCCAGGCCGACGATACCCAGAGTCTTGCCGCGCAGTTCCGTGCCTTGCAGCGATTTCTTTTCCCATTTTCCGGCGTGCATGAGAGCGTCGGCCCGACAGAGGTGGCGAGCCATGGCCAGCATCATGGCCAGAGTCTGCTCGGCAACAGCTACCGCATTGGCTCCGGGCGTGTTCATTACGGCGATGCCTTTGCGTGTGGCGGCGTCGAGTTCGATGTTGTCTACGCCCACGCCCGCCCGCCCAATCACTCGCAGTTTGCGCGCGTGTTCGAGCAGCGCTGCGTCTACCTGCACGGCGGAGCGGACGATCAAAGCATCGGCGGACTCCAAGTGCGCGGGCAATTTGCCATCGATCTGATCCGGCGTGACGATGGTCCAGCGGGGCTCTTTAAGCAGCTCCATCGCCGACGAAGAAATCTTTTCTGCAACGACTACTTTCATGGGTTAAGTCCTTGGAACCTTTCACTCTACTGCGAATTTGCGCGATTGAAAACTTGCCGGAGCGCAAAAGCCGCCCGGCCATGTCAAAACAATTTATTGACCGGAAAATGACAGCAGTCTGACACTCGCTCCGAAGTGCATTCCTAGACTATTCCTCAATGCAATCCCGGTTGGAGGACGATTTATGAAAGCACTTTCTATTCTGCTGCTCACGATGTTTACGTTCGGATGCGGCTACGGAACCAAGGCCACCACTCCCGCGATGGCTGGGATCATGCCCAACATCACCCAACTCGCACCCAACAGTATGACCGCAGGCGGCGCGGGCTTTACGCTAACCGCGAACGGATCCAACTTTGCTTCCAACTCAGCGGTGAAATGGAACGGCGCCGCTCAGCCCACTCAGTTTGTGACGGCGAACCAAATCACTGCAGCTATACCGGCTTCCGCCATCGCCGCCTCGGGAACCGTGCAGGTTACCGTCACGAATCCCGGTACGCCCGGAGGAATCTATGGCGGCGGCACCTTGGACGAAAGTTCCAACAGCATGACCTTTACGATCAACTAGCAGAAACGGCGGTGGCTAGGCGTCTAAGCGCCTACCACCTGCCGCTTCTCGGACTGGCTCCGTGCGTAGACTTCCTGCGCCGCGCGCACTGCGCTGCCGTATTCCACCGGCTTGCCGGTAATGGTCCCCAGCACCTGTTCGAGTGCCGCCAGAATGCCGACGGTGTCGAGATAATCGTAATAGCCGATGTGGGCAATGCGAATCATTTTGCCCTTCATCTCGCCCTGGCCGTTGGCCACGACCGCCGAGAACGTCTCGCGGAATTCCTTGACCAGCGCGCTCGAATCAACTCCCGCGGGCGTGGAGATAGCCGTGAGCGCAGCTGCGGGCGAAGAAGCGGCAAACAGCTTCAGCCCCAGCGCCTTCGCTCCGGCGCGAGTCATTTCCGCGGCCAGTTCAGCATTGTTGACCAGCGCCTCGCGACCCTGAGCCAAATCACCTGCGCCCATCTGGCGGACGAAGTCGAGAGCCGCCGCCAGAGCGGCAAACAGTGAAGTCGCCGGCGTGTAAGCCGATTCGCCCTTAGCCGCGGCCTTGCGCTCCTTACGGAAATCGAAGTAGTAGCGCGGAGACTTGGCGCTCTCCATGCGCTGCCACGCGCGGTCGCTGACGGCGCAATAGGCGAGGCCCGGAGGAATCATCAGAGCCTTCTGCGAACCGCCGATGACGATGTCAATGCCCCAGCCATCGACATCGAAGTGCGTGGTGCCGAGGCCGGTGATGGCGTCGACCACCAGCAGCGTGTCGTCCAGCGAGCGCACCAGCTTGGAGATGCTCTTCACATCGTGGCGCGCGCCGGTGGAGCTTTCCGTGGCTTGCAGGTAGACGGCGCGGACATCGGGCGTGAGCTTCTGCTTGATCTGATCCAGAGAAAAAGTTTCACCATAGGGAGCGCTGACCGTTTCCACATTGCATCCGAAAGCCTTGGCCAGACCGCTCCAGCGCTCGCCGAACTTGCCAGCCGTGAGCACCAGAACCTTGTCGCCGGGCGAGGTCAGGTTCGAGACCGAGCCTTCCATCACGCCGGTACCGGACGAGGCCAGCACCAGAACGTCATTCTGCGTGCCGATGAACTCCTTCATGTCGCTGAGCACGCGCGTAAACAGAGCGCGGAAATCGGCGGTGCGATGGTGGAGAGAGAAGGCGGCCATGGCAGTCTGCGCCGCCGGAAGCAGCGGCGTCGGCCCAGGGGTAAAAAGACGATTCTTGAGCAGCATTTCGGACGAGACCTCGCAGTTAAGTAGTGGGTACATACCAGTTTACCCAAACAATCGGCTTTTGGAAGGTTACCGCCGGGTAGGGCAAGAACTCAGCTGGCGGCGGACGCCTTCGTCCGCAAACCGTGGGTCGAGACAGTTGTTACCAATCCAGGCTGTGTCGGCAGCGTCTCTTCGAACAAACACTATCAACGCTGTCGGCTGGCGCGGGCGGGGGCGCCCGCGCCACATTCTGTGCCTCTGTATAATGGCGACAAAATGACCTTAACCGAACAAATTCAAAAAGATATCGTCGCCGCCATGAAGGCTCGCGAGGAGGCGCGCCTCTCCTGCCTGCGCATGGTCAAAACCGCGCTCAAGAACCGCGAAATCGAGAAGATGGCGCCGCTCGACGAGAAGGAGTCCCAGCAGGTCCTCGCCACGCTGATCAAACAGCGCAAAGACTCGGTCGAGCAGTTCACCAAAGGCGGCCGCCAGGAAATGGCCGACAAAGAAGCCGCCGAGATCAAGCTGATCGAGACCTACCTACCCAAAGCGGCCGGCGAGGAGGAAATCGCGGCCGGCGTGAAGGCCGCCATCGCCGAAATGGGCTCGCCGACGATGAAAGATATGGGCGCGGTGATGAAGAACGCCATGGCGAGGTTTGCGGCTGCAGGGATGCGGGTGGATGGGAAGGTGGTTAGCGAGGCAGTGAGGAAGGAACTCGCAGGAAAGTAGATGTAAGAAAGTCTGTCACCCTGAGCGCAGCAATCGCTTCGCGCAGCGAAGGGATTGCGGAGTCGAAGGGTCCCTACCGCCACACTTGGATATTCCGACGTTAGCCTCGGCTCGCTGCCTCACCCCGTCCGTGCGGCAGCAACTGGGAATTGTTCTTCCGTCACGACTGTGAAACTTCTCAAATTAGCGGTCCCGAACGAAGTCGTGATCGCCACGTCCGACGCGTCACGCCCAGTCGCCATCAGCACCCTTCCAATGCGCGGACGATTGTGCCGGGCGTCGCACGTCCACCAGCGATTCTCCAGATAGACCTCAAACCAGGCGCTAAAGTCCATCGGCTCGGGCGAGGCAGGAACTCCGATGTCTCCTAAATACCCCGTCGCGTAGCGCGCTGGGATGTTCAGAGCCCGGCAAAAAGTCACGGCCAGGTGCTGAAAGTCGCGGCACACGCCGCAGCGTTCGGTGAAAACGTCCAATGCAGTCTTGGACGAGCGCGCATGGTGGTATCCGAACGACACTTTAGAGTGGACCCAATTGCAAATCGCCTGCACCCGCCCCCAACCAGGCGGCAGATGCCCGAACAATTCCAGCGCAATGTTCGACAGCCGATCCACCTCGCAATAGCGGCTGTTCAGCAGGTACCGCAAGGTCTCGTGCGGCAGCTCATTGACGGGATGCTCGCGGGCGTTGCGATTCACCTCATCCGGAAGTCCGGAGTCCTCGATCAAGGTGTTGCAACTCAGGCGGAGCAGACCGGCCGGCGCTTGGAAGCGCGTACACCGGTTGCCGTAGCTGTCGATGTAAGTCTCGGCTTTCACCGCAGGCTCTACGATCAATTCATCCGGCTCACGCAAGTCTTGCGCGCGCGACGGATGAATATGCAACGCCGCCATCATGGCAATGGAAGTCGGGATATCGAATTGAATGTCATAGCCGAGGCGTATAAACATGAGGTCCTAAGAGTCATTCTCGAACGCAAGGGTTGGCTGGATTATAGCGTGTGCCGGCGTTTTTCGGCGCTTGGAGCCGGCTTACTTGCTGCGCTGCAACTCGCGATAGGCCTCGCTCTTGGAGATGCCGCGCTCTTTGGCAATGATTTTCAAAGCGGCTTTTTCGTCCAGCTCTTCGTCCGCTAACAGTTGTTCAAGGCGCCGGCGAATCCCCGGATGGGCGGGGACGCCTTTCGCTTCACGGCCCTCAGAATCCTCCGCCTTTCCGATCAGGAGCGTGATCTCGCCCTTGATCTCCTCCCGCGAACTCAGCATGGCCAGCACGTCCTGCGCCCTTCCGCGCAAAAATTCCTCGTGAAGTTTCGTGACCTCACGCGCCAGCACAATGTGGCGTCCGCCACCTAGCACCTCGACAATATCTTCCAAAGCCTCTTTCACCCGATGCGGCGCTTCGTAGAAAACCTGGGTGCGCGGCGAAT
Source organism: uncultured Acidobacteriaceae bacterium (assembly GCA_963735545.1). Classification (GTDB taxonomy): domain Bacteria; phylum Acidobacteriota; class Terriglobia; order Terriglobales; family Acidobacteriaceae; genus PALSA-270. Next base: position 254,815 of record CAVTLU010000007.1, read on the forward strand.
CTTTGATGCTCTCCAGCACTTGCCTCCGCTGTCCGCGCTTGGCAGGCAGGAATCCGCTGAAGCGGAACGAGTCCGTGGGCAGGCCGCTCGCTACCAAAGCGGCGAGGAAGGCGGCAGCTCCGGGAATCGGCACTACCGGCACATGATGCCGGATGCTCAGCGAAATCAGCCGGAATCCCGGGTCGGAGATGCCGGGCATGCCGGCGTCGGTCACCAGCGCGATGCGTGCACCCTGTTCCAGGTCGACGACCAGCTCTGAAGCACGGGTCAGTTCATTGTGTTCGTGGTAGCTGGTAGTGCGGGTGGCGATGCCGTAGTGATTGAGCAGCTTTTGCGTATGCCGCGTATCCTCGCAAGCGATCAGATCGGCTTCCTTGAGCACCCGCAACGCTCGCAGCGTGATGTCTTCCAAATTGCCGATCGGGGTGCCCACCAGGTACAGTCCCGGCGCCAGGCTTCGCTTCTCTGACCCCTCCGCAGCACCCGCCTTCATAGGGGCAAGTCTAGCATCCACATTATCCGCAGACACGTAGCTCAGCTACGTCTCTACAGAGTCTCTACAGAAAAAAAGGCTTCATGGTATCTTCTAATCGGAATCTGAAAACGCTCCGCTATGCCACTTTACGAATACGAGTGCAAGAAGTGCCATCGCCGCATCGAAAAGATTCAGTCGTTTGCCGCCCGCCATATCAAGAAGTGTCCGACCTGCGGCGGCGTGCTTGAGCTGGTAGTCTCCGCTCCCGCGGTGCAGTTCAAGGGCTCGGGCTGGTATGTGACTGACTACGCCAAGAAGTCCTCGGCGCCAGCTTCGTCTTCGTCCTCCGATGGCGACTCCGCCAAGAGCGATTCCGGTTCGAAGGGCGAGGGCTCAAAGAACGACTCCTCCAAAAGCGATTCGGCTTCCAAAGGTGAAAAGAAAGACAGCAAGCCCAAAGCCGAGAGCAAAGAGAACCGTAAGTCCGAAAAGAAGTAGGCTCCTTATTTGTCATTCCGAAGCGCAGCGAGGAATCTGCTTTCGCTTGCGTCGCGAAGCTCTGTCCAAGCGCTTAACTCCCACCCAAGAAGCGCCGGAACCTCCGCTGAATCTTTTGCCTTAAGCCGACATCTAAACCTTGACTAAGATAGTCGTTATAACGAGGATTCCATGATCAACATTCGACGCAGTGACGAACGCGGTGGCGGCAATCACGGATGGCTCAAGACCCACCACACCTTCTCCTTCGACCAGTATTACGATCCACGCTTTATGAGTTTCCGCTCGTTGCGCGTGATGAACGAAGACTGGGTAGCGCCCGGCCAGGGTTTCCCCATGCATCCCCACCGGGATATGGAGATTATCACCTACGTTCTCGAAGGCGCACTGCAGCACAACGACAGCATGGGCAATGGCTCGATCATTCGGCCCGGCGACGGGCAGCGCATGAGCGCCGGCACCGGCGTGCGGCACAGCGAGGCTAACTCTTCGAAGACGGACGCCGTGCACCTGCTCCAGATCTGGATCATGCCGGACAAACAAGGCCACAAGCCGGGCTACGAGCAGAAATCCTTTCCCGAGGAGGAGAAGCGCGGGAAGCTGCGGCTGCTCGCTTCGCCCGACGGCGCCGATGGCTCGGTGACGATAAACCAGGATGCCAAGCTGTATGTGTCGCTCCTCGCTCCGGAGCAAGAGGTAAAGCATCAGATCGGCCAGGGCCGCTATGCCTGGCTCCAGGTAGCCAAAGGAGCAGTCGAATTGAACGGCAAAAAGCTCGGCCAAGGCGACGGTGCAGCCGTTAGTGAAGAACAGAAGTTAAACATCAAGGGCGTCGAAGACGCGGAAGTGCTGCTCTTCGACCTGGCGTAACCCTACCCCACTCTGTCATCCCGTGGAGGACCTTGCGTTTTCGGAGCGGGATTATCACCTCAGACTCAATTCATGAGAACCTGTCCCTTGCCATGGAACGTCCCACCGGCGTGACCACCATCGCGATCATTTTCTTTTTGGCCGCAGCCTATCTATTGATCCTCGCTCTGATTATGCTTCTAGCTCCGGGATCCGTCTCCATGATGCTGGGCTCTCTCTTGCTTGGCGGGCTCGAACTGGCGGGGCCCTACATGTTCCTGCTGATGGCCGCGCTCGGCATAGCCGTTGGCCTGGGGCTGCTTCTCCTCAACAACTGGGCCCGCCGCGCCGCCGCCCTCATCTGCATGATCGGCCTTGTCATGCTGATTCCCGGGGTCTCTATGGCGGTCGTGGAAGTCCGCGCTGCCGCTCTCATTTGGGGAGGATTGGGAATCATGGTCCGCGTGATCATTACTTGGTACCTATATCAGTCGCCAGTGGCCGAGGTTTTTACTGCCGATAAGCCGTAGCCGTCCGCATCGCAATGACTTCGCCCCGTCTACGTGTGGTGACGGGCGCCTTTGCCCGTCCAGCGAGCAAGCAAGGCGAGCGATGCGACCGATGCGACCGACAGAAGATGAAAGGTACGAAGCTCGAGAGTCTCGAACCCCATCAACAGACCACCTCCACCCGCCAATTGCGTATACAATACTGGCGGCTTCGAGACTAGCAAAATCGATTTTCTAAGACGCCTCGAAACCAGCCCAGCAGGCTTGGAGACTCTCGCCCATGGCAATTACGACTACGAATAGCGCGACCAGCACCGGTCACCCCCAGACCACCGACAAGAAGGCGATGGCGATTGTCACCACGCTGTTCTTCATGTGGGGCTTTCTGACTGCTCTGAACGATATCCTCGTCCCGCACCTCAAGCCGATATTCGACTTGAACTACACCAAGATCATGCTGATCCAGTTCGCCTTCTTCTCGGCGTACTTCGTCTTCTCGCTGCCCTCGGGGCAAGTAATCGAGTGGATCGGCTACAAGTGGGCGATGGTCGCGGGCCTGTTCACCATGGGCCTGGGCGCGTTCTTATTTATTCCCGCGGCCACGATTGCCTCTTATCCGCTTTTCCTGACCGCGCTGATCGTGTTGGCGGCGGGCATGACTATCCTGCAAGTCTCGGCTAATCCATATGTCGCAGTGCTTGGCCCGCCGGAAACGGCATCCAGCCGATTGAATCTGACGCAGGCCTTCAACTCTCTGGGCACGACCATCGCGCCCTATCTCGGTGGCCTGTTTATTTTGGGCGCCGCCACCAACATGGATACGGTCCGCCAATTGTCGGGTGAAGCCTTGCAGGCGTTCCGAGTGCAGCAGGCGTCGTCGGTCAAGATGCCGTATCTCGCACTGGGCTTGATCGCGGTGGCGTTGGGATTGGCGATTGCGTTCTACAAGCTGCCGGTCATTTCCTCCGCGGTGCATCACAAGGGCGAAGCAACGCACAGCGTGTGGGCATACCGTCATCTGGTGCTGGGCGCGGTGGGGATTTTCGTTTACGTAGGCGCGGAAGTCTCGATCGGCAGCTTCCTGGTGAACTACTTCAGCCAGAAAGATATCGGCGACATTACGGAGAAGGTCGCCGCCGGCTACGTTTCGTTTTACTGGGGCAGCGCCATGGTAGGCCGGTTCATCGGCTCAGCGATTCTGCAGAAACTCCGCACCAGCACGGTGCTGGGCTCAGCCTCAATTGCCGCTTTCTTACTCGTCTGCATCTCGATGCTGACCTTCGGCCACGTCGCCATGTGGAGCATCATCCTGGTCGGCCTGTTCAACTCCATCATGTTCCCCAGCATCTTTACCTCCGGCATCGCCGAGCTAGGCCCAGTAACCAGCAAAGGCTCCAGCATGCTGATCATGGCAATTGTGGGCGGAGCGATCCTCCCCGTCCTAACCGGCGCCCTAGCCGACAAAATTGGCATTCACCACTCCTTCATCCTGCCCGCGATCTGCTATCTCTACATCATGTATTACGGATTTGCGGGGTCGAAGCCGATGGGGCCAGGGATAGCGGAAGCCAAATAGTGTGGGCGCGGGCGACTCGCCGCGTCCGGCCCGTGAATTTAGTGGAGGGGGCCTCGCTGTCTGCACGTTCTAAGCGAAAGGGTAAATCTGCCCGAGCGGAAAGCCTGCCGAGCCTCGCTCGGCCTGGACGGGCGAAGGCGCCCGTCCCCACACAATCTCGAGTCCCGCTTCACACCCACCTATTTACTCGATTAACGGCGAGCCTTCGCCGGTTCTTTCTCTCCTACTCGCTTGCTGACGGTGAAGACCATCTTGCCGGCCTTCTTGTCGGCATCGACTACCACGTGATCGCCGTGCAGCACTTCGCCGTCGAGGATCTTCAGCGCCAGCGGGTCCTGCACCAGCTTCTGGATGGCGCGCTTCAGCGGGCGGGCGCCGAAGTTGGGGTCGAAGCCTTCGGTGAACATCAGCTCCTTGGCGGCGTCGGTCAGCTCGAGCGAAATCTTGCGGTCGGCCAGCAGGCGGCGCACGTCTTCCAGGCGCAGCTCGATGATCTTGACCAACTGCTCTTTGCCTAGCGGCTGGAAGATGATGATGTCGTCGACGCGGTTCAGGAACTCGGGCTTGAAGTGCGCGTGCAGAGCGTTCATCACCTGCTGAGAGGCCTCACTGAAGCCTTTCTCGGAGCTGAGACCCTCAGCTTGTAAGAAAGAAGCCCCGATGTTCGAGGTCATGATGATGACCGTGTTGCGGAAATCTACCGTGCGGCCTTTGCCGTCGGTGAGGCGCCCATCGTCCATCATTTGCAGCAGTACGTTGAAGACGTCGGGGTGCGCCTTTTCGATCTCGTCGAACAGGATGACAGCATACGGACGCCGCCGCACCTGCTCGGTGAGTTGTCCGCCTTCTTCGTAGCCGACGTAGCCCGGAGGCGCGCCGATCAGGCGCGAGACGGCGTGCTTCTCCATGTACTCGGACATGTCGATGCGGATGATGGAGTGCTCGTCATCGAAAAGAAATTCTGCCAGGGCGCGGGCCAACTCGGTTTTGCCGACGCCGGTTGGACCAAGAAAAATAAAGCTGCCGATGGGCCGCTTGGGATCGCTCAGTCCGGCGCGCGAGCGGCGGATGGCGTTGGCCACGCGCTCGAGCGCCGCGTCCTGGCCGATTACGCGCAGGCGCAGGCGCTCTTCCATCGTGACCAGCTTCTTGACTTCGCCTTCGAGCATCTTGGAAACCGGAATGCCGGTCCACTTGGAGACGATGCCGCGCGACATCTTCTTCGTCGACTTCTTCCTTCAACATGCGCGTGGCGCGGGCGCCCTTGCCCGCTTCCGTCCATCTTCGCGGTTAGCTTGTCGAGCTCCTCTTCAGTCTGGCGCAGCAAGCCGTAGCGAATCTCGGCCACGCGCTGCAGGTTGCCTTTGCGCTCCTCAGCCTGCTCTTCGATCTTGAGCTGCTCGATCTTTTCCTTGAGCTGGCGGGCAGCGGGCGATCACGTCCTTTTCCTTCTTCCAGTTGGCTTTGAGCGCGTCGGACTTCTCGCGGATTTCGGCCAGTTCTTTGTCGATGAGCGCGAGGCGCTCTTTCGAGTTGGCATCGCTTTCTTTCTTCAGCGCCTGCTTCTCGATTTCGAGTTGCGTAGCACGGCGCTCGAGTTGATCGATGTCAGTCGGCAGAGAATCGATTTGAATGCGCAGCGACGCGGCCGCTTCGTCGATCAGATCGATGGCTTTGTCGGGCAGAAAGCGGTCGGAGATGTAGCGATGCGACAGCGTGGCCGCGGCCACGATGGCCGAGTCCTTGATGCGCACGCCGTGGTGCACTTCGTAGCGCTCTTTCAGGCCGCGCAGGATGGCGATGGTGTCTTCGACATTCGGCTCGCCCACGAAGACGATCTGGAAGCGGCGCTCGAGCGCGGCGTCCTTTTCGATGTACTTGCGATATTCGTTCAGCGTGGTAGCGCCGATGGCGCGCAGCTCGCCGCGGGCCAGCGCGGGCTTCAGCATGTTGGAGGCGTCGATTGCGCCTTCGGCCGCGCCCGCGCCGACGAGAGTGTGCAGCTCGTCGATGAACAGGATGACCTGCCCGGCTGAGTCTTCGATGTCTTTCAGCACGGCTTTGAGGCGGTCTTCGAATTCGCCGCGATACTTTGCGCCGGCGAGCATCGAGCCGAGGTCGAGCGAGACTACGCGCTTGTTCTTCAGTACCTCGGGCACGTCGCCCGAGATGATGCGCTGGGCAAGGCCTTCGACGATGGCGGTCTTGCCGACGCCGGGTTCGCCGATGAGCACGGGATTATTTTTGGTGCGGCGGGAGAGCACCTGCACCACGCGGCGGATTTCTTCGTCGCGGCCGATGACCGGGTCGAGCTTGCCGCGGCGCGCTTGCTCGGTGAGGTCGCGGGCGTAGCGCTCGAGCGCCTGATACTTGGCTTCGGGATTCTGGTCGGTAACTTTCTGCGAGCCGCGAACCGTGGTGAGCGCCTTCAGGATCGCATCATAGGTTGCGCCTTGCTTGGCCAACAAGGCTTGCGCCGGATCGCGCTTCAGGTGCGTGATGGCCAGCAGCATGTGCTCGGTGGAGAGATATTCGTCTTTGAAATTGTTGGCTTCTTTGGCAGCGCCCTCCAGCATCTGGTTGGCTGCGGAGGAAATCGAGGCTTGGGCTGCGCCTCCGCCGGAAACTTTGGGCAGGCGTTCGATCTCGCGATAAACGTCGGCGAGCACGGCCTGCGGGCCGATGCCGATTTTCTCCAGCACCGGCGGCACGATGCCTTCTTTATCTTCGAGCAGAGCTGCGAGCAGGTGCAGAGGCAGAAGCTCGGGGTTGCCGTGCTCGGCGGCCAGATCGTTGCCGCGCTGGACGGCTTCCTGGGCTTTCAGGGTGAATTTGTCGAAGCGTATGGCCATAAGTGACTCCAAACAGCACTTAGCACTTGGCAGTTAGCATTTAGCCACATCGCTGGTTTGGCCAAGCGCTAATGGCTAAGTGCTCTTTCTCGATTCTTGCGGTTCATCGCCGCCGCCCTGTCCACGCTTTTGCCTGAGACCGCTGGCTGCAAGGGCAAGGCTGCGGTCGCGAAGTGTTTCCAATATCTTGACCTTCTCCGAAAAGCTGAGCGCGGCCAGTTGCTTGCGCATTTTCTGCTTACTAACGTTGATTGTATCGAGTGTCGCTTTCACGATGCCGGGGTCCTGCAAGCATTGTGAACTAAGTTTCGCCGACAACCAAGGTTCCATTCGTGCGCAAGAAAATGGGAGGCGGTGGTCTGGCCGCCTCCCGTAAACCTCAGGGGCTAAAGCCCGCATCATCGGTCTTGCTCGTGACGATATGGCTGAAGCCATATCCTGTTACGAAGCAATTACGCGGCTTTGGCTGTGCCTTTGCCTTCAAGGGTCTTTTCGGTGCTTACGTTGACTTTGATCTGCTTGGGCTTGGCTTCGGCCTTTTTGGCCAGCTTTACCTTCAGCACGCCCTTTTCGTAGGTGGCCTGCACCTGCTCGGCGTCTACCGTGGTGGGCAGAGTGAAGGAGCGGGTGAAGCTGCCGTACTGGCGCTCGACGCGGCGGTAGTTCTCTTCCTTCTCTTCCTTCTCGAACTTGCGCTCGCCGTGCACGGTGAGGGTGTTGTTCTCGATGCGGACGTCGATGTCTTTCTCCTCGATGCCCGGGACTTCGATCTTCAGGGTGATGTTGTGCTCATCTTCGTAGACATCAACCGGCGGGGCGAAGCTGGTGTTGGCCAGAGCCTCTTCCCGGCCCTCGGGACCGTAGGACTCGCGGAACAGCCGATTCAGGCGGTCCTGGACGGTGGTGAACTCACGGAATGGATCCCAACGGGTAAGCAGTGTCATGACTAAATCCTCCTCAAAGGTCTAAGAGATTTGGGTTTATAGCTGTCATCACCTTGGATGAAGCTTTAGTATGTTTCGATGCTAAAATATGAGTGCGTTATTGTCAACTAATACATACACCTTGCCTTCAATAACTTACACTCAATATCAAGCACTTAAGGTAGGCGGTTTCGGGCACTGTCAACAGAATGGGATGATCTTTTGCCTGAGTGCGGTTTTCGAGTATGCGAAGATTTCTGTGGACATCGCGGGCGGAATCGGCCACAACCTCGACAAATTCAGCCAAGCTGACGTGGTAAGAGCAGGAGCAGGTGATCAGAGTACCGCCGGGGCGCAGCATCTTGAGCGCTCGCAGGTTCAGTTCCTTGTAGCCGCGCAGGGCAGTATCCAGGTTCTTCTTGCTCTTGGCGAAGGCCGGGGGGTCGAGGACGATGGTGTCGAACTGGCGGCCGGCGGCGGCGTAATCGCGTAGCAGGTCGAAGGCGTTGGCTTCGATCCACTCGATTTCGCGGTTGTTCAGGGCGGAATTTTGATCGGCGACTTCCAGGGCTGGGCGGGAGCTGTCTACCCCCGTGACGCTGGAACAATGCGGCGCCAGATGAAGCGCAAATCCGCCGTGATAGCAGAAGACGTCGAGCGCCTCGCCGCGCGCGTACTGGGCCGCGACCGCGTAGTTCTCCCGCTGATCGAGGAAGGCTCCGGTTTTCTGGCCCTGAAGCGCGTCGTAGTGGAACTTCACGCCATTCATGGTGACGACGGTTGAGATCTTTTCTCCCTGAACCAGGCCCGAGGTTCGATCTGGTAGCTGCTCCAACTCGCGGACGCGCGGGTCTACGCGCTCGGCGATGGCGGCAGGGTGCAGCTTTTCGGTCAGCTCGGCAAGCACGGTTTGGCGTACGGAGTTTGCGTCCATGGCCTGGGTGAGAATCTGGAAGGAAAGAATATCGTTGTAGCGGTCGACGATAAGGCCGGGAAGGAAGTCGCCTTCGCTGAAGATAACGCGATAGGCGTCGGTGTTTTGCACAACGCGGTCGCGGTAGCCGAGGGCGTCGGCGATTCTCTGGCGAAGCAGGGAGGGCAAGTCCGGCACGGTGTCCCGCGAAACCATGCGAACCGCGATCTGGGAGGCTGAGCTGTAGAGCGCGATGCCCAGAAATTTCTCTCGCTCATCTGTGACGCTGAGCAGCTCGCCGGGAGCCACCCCGTCGGCGGAAACGATGTCGGAACGATAGACCCACACGTGGCCGTTCTTGAGTCGCTCCGCGCCGCGGCGGGAAATTTTGACGGTTGGGGTTGAGGGAGGGGGAGACTTACGGGACATGCATTGATGTTAAACCCTGCAGCATCGTGTAGAGCGGACACTCCTGTCCGTTGCCTTTGACTTTGATCTTGATGCTTCAGAAAACCAAACCCAACGTCAACAGCGGCGGACAAGAATGTCCGCCCTACATTTAGCCAGTCGAGTGAGACAACTGCCGCGCTAGGCGGTTCCGTCGAGCTTCTGAAACTTCTCGGCGACGGGCGATCGGAACAGATACCAAACGATGACCAACCGCACCAGAATGCTCGCGATGATCCAAACCGGAAAGCGGCCAAAGCCGGGAGCGGCTACCGCCAGGCGTCCAACGTCGAATCCAACTCCCATGAAGATCAGGATCATCGCGGCCAGGCGGGCAAAGCCGTGCAGCGTGAACAATCCCCAGCCGATCAGGATCCAGACCACGCCGGCCAGTATCGCGACATAGGAGTTGACCATTCCCATGGTGCGCAGCAGGGCCACATGCCGGATCGGCACCAAGAATCCGGGAGAGAACATTCTGGCCAAGGTGAGGCCGATCAGCAAAACCCCTAAAAGCGTCAAGAGAAATGCGACAAGCGTGACCCCGAGCGGACGTTGCGGTGACGGCGGACACTGCGGCATAAGAGTCAAGAGAGTTTATACCCTCAAGGTTCGTAGTGGCCTGCAATTTGCCATAGGGCAGGCGAGATACCGGCCCTTACCGGGACGGTTTCAGCAGGAAGATCATATCCGTGGCGTTATTATCCAGCGGTGCCTTGGCGAACGAGCCGTACTCCTCCACGACCTCCAAGCCGGCTAACAAAAACAGAGCCCGCATGTGGGGGTATGTGTAATAGGACATTTTCAGCGGCTCGCGTTCTTCTCCGATCAGCATCTCTCCCTCGTAAGTACGAAACAGGAATGTTGCGGTTAGCGTCTGATGGACTGTATCGACAGATTCTTTCAGAAAGTATCGCTGCATTATCCTGGCCGGATTGGAGCGCGACGGCCACTCCAGTTCCAGAAATTCTTTGCCCATCCCCCCGACCAGTCTTTCAAACTTCGGATAGAAGACATCAAACGCCAGAATGCCATCGTCCTGCAGATGAAAAGCGGCGGTCTGGAGCGCCTTTACCTGATCTTCCACCGTGTACATGTGCTGCAGGGGGCGGAATGGGATAATGATCAGAGGAAATTTCTGATCGAGACGGAGGCTCCGCATATCGCCTTCGGAAATCGAGACGCGGTTCCGCACTTCGGGCGCTTCCTGCTCAAGATAGGTTCGCAGAACCTGGAGCATGGGCGGGGAGTTGTCCACTCCTCGAATCGTGACGCCCGCACGCGCTATGGGCAGCAACACGCGGCCGGTGCCGCAACCTAATTCCAGCGCCGTACCGCCGATTTTTGTCGCCAGATCAACATAGAAAGGGATATCAACCAGATCGGCTTTTGCGGCGTAGGCCGCATCGTAGTATTTCGCGGAGGTCGCGTACGAATCCTGACTCATGGCATCCCATGATACAGACGCAACCTGCCAAGACAATGCGAGTGCGCGCGCCCCGCGTCCACCAACCACTCTATAGCATCAAAAGAACTTGCTCCGATTTCAGAATGGAGAAACGGAACTGAAGAGAATCGGGCGTGAAGGAAACTCCCAGGCGGCCAAGCCCGCTACGGACAGCCAGCCGAGTGTGTGGAAATTCGCGGTGCGCGCCCTCGCCCACCGGAATTACCGGCTATTCTTCAGCGGCCAGAGCATCTCGCTCGTCGGCACCTGGATGACGCGCATCGCCACCGCCTGGCTGGTTTACCGCCTGACCGGCTCAGCCTGGCTCCTGGGGCTGGTCGGCTTCGCCGGCCAAATTCCGGTCTTCGTGATGGCGCCATTTGCCGGCGTCTGGATCGATCGCTGGCACCGTCATCGCACCCTGGTGGTGACGCAAATTCTCGCCATGCTGCAATCCTTCGCGCTGGCGGGATTGACTTTGGGCAAAGTGATCACCATCCGCGAAATTTTCTGGCTTAGCCTGGCTCAGGGCTTCATCAACGCGTTCGACATGCCGGCGCGGCAATCCTTTGTAGTGGAGATGATCAGCAGGCGCGAAGACCTCAGCAGCGCGATCGCCCTGAATTCGTCCATGGTCAACCTGGCGCGGCTGCTGGGGCCGTCGATCGCGGGAGTGGTGATTGCGGCCGTCGGCGAAGGTTACTGCTACCTGATTGACGGCGTGAGTTACATCGCGGTCATTGTGTCGCTGCTCCTCATGACAATTGCCGCTCCCTCCATGCCCCAACGGCGGGCAGTTCTCGAACAATTGCACGAAGGCTGGCGCTATGTGTTGGATTTCGCTCCCGTGCGTTCGATTCTGCTGCTGCTGATTTTCGTCAGCCTCATGGGAATGCCTTTCACCGTGCTGATGCCTATCTTCGCCGGCAAAGTTCTGCACGGCGGGCCGCACACTCTGGGATTCCTGATGGCCAGCGTTGGCGTGGGCGCGCTCATTTCCGCGGCCTATTTGGCCTCGCGGCGCAGCGTGCTGGGCCTGGGGCGCGTGGTCGCTGTGTCGGCGGCGATGTTTGGAGCGGGATTGATCACTTTCTCCTTTTCGAAAGCGCTGTGGCTCTCCATGATTCTATTGCTGGTCGCGGGCGCCGGCATGATGCAGCAGATGGCGGCCAGCAACACGATTCTGCAGACCATCGTGGACGACGATAAACGCGGACGCGTGATGAGCTTCTATTCCATGGCGATTATGGGCATGATGCCCTTCGGGAGCCTATTGTCCGGCTTTCTGGCGAGCCGGATCGGCGCTCCTCGCACCGTAATGATTGGGGGCGCGTGTTGCGTGGCCGGAGCGGCATGGTTCGCAGGACAACTGCCGTCTCTGCGGCCGTTGCTGCGGCCGATTTATGTCCGCCTGGGAATTCTTCCGGAAATCGCGACTGGCATCCAGCAGGCAAGCGTCTTGACGGAAGAGTAAGTCGGTGATGACTGGGGAGACTCTGATTTTCCGCTCCGCCGATGCGCCATTCCAGGCTCACGGTATTGCCGTCACAGTTGCGCCCTATGGGCGCGAGAGATCGGGATTCGCCGGCAACGACGGCACGGCTGAAGCCGATGCCCTGATACGAACCGCCCCCTTTGGCAACCGGACATTACCCTCAGGACGCTAGCTTGCGGCGGGATGCTCGGTGCGGGTTTCCGGCGTGGGTTCTTCGCGGGCGGCTTTGAGGTCGCCGTGGAGTTCGTCGAGGATGGTCATGGGCAATTCGGCAGCCCATTCTTCCAGTTGCTGCTCGTCGAGGCCGCTTCGCAACTGAATGCCGGAACGGAGGTCGCCAGTGTAAGCGGTGGTGAAGTCGCCGCCCGCGTACTGTGTCTCGCCGATCTGGCGGCCGGTGTGGGCGTCGTAAACGCGGCGGCTGGCGCTGCCATTGGCGTTGGCGAAGGCGATGAAGACTTCGCCGATGTCACCGAAATCAGACCGGTAAATCCAGGCCCGATCAATGTGAGCTTTGGCGCGCACCCGGCGCTTGGCTGTCAGGCTGGGGCGCTCCTCGGCCACGCCGTTAGCGGGATCGAAATACAGAATGCGCTGGCAGGATTCGCAAACCACGATCTGTCCGCTGCGCACTTCGTTGTAAGTCTGCGGCCGCAACATCACCTGGCAGGCCATGCATTTATGGTCGCGCACCTCGGAGAGCCCGGTCTTGCGATGTTTGGCAATACGCTCGTAGTGGCGCAGCAGATCGGGATTCACTGCGGCGCATGCCGTTTCACGCTTGGCATTCCACTCGGCCAGCAACTTTTCGTCTTCGGCCGTGCGCTCGCGGGCGCTGATCTTTTCTTTTTCGATCTCAGCCATCTCGGCTTTCAGTTCAGCCTCGGCGGCTTTGACGTCTTTCTCGCGGGCTTCGGCGTTGACCATCAACTCCAGAATCTTGTCTTCGTTGCCACGGATTTCCTGCTCGGCGAACTGAATCTCGTGCAGCAGCGCCTTGTACTGCTCGTTAGTTTTGACCTCGAGCGACTGGTCGCGATACTTGGAAATTTTCTGCTGCAGGTCCTGGATGGCGGTTTCGTATTTGCGGCGGGCGGCTTCGTCGGCTTTGACGGCGGTTTTGGCTTTCTCGAGGACGGCCTTGGTTGCCGAGAGCCGGTCCTCGATCGCCGCCACCCGCTTGGGCAAGGCGGCGATTTCCTCTTTGAGCCGAAGAATCTCCCGGTCGGCTTTTTGCAACTCGATCAGGTTTTGTACGTCAGGGAGCATGGGAACTGGCGCTAGACATGATTTTAACATGGCAGGCGAGGGTTCTCTGCTTCCAGAGAAGGCTTTAACCACGAGGGACCCCAAGGTATACGAAGGAAAGCCTTGCCAACCAAGGCCTTCGTGAAACTTCGTGTCCTTAGTGGTTTGTGCCTTGGCGGTTGACTATGCCTGCGGCCATGCATTGCAGGACCTGCGAGGATCTTAAAATCGCGGAGTTCGCGGAGAACTTCCGCAGAGGGCGAGGAGAATATCTGCGCGCGCTTTGACTGCTTTCTCATCCCACCCTTAAGATCGTGCCGGGTCTGATATGCATCGCATCAATCTGGGAGATTTCGAACTGACCGCGGTTTCGGACGGCACCTACCCGCTCGACGGCGGAGCTTTTTTCGGGGTGGTACCAAAGGCGCTGTGGTCCAAGAAAGTCAAAGTTGACGACCAGAACCTGGTGCCGGCGGGGTTAAATTCCCTGGTGATACGGACGGGGAAGCACACCGTCGTGGTCGAAACCGGGATCGGCAACAAGCTGCCGGAGAGAATGGCGCAGATTTATGGACAGCCCGCGCAGTTGCTGCGGAACCTGGCTGCGGCAGGGGTCGCGCCGGAGGATGTCGACGTGGTCATCAATACGCATCTTCACTTCGATCATTGCGGGTGGAATACGGTGCGCCACGAAGGCAAGATTGTCCCGACGTTTCCCAAAGCGGCGTACTACGTGCAGAAGGGTGAGTGGGAACATGCCCACGAGAACCAGCGCGATGGGGTGAGCTATATGACTGAGAATTACGATCCCCTGGTGGAGCGCGGGCAAATGAAGCTGTTGAGCGGGGACCAGGACATTGTGCCGGGAGTTGCGGTCTCGGTGTTGCCCGGCCATACCCGGGATATGCAGGCTGTAGTGGTTAGCAGCCAGGGGCAGACGGCCTGCTACATCTCGGACCTGATTCCCACCAGCGCACATCTCGATCTGAACTGGGTGATGGCATTCGATTTGTATCCCCTGCAAACGATTGAAAGCCGCAAGCGATACTATGCGCAGGCGATTCCAGAGAAGTGGCTAACGGTGTTTACGCATGATCCGGAAGTGCCGTGGGCGTATGTCGAGCGGGATGAGAAGGGGAAAATGGCGGCGAAATCGCAGTGATGAGGTCGTGACTAAGCGCGATGGAGCGACGGGCGTCCTCCTCGCCCGTCAAGGCACAGGTCCGTGGTCTGACGGCCGAGGACGCCCGTCGCTCCACGAATTATGACAGTTACAGCGCAGGGACCGTTTGGAGGCGGCTTTCGAAGAACTCCTCCACATTGGACAAAATCTCGGGCGCGCTCTTCGATTCGTAGATCGCCTTACGCAGCGCGGCCCCGCCCGGTACTCCGTGCGTGAACCAGGAGGCGAACTGCTTCATCTTGCCTACGGCATCCGGCAGTTCTTCCTCGATCAGCATCCGGAAGTAGGTGCGAATCATCTGGTAGCGATCGGCCTCGGTGGGCTCGTCGTAGAGCTTTCCCCCGGATGAAACTTCAAAAAAGGGCACGGATGGGAAGGGCACGGCTTCAGCCATGCCGTTAGGCGCATGCAGAGAGAGGGCTTTAGCCGACCGAGGCCGGCCGGTCTCGGCACGACTGAAGTCGTGCCCTTCCCTTGTCATTCCTTCGCTTGCCTTTGCCGCGCAATACTGCGCGATTTGCCGGAAGATCCACGGATTCGATGGCGCGGTGCGCCCAATCATGACGGCATCGCATCCGGTCTGCGAAACCATGGCGCAGGCGTCTTCGGGCGTGCGGATGTCGCCATTGCCGATCACGGGAATCTTCACGGCTTGCTTGATTGCGGCGATCCACTCCCAGCGGGCTTGTCCGCTATAGCCCTGCTCGCGGGTACGGGCATGTAAAGCGACTGCGCATAGGCCGCAGCTTTCCGCCATGCGCGCCAGCTCCACGCAGACAATTTCTTCGTCGTTCCATCCGGCGCGGAACTTCACGGTGAAGGGGATGGTCACCGCCGCGCGAACTGCCTCGAATATCTTCCCAATGGCCGGGAGGTCGCGCAGCAAGCCGGAGCCGCCGTTGCACTTGACCACCTTCTTCGCAGGGCAACCGAGATTCAAATCGATCAGATCAAAACCAAGACCTTCCACCATGCGGGCGGCTTCGGCCATCACGTTAGGATCGCTACCGAAAAGCTGCGCCGAGATGGGATGTTCGTCCTCGTAGAAATGGAGATAGCGCTTCGCCTTCTGATCTTTCTTGCGCAGGACGCCATCGGCCGAGGTGAACTCGGTCATGATCAGCCCGCATCCGCCGAGGTTGCGGATGAAACGGCGGAAGACGGTGTCGGTCACTCCAGCCATAGGCGCGAGCACGGTAGCGGGAGCAATCTCGACGCCACCGATCGAGACGTGCGCAGGCACAGCCCGTGTGGCGCGGGCGCCCCCGCCCGTGCCAGCGGTCACCACCGAAATGTCCCAGGATTTCCTCACAGGTCTATTCTACCGGTCCACGCAAAACAAAGCCCCCGCCGCAGCGAGGGCTTAAACTCACCGGAAATCCGCAGTTACTTCTTCGCCGTCTCCACTTTAGGCTCAACCTTGGCATACTTGCGGCGGAAGCGCTCCACGCGGCCAGCGGTATCCATCAGCTTCTGCTTGCCGGTAAAGAACGGATGGCAACTGGAGCAGATTTCTACGTGGATATCGCCACGATGAGTCGAGCGGGTGGCAAAGCTGTTGCCGCACGCGCACATGACGCGGATTTCGTTGTAAGCGGGATGGATGGCTGTCTTCATGGGGTCTCCAAATCTTGTCGCGAACCATTTGATTCTAGCGGAGGGACGTTGGATTCAGCAACCTTGGCATCCCGCCGAAAAAAACGATCACTCCGCCATTCCGTGGGCCAACCAGAGCAGCAAAAGCACAGCAGATAGTGCGGGAGCTTTCCAGCGAAGCGGACTCTTGCTGCCCCCGCCGAATAGCCCGCAAACCAGACCCAATAACGCCAGGCCAAAACCCCAGCGATAAATGCGAAGAAGAGTCGGATCCATGAACGGAAACCCGTCCGTGAATTGCGCATACAGCCCCGCGCCGATCTCGAGCGAGGCCGATAGTGAGGCAAGGGCGAATCCCATAACCGAGCACATCATGCCGATGCTCAGACTTCTTGGACGACTACGCACCCAGCTTGCCCATCCCCATACTACCCAGGCAAGTAATCCGCCCAAGACGACGCCAACGAAAACTCGGTCTAATGTCGGTCCCATCGCTGACTATTTTAGGTAATTGCATCGGCTCGGCGGCATTACAAAGGTCATCCTTACAAAACAAAAAACGGCAGGGCCGACCCCCTGCCGTCCGTGACAGAAACCTGGTCCCTACTTACCGCGGTTGACCGCCTTCTTGAGTTCGGCGCCAGCGGAGAACTTTGCGACCCGGCGAGCGGCAATTTTGATGGTGGCGCCGGTCTGCGGGTTACGCCCGTTGCGGGCCTTTCTTTGCGAGATCGAGAAAGTGCCAAATCCAATCAGCGCGACCCGGTCTCCTTTCTTGAGGGCAGCGGTGATGCTATCCACTGCGGTATCGATGGCAGTCCCAGCTTGCGACTTGCTGATCCGGCTGCCGGCTGCAATCCGATTAATCAGATCGGCTTTGTTCATCTCGTCTCCTGGCAGGTTTCTTTTGTCTCCAGCGCGCACGCGGTAGAGAGCACTCGCTGAGTTGGAAACCCGGTAAACTTATTTAGCGCCCGTCGTTCTGCCATGTCAACTGTGGAAATCCGCGCCAGATGCCTACTTTGGTGACCCCCACCCCCCCGGCAGCCGCGATCAAGGGGGCATCCGTCCCTGCTCTGCGATTCTTACACTCGCGGGCGACGGAGACGGAGTGGATTTTGTTGGCGTGCTGTCGATTACTATCCGGATGCAGAGATGACCGAACTCTTGCGCTTGCCCAACGCCCAACCGGCCAGCCAACTCAGCAACGGCAAGGCCACCAGTCCGGCGGAGAACCACAGGATGTTCAGCGAGATCGCAAGACCGACGACTCCTAAAGCGAAAGGCGGAACTCGTGATGGGTGGCCTGCATCATTAGGCGTCGCCCTTCCCGCCATTACGAGGAAAAATCGCTGAGGTGCTCCCATCTAGAGGTTCGGCTGCCACAAAGCTGGCGCTTAGAGACTACCAGCAGCGTGATCGCGACGGCGAAGACAGGGCATCCGAAAATTCTTCCTGGAGTCCTTGCTATAGTGGGGGGCTCTTGACATTGTGCCACATGATGTGTCACATTGCGACATGCCTTCCGTGAATATTCGCCAGCTTCGCGATACCCGCCGTCTCAAGGCATGGCTGCGCGCAGGGAACACCGTAGAGCTGCGGGAGCGGGACCGCCTCATTGCCCGCATCGTTCCGGAGAAGCAGGAGGAGCGTCCCGTCCAATGCCCTGACTTCGCGGCGCGCGCCAAAAAGATTTTTCGCAATCGCGTTTTGCCCGGAGCCGATCTGGTGATTGAGGAGCGAGGCCGTTATTGACGGTTTATGTGGACTCGAGTTTTCTGGTGTCTTTGTATGTGACCGACCGGCACTCGCCTGACTCCCGGCATCGCGTTCTATCCGCCGGACGAATGTGGTTCACTCCCCTTCACCACGCTGAATGGACGCACGCCCTGGGGCAGCACATCTTCCGCAAAGTCTTGTCTTCCTCGGCAGCGCAACAACTGCATGGACAGCTTGAGGCTGACAAATCCTCCGGACTGTGGCTGGGGGTCGCGCTTCCGGAGCACGCCTTTGATCTCTCCGCAGATCTCGCTCGCCGCCACGGTGCGAAATTTGGCATGCGGACCTTGGACAGCCTGCACGTCGCTTGCGCACTGGAACTCAAAGCAGAGCACTTCTGGACTTTCGATGAGCGGCAGGGGAAATTAGCCAAGGCGGAGGGGTTAAAGACCTTGTAGAAATCCTTGGAGCAACTGAAGGGGGCGCCAACCTATCTCCGGTAAGGTACACAAAACAATGGCAATAACTGATTTGACAAATCACTGTCAAGTAAATTATTGCCAAAACAATTCGCTAGTGATATATAATTATACCCAAAGTTATATATAACTATACTATGCCCCTTAGCATCAAGAATGACGACACCGAACGACTCGCGCGCCAACTGGCGAGTGAAACCGGAGAGTCTCTGACCGAAGCGATCCAGAAAGCGCTTGCGGAGCGCCTGGAGCGGCTGAAGGCGAAGCGCCGCAGCCGAATCGTGGCAGGCCAGCTTGACGATTTGCTGCGCCGCGTCGACCAGCTTCCCACGCTCGACTCGCGGCCAGCGGACGAAATCCTGGGCTACGACCAGCACGGAATGCCGCGATAACCGGATAACGACGATGGTGATCGACACTTCCGCACTGCTCGCCATCTTCCTTGCCGAACCCGAACGCAAGCCTTTCCTGAACCTGATCCTGCAGGCGGACACGCGGTTCATCTCCGCAGCCAACGCGCTCGAGACCGGCATTGTGCTGGAAGCTCGCCGTGGCGAAGCCGCCGGCAGGGAGTTCGACCTCTTTGTGGTTCGGGCCGGCCTGCAAATCGCGCCGGTAGACGCCGAGCAAGTGGAGATCGCGCGTACTGCTTGGCGCAAGTACGGGAAGGGCCGTCATCCAGCCGCTCTCAACTTCGGAGATTGCTTCGCCTATGCGTTGGCGAAATTTGCGAACGAAGCATTGCTCGCCAAAGGCACGGCCTTCACGCTGACCGACATCGAAGTCTGCTCAGCATGAATCGAAGAAAGTGCGGACACCTGCCTCGGCTGTCCGTCCAACATTGCCCTTTTTAGTGCCACATAATGTGCCACCTTGCTCTCGCTGGTTTGTGCGGTCTGGCGAGGCGCAGCAGCCACATTACTTCGTCAGCGGAGTTGCAACATACCACTCGTTGCCGAATGGGTCCTTCACTCCGGCGTTGCGGTCGCCGTAGGGCTGGTCCTGAGGAGCTGATATTGATGTACCGCCCGCAGCGATGGCTCGATGATATACGGAGTCCACGTCAGGGACATATAAATAGAACATCGTCAGCTGCGGCTGATAGGGCCCATGGGCCTCGCCCATTTCCACGACGGAGTCGCCAATACGGATTGCAGCGTGATGAATCACCCCATTGGGCCCCGCGTACTTAGCAATCTCGAGCGCCCCGAACGCACGCTTTAGAAAGCCTATTACCGGCTCCGCTCGCAGCGGATGCAGATACGCGTTCACGTTGTTCAGGCCTTCGGGAATGTACGTGCCGCCCTTGCCGGTTGCGATATACCAGTGGTTGCCGACGGCATCCTTAACGCTACCGCTGCGCTCGCCGTATTCCTGATCCGCCGGCGCTTGAATTGGTGTGGCGCCTGCGTCGAGTGCCCGTTGATAGACGGCGTCGGCATCTTCCACGTACACGTGCAGCCCGTGGGTTTTGGGCGACGACTTGAATTCGCGGCCGGGAATGCCTCCGCCAATCATCAGCCTGGAGTCGCCGATTCGAACCTCGGTGTGGATGCCGCCTGCTGGGCCGATGCTGCGGTGGAGTTCCTCAGCTCCAAACGCTTCTTTCACGAAGTCGATCAGAGCCGCCCCGTCCTGCGCGATCAGGTACGGCGTGACGGCGCGGAAGCCCGCTGGCGGACTTGCCGGCCTCTCCTCCGGCTTTTGCCCGCCTTGCACCGCACGGAAGCGGCGGTGCATCTCTTCGACCGGCATGTCTTCTTTCACGGTGGACGCACTCCAGGTGTATCCGAAGGGATCGAGCAAGGTGGCGTCGCGGCGTCCATAAAACTGATCCTTTGGAGGCAAGACCAGCTTGGCTCCGGCAGAAACTGCATGTTGGACGAAGGCGTCCACATCGGGAACATCGAGAGAGATGCTGACGGGCGACTTCCCCAGAGTCTCGGCGCTGTAACGGCCGCCTTCCGGCCACTCCTCGCAGAGCATAATGCTCGACTCCCCGATCATGATTTCGGCGTGCGCGATTCCTCCGCCCACCTCAAAACGCATTTTTTCTCGCGCGCCGAATGCGCTTTTGTAAAAGTCGATTGCTTTGGCTGCGTTCTGGAACGCCATCCTGGGGGCGGCGGAAATGCGAACTGCCGTAGCCGGTTCGGTTGCCATCGAAGTGCTCCTTTCCAATTCAGCTTTCAAACTTGCCTTGAAACTCTCGCGCGGCAGAGCGCGCAACGCGGCCGCGATTCGCACCAACGGCGCAAGGCTCGGGCTTACTGTTTGCGGTTCGGCGCTGGACCGCAACATCGTTTCAATTGCCCGGTCAAGCAGTTCGAACTCGGGCTTCCCCGGCGATGAGCGTTTAGGCATGGGCAACCTCCATCTGCGCCCGCAGCTTTTCCAGAGCGCGAAATTGAAGCTGCTTTACGGCTCCCTCAGTACGGCCGATCTCCTGGGCGATCTCCCGAATGCTCTTCTGCTCGACGAAACGCATGACGACGACGCGCCGTTGATCGGCCGGAAGGCTCCCCACCAACTGAGCAAGCACCGTGTGCCGCTCAACATCTTTCGCATTGACATCTTCAAGATCGTCGGGCAATGGACCCTTGTTCTCACGCCCCAGCCGCTTCCAGCGATCCGCCAGGGTATTGGCCGCGATGCGAATGAGCCACGCCGAAAACGGCGCCCCGCGCCACTCGAAGCTCTTGATCTTGACCAGCGCCTGGTGAAATACGTCGGAGGTCAGGTCCTCGGCCTCTTCGCGGCTCTGCACCCGCTTCACTACATAGGCGTACACCCGGTGGAAGTGAAGCTCATAGAGCTCCGCAAACCGGCGCGGATCACGCTGCGCCGCCTCCACCAGAAGCCGCTCATCCGCTTCAGGGTGCCCTTCTTTGTTGAGAGCCTTCAACCGGTTCTCCCCGGGTGTACGCCGTCAGTAAGGATAACGGCTGGGAGAGGGAAAAGTTACGAATGAAAATTCAGATATTTGGTTGGATCGTGCAATCGAGAGTTCAGTCGGCGTCGTCTCGCTAGGATAAAACGTATTCGACGAGAGCCGGAGATCGGCGGAGGAGGGAGGACTGAAGATCGCGGCCTAGCTAGTGGACTTGCGGATGCGGAGGTTTTTGTACTCTGATTTTGCGCTCGCTTGCCACGACAAAACACCCCATCCATGTTTCGACTCTCTCGCTGCGGAAAATGTGTTCGACCCGATTGGTTAGATTCTGCCGGCTCGGCGAGTGCAATCGGACGAGAAGAATCCCATGGTGCATTCCGGGAGCGAATCGACGCGTGTCCGAAAAGTCCAAATCCTGTGTAATCAAAAAGCGTGCTTCGCGCTGCGCAGCTTCCCAAATTCGATGATCAGCGCATCCTGTGAGGCCCTCATCGTTCGCCGTGCTGGCGTCGTGACCAAGTTGCTTCAAGAGGAACGACAAAGAATGAGGCAGGTTCTCATCCAGCCTGATCTTCATCGCAAATCGGGCGTAGCCGGAACAGGCAGATCCTCCTCGGCGGAGGCGGCGGCAAACGCGATTGCCGCTTGGACATCCTCAGGCGTCAGGCTAGGGAAATCCGCGAGAATTGTCTCGGTGCTATCCCCAGCGGCAAGACTGGCGAGTACAGTACGGAGGGTGACGCGAGTCCCTTTGAACACGGGTTGGCCACCGCAGATTTGGCGGTCTCGGACAATACGATCTTGAAGAAGTTCAGGCATATGCTAAATCAATTATAGCTGGGGATTGATGGGGAAACGGCCGCAAGGCCGGTTCTAGATTCCTAAGTAGGCGCCGGTTCGATGGTACATTCCCAGACCCGCGCCCCTTCCGAGCGAGCCGCCTTCGCTAATTCGTGGTCTGCCGTTACAAGAATCGACTGAGACTCCCCGACAAATATTCGAAAACGCCCTCGCATGATGGTCACAATTTGAAAGCAGTCGACGAAATCAATTTTGTATCTCGCGACCAGCCGCTCAGCCTCGCTGCTCACAACAGGCGACAGAATTGGCACTTCGTCTACCTGAAAGGTGTTCCCAGTAACTCGAATGAAATTCCTAACATATGCTAAGTATTCCTTCTCGGAAATCTTCTTCCGCAGAAATTTGAGTTTGAAGGCCCCGAAGGTTTCGGCGATGCAGAACGACGTCGTATAGCCGGGGTGCGCGTGCTCACGATGATATTTCCTTAAAGCACTTCTCCCCGGCTCTTCGTCCACGTCATCTGCGACGAGTTTCACAAGCGCGGAAGCATCGAAATAGTGGACCTTGATCGCATAGTATTCCATCTCGAAAATATCCCCCTACTCCTCCTCTTCCTTCACCTCACCCCGCTCCGCCTTGGCCTTCTCAATGATCTTCTCCTGCAGCTGTGCGGGCACGATGTCGTAGTGATGCATTTCCATGTTGAAGCTGCCGCGGCCTTGAGTCATCGAGGTTAGGTCGGCGCCGTAGGTCAGCATTTCGGACATGGGGACTTCGGCCTTCACCACCGTATTGCCGCCCTTGTTGTCCATGCCCTGGATGCGGCCGCGGCGGCTGTTCAGGTCGCCCATGATCGAGCCGGCGAACTCGTCCGGCACAGTGATTTCGGCAGCCATGATGGGCTCGAGCAGCGTCGGCTTCGCCGCTTCCATGGCCTTCTTGAAGGCGATGCGGCCGGCCATCTGGAATGACATGTCGTTCGAATCCACGTCGTGATACGACCCGTCATAGAGCGTCACTCTGAAGTCCACCACGGGGAATCCCGCCAGGAAACCGCGGGCGGCAGCGTCTTTGATGCCCTTTTCCACCGGCGCAATGTAGTTCTTGGGGATGGCTCCGCCAAAAATGTCGTTGACGAACTCAAAGCCTCCACCGTGCGGCAAGGGTTCCATCTTGATTTTGCAGTCGCCGTACTGGCCGTGGCCTCCGGTCTGTTTCTTGTGGCGCCCCTGCACATCGGCTTTGCCGCGAATGGTTTCCCGGTAGGGAACCTTAGGCGCTTTCAGGTTCACCTCGGCGTGGTAGCGCTTCTTCAGTTTGGAGACGACTACCTCAATGTGCTGCTGCCCGGTGCCGGCGATCAGGAACTCCTGAGTTTGCGGATCACGGAAGAAGCGCAGCATCGCGTCCTCCTCCATCAGCCGATGCAGGCCGGGGCCAAGCTTGTCCTCGTCGCCGCGGCTCTTGGGTTCGATGGCAAAGGTGATGGCCGGCTCCGGCAGCTTCACCTTGGGATATTGAATGGGGGCGCTCTTATCGCCAAGCGTATCGCCGGTAAGGGTTTCTTTCAGTTTGGCTACGGCGCCGATGTCGCCGGCGTGCAACTCGTTGACCGGCGCGGTGGTCTTTCCCTGCATGATGGAGATATGTGCCAGCTTCTCCTGTGAGCCGCGGCCGAAGTTCACGACCGTGGCGTCGTTCTTGAGGACGCCGGAAAAAACCTTGAAGTAGGAAATCCTTCCAGAGAATGGATCGGAGACTGTCTTGAACACATACAGCGATACCGGTTCGGCATCTGTCTCGTGCCGCTTGGGCGCGTCGCCATTGCCGGAAGCAGCCGGTTCGCCTTGCACCCACTCATGCTCCGAAGGCGCAGGCGTGAAGTCCACGATGAAGTCCATCACCCGGTCAGCTCCGATATTGCCCAGGCCCGAGCCGAAGATCACGGGGAAGATGCGGTCCTCGCGGATGGCGTCATGCAGTGCGGGAATCAGGTGCTCTTCGGGGATCGTGCCCTTCTCGAAAAATTCCTCCATCAGCGCGTCATTGCCTTCGGCGACCATCTCCACCAGCTTTTCGTGGGCTTCCTGGGCGGCGGCTTTCAAGTCGGCGGGAATTTCGCCTTCTTTGCCTTTGCCATTTCCGCCAAGCTCGTAGGTGTAGGCCTTCATGTTGACCAGGTCCACAACGCCGCGCAGGTTCTTCTCGCTGCCGATGGGCAGCTCGAGAGGAATCACAGTGCGGCCAAAAGCGTTGGTCAGAGATTCCAGCACCCGCCCCGCGTCGGCGCGTTCGCGATCCATGCGGCTGGCTACGATCAGCCGCGGCGTCTTGTATTCTTCGCAGTAACTCCACACCCGCTCGGTGACGACCTCCACACCGGCCACGCCATCCACCACCACGATGGCGGCATCGACCACCGGCAACACCAGCTTGGCTTCATGCACGAACATGTTGAAGCCGGGCGTGTCCACGACGTTGATCTTGGTCTTGCCCCATTCCACGTAGGCCAATCCGCTGCCGATCGACATCTTGCGCGCGATCTCTTCATCGTCGTAGTCGGTAGTGGCGGTGCCGTCATCTACATGGCCGAAGCGCTGGGTCGCGCCGGCTGTGTAGAGCATGGCCGAGACCAGAGAAGTCTTGCCGGCATGTCCGTGTCCTACCACTGCGACGTTGCGGATATTCGCGCCTTCGTAAACTTTCAAGGGTTCGCTCCTTCTAACCGGGAAAGGGCCGGTTCTCCGGCAGTCCCTCGGAAAGAAGGAAGCCAGACATCGCCGAAGTCCAAGCACCTGCCAAAGCCAAGGATGCTACCACAGCGGAAAAAGGGTGCTCAAGGAATCGGGGCGCCATAGTCTGGGAGATCTAGTAAGCTTTGCACCCTTTGCGGTGTCTCTTTGCGAACTTGGCGGTTGGAGACTTTGATTAGTTGAATAGAGGGAAGAGTTCTTAACCGCAAAGTTCGCAAAGAAAACCCGCAAAGTTCGCGAAGACACCGGCTCGCAGCAGTTAAGACGCGGCCCGCCAAAGACGCGTCAATCGAATCACGTTAAATCGGGCCGGCAATCAGTTGCTCTTCTCTGCGCACTCTGCCGCCGTTCTCCGCGGTCTCTGATTTCATGAAACCGTCGGCTCCTCAGACCTGAGTAGACTTGGGAGGTAGTCAACCACCAAGGCTCGGGAGAAAGGAGCCGGACATGCTGATTATAGGATGTGATTATCACCCGAGCATGCAGCAAATAGCCTGGTTGGACACCGAGAGCGGAGAGTGCGGCGAGCGGCGGCTGGAGCACGGCAGCGGCGAAGCCGAGAGGTTCTACCGCGAGCTGAAGCAGCGCGGCGTGCCGGTGCGAGTGGGGATCGAAGCTACCGGGCACACCCGTTGGTTCGAGCGCTTGCTGGCGGAGTTGGAGATGGAGTTGTGGATCGGCAATCCCGCCAAGATTGCGAGTCAGCGAGTGCGCAAGCAGAAGACCGACCGCCAGGATGCGCAGCTGTTGCTGCAACTGCTGGCGGAAGGGCGCTTTCCGCGGCTGTGGGCGCCGAGCGCGGAGAACCGGGACGCGCGGCAGCTGCTGTGGCACCGGCACCGGCTGGTGCAGATGCGGACGCGGGTCAAGAACCAACTGCAGGCCATCGCGCTGAACGAAGGGGTGCGGGCGGCAGCACCGGCTGTGGAGCCAAGAAGGCCGGAAGCAGTTGGAATCCTTCGCGCTGGGACACCGTGGACGGCGCGGCGGCAGAAGCCGCGACGATCTGTTGCGGCTATGCTGGATCAAACTGACGCCGCAGATCGCCGAACTGAGCCAGGCGATTGAGGCAGGAAGCGGCGCGGCGGCCGGAGGTGCAGCGGCTGATGACGCATCCCGGAGTCGGTCCCATCACGGGGCTGGCCTTCGTGCTGGTGCTGGGCACGCCGCAACGTTTCCGCTGTGGCAAGCAAGTGGGCAGCTACCTGGGACTGATTCCCTGCGAAGACTCCAGCGCCGGGAAGCAGCGGCTGGGACACCTGAGCAAGCAGGGCAATGTGCTGTTGCGCTACTTGCTGGTGGAAGCGGCGCAGGCGGCGGTGCGCTGCGACGCGGAATGGCGGCGGCGTTTTGTGCGTCTGGCGATGCGGCGGCAACGCAGCATTGCTATCGCCGCCATGGCGCGCAAGCTGGCGGTGAATTTGTACTGGATGTGGCGCAAGGCCGAGGTGCAGCCGGCAGCGGCCCACTTCGGTTCGCACGTGGGGCAGCTCGAGAAATCGCATGGTGTGTGGTAGAGCACCGACTCTCTGATTGGCAGCGCCCCACTCCCTCCCCAGGGAGGGAGTTTGCACGAGTAATCATGGTCTGAGGTTGAGATCGGATAGATGTTTAGGTCGAACCGAGAAGTTCAGATCGCACGATTAGCAAGCCGGGCCTGGTGGTTGACGATGGCAAAACCTTTTCTAATAGAGCGAAATGGCGCTCGTTTCTCGAGTGCACGCTGACGTGTGCGCAAAAAAGCACTTGACGCAGCCGACGGTTTCATAGATGCGTTTTAAGGTTCGGTTTTGCACCCTGCCGACAAGAACCTTAAGACGCGGAGATCGCGGAGAACGGCCGCGAAGTACGCAGAGAATGGCTGTTGGAGGAGAGGGCGAAGCCAACCTCGTCCTTCAGAACGCATCTCGGTTGCGTTCTGGCCAACCCAGGGAGTAGATTTTGCCAGCTTGGACTAAGCCAGTTTGTAAGTGGAGACTCCATGTTCCCTCAACTCGCCCGCTTCACCGATCTCGGCTTGCTGCTCCTCCGGCTCATGGTCGGCCTGGTCTTTTTCACCAGCGGCTGGAGCCATCTCACCAAAGCTGACGAACGCAGCAAAAGCATCGGGATGAGCAAGGGCTTTACGATCTTCTTGGGCCTTGCCGAAGTGCTGGGCAGCCTCGGACTCGTCTTCGGGGTGCTGACTCAGCTTGCCGCGATCGGGCTGATCCTGATCATGTTCGGGGCGATCGAGAAGAAGATTGTCGAGTGGAAAACGGGCTTCTGGGGCGAAAAAGGCTCCGGCTGGAACTATGAGGTCATGTTCATAGTGATGAACCTGGTCATCCTGTTTACTGATGGCGGTCGCTGGGTGCTGATGAAATAGGGCCTGTAAAACAAATCCTCTGGCACGAGTGATCCGCTTGCGCGCGCGGTGCGGCGTAGCTTATCCTCGGAGCCAGTTCTTAATGCGAGGTTCGGGTTTTCGCAGACCGTTATGTACCGTTTAACTGCCAGATTTTTGCTGGTTCTTTCGCTGGTGAGCATAATTGCGCCGGCGGCGTGGGCAGCCTCCGCTCCGCCGACGATGGCATGCTGTGCGCGCCAGTGCTGCAGGCGGATGGCGGCGCATTGCCATGTCTCTTCTGAGCCTGCAATGCAGGCTCCCGCCTGCTGCCATGAGGATTGCCGCTGCTCGCTAACGGTTTCGCAATGGGCCGATCTGGCTCCCGCGGTCGCTTCAAGCGCCTCGCAGCCATTCACGATCTTGCCGCTGGCAGCTAACATCCTCTACGGTGGCAAAGACCGTAATACCGCGCATTCCGTGCGTGGCCCTCCACAGTCCTTCCTAGCCTGATCGTTTATAAGCCGGCTTCACAAAATTGGCAGCATTTGCCAACTGCTTTCGGGATGGCGCGCCATTAGTTCATCCGTAGAGCCCCAACCCCGACGCCTGCCGAAGCCGCTACGTGACTCACTGTTGGATTAATCGACTCTGGAGGTTTCATGCGCAGCATTCATCTTTTATTTCTGGCCAGCCTGCTTTTGCTGGCAGGCACGGCGAGCGCAACCATATTTGGTTCGGTTCGCGGCATAGTTCACGACCCGCAGCATCGCCCGGTGAAGGGCGCGATGGTTATGCTGAAATCCAAGTCTTCCGACTGGGGAAAGAGCACGAATACAGACGGCAACGGCGAATTCTCGTTCAATCCGGTGCCACTTGGCGAGTACACCGTCAGCGCCGCCAGCCCAGGCTTCGATCAAGCGGCCCAGGATGTCACCATCCAATCCGACAGCCAACCGGTTCTGCATCTTGCGCTGAATGTGGCGGGATCGCGCGAAACCGTGAATGTCTCAGCTGCGCCGGAAACGGTCGCGACCGACTCCGCCACTCCCATCACGCTGGTGGACCGCGAGGCGATCGCACGTACGCCCGGCGCCAGCCGCACCAACAGCCTGGCCATGATTACGGATTACGTTCCCGGCGCCTACGTGACTCACGACCAGTTGCACATCCGCGGCGGGCACCAGGTAAGCTGGCTGGTGGACGGCGTGCCCGTCCCCAACACGAATATCGCCTCGAATATCGGGCCGCAGTTCGATCCCAAGGATGCCGACTACGTCGAGATCCAGCGCGGCAGCTATGGCGCGGACGTTCGGCGATCGCACTTACGGCGTTTTTAACGTCGTCCCGCGTACCGGGTTCGAGCGCAACAATGAAGCCGAATTGGTTACGAGCTTTGGGAATTTCTACCAGACCAACGATCAGCTCAGCTTCGGCAGCCATACCGAGCGCTTCGCCTACTATGTGAGTCTGAACGGGAACCGCAGCGACCTGGGCCTGCAGACGCCCACGCCGCAAGTGACCCACGACGCCGAGAATGGCTACGGCGGCTTCGGCTCGCTGATTTTCAACTTGAACCCCACCAACCAATTGCGCCTGGTGACGTCCTTGCGCAAGGACTACTACCAGATTCCTTACGACCCCGATCCCGACTCCGACGAGAATCAGGAATTCGACAGCAGCGGCCTGCGCGACGGCCAGCATGAAGGCGATGCGCTGGTGAACTTTTCCTGGGTACACACCTTTAATCCCAGAATGCTGCTAACCGTCTCGCCGCTTTATCACTTCAACAGCGCCAACTATGAAAGCTCGCCGAATGATTTTCCGGTCAGCACCACCGACGAGCGCACTTCGCAGTATGCCGGCGGCCAGATCAACTTCAGCGCCAACGTAGGGAGGAACAATTTCCAGGCCGGCTTCTATGGGTTCCATCAGCATGACGACCAACTCTTTGGGTTGCTGTTCAACGATATGAGCAATCCCAACTTCCGCGACCGCGAACCCACTTCGGGCAGCGTAGCGGCCTTTTTTGCCGACGATAAATTCAAAGTCACGCCCTGGCTGACGCTGATCGCGGGCCTGCGCCCTACTCACTTCTTGGGCGGCATCACCGAGAATGCCATCAGCCCGCGGTTTGGAGCTGCCGTCACCGTTCCGCATCTCAATTGGGTGTTCCGGGGCTTCTACGGGCACTATTATCAGGCTCCGCCGCTGGTCACGGCGTCGGGTCCGCTGCTAGATTTTGTCAATAGCCAGAATCTGGGCTTCATTCCGCTGCGTGGAGAGCGGGATGAAGAACATCAGTTCGGGGTGGCAATTCCATTTCGCGGGTGGACCTTTGACGTGAGCAATTTCAAGACTCGGGCCACCAACTTCTTCGATCACAATAACGTCGGTGAATCTGACGTTTTTTTCCCGTTGACGATTGAACGGGCGGTAATTCGCGGCTGGGAGCTTACCATGCGCTCGCCTCTGATTGCGCATCGCGCCCAGCTTCATTTGGCCTACTCCAATCAGGTAGCCCAGGCGGGCGGCACGATCAGCGGCGGCTTAACTGATTTTTCTCTGCCGGAAGGCTTGTCGGCCCTCGACCATGACCAGCGCAATACCCTGAACCTAGGCGGCACGGTCACGCTTCCCTGGCGCGCGTACGCTTCCACGAATGTTTATTACGGCTCCGGATTCACCAACGGCGATGGGCCTCCGGATTACCTGCCCCAGCACACCACCTTCGATCTTTCCCTGGGAAAGGACTTTGAGCGTTTTTCCGCCTCTGTCAATGCAATCAATGTCACCAACCGCCATCTGTTGATCGACAACAGCGTGACTTTTGGGGGATTTCACTGGAATAATCCACGGGAGATCTACGTGGAGTTGCGGTATCGCTTCCACTTCTAGCAAGGAGCAGAAATGATCGCCAATCGTTTTTTTTCACCTACCACGTTGTTTCTCGGCTGCCTTCTGCTGGCGTTGTCTGCCGCCTCCTGCAACAAGCCGGCACCGGCCTCGAACCCGAGCAGCGCTCAGGCCCCCGGCAAGCGATACCAACTCAAAGGGAGGGTTGTTTCGGTGGACAAACCCGCAGGCTCGGTGAGTGTCGATGCTGAGGCGATTCCCGGATTTATGGACGCCATGACGATGCCTTACCCGGTACAGCCGGTGAGCCTGCTGGATCAGCTATCGACGGGGGATGCCATCACCGCCGATGTGGTGGTTTCGGGCGACAAGTACTGGCTGGAGAACGTCAAGGTTACCGAGCACGCAACCGCGCCGCCTGCCAAGCCAACCGCCGCGCTGCACATTCCGGCAGTCAACGAGCCGGTCCCGGATTTCAAGCTCATCAACCAAAGCGGCAAGCAGATTTCTCTGGATCGCTACCGGGGCAAGGCGCTGCTGGTGACTTTCATCTACACACGGTGTCCCTTTCCCGGACTATTGTCCGCGCGTCAGCGGCGAATTTGCCCAGATCAACCGGGACCTTCGCAGCAACGCCGAGCTCTATCGCCAGACTCGCCTGCTCAGCATCAGTATCGATCCCAAGCACGACACTCCGGCGGTGCTTCGCCAGTATGGCTACGCCTGCTCCGGCACTAAGCAGCCCGCGCTCTTCGATCACTGGGAGTTCGCCGCGCCCAGCGCCGCTCAGCTTCCCCGTATCGCCAGCTTCTTTGGCCTGACGGTCGCGGAGGAGGGTGGCTTGATCACTCACTCGCTGAGCACGGCCGTCATCGGTCCGGATGGCCGCATTTTCAAGTGGTACCCTGGCAACGATTGGCAGCCCTCCGATCTGATCCGCGATGCTGCCAGCGCAATGCATCCTACCGTTTAGAATGTCCTGCCAAGAAGGTGAGCATGAGATATGTGTTGCTGCTGTTGGCCGTCATCGGGATCACCGCTTCCTCTCTCGCGTTGCGGGAACATTACCGCACCGACACTTCGCCGTGCAGTATCAACGAACGGTGGGATTGCGGAATCGTGAACAAGAGCCCGTTTGCGACCATGTTCGGGATTCCCGTGGCGGTCATTGGCATCGCAGGCTATGTTCTGCTGGGCGCGCTGGCGTGGAAGCGCGCTTATCGGGTGTTGCTGCCGCTGGCACTGGCCGCTTTGACGTTCTCGCTCTACCTGGCGCATATCGAGAAAGACATTCTGGGGGTGTGGTGCATTTATTGCGTCGCGTCGCTGGGAACGATTTCGCTGATGACTCTGCTAGTTCTAGGGACAGTCGCAGTGCAGTCGATGCGCGCCGGGACAACTCTCTAGCTGCCGATGAGCTGTCGATTCCTGACTGTAGAGACGTAGCTCCGCTACGTCTCAGGCTGCTGATAGACCCGGTTCATATCAGGGCACTCTGTTGGTTCAGCCTGAAATGGAGAGAAGGCGCTTTCTGTTTCTGCAGGTCTCATTCGGCCATCTGGGTCTTCACCGTCGTTCGCTTTTTTTGCGAGTAACGCTGCGCTGTTTGCCGCGGCCTCAGGTTCCACGAGTGGGGCCAGGAGCTAAGCGGAATTGAGATGTCTGACGCACCAGTGGGTGACTTACGATTGATTTGGAGGCTGGCAATGATGGGGGGGCAGGATTTGTTTAAGCTGTTCGGGCGATCACTATTCCCGCCCCTGCGGCGACGAAATCAAGGTCTACTGCCATCAGCCGCGCTCAGCCTTCTGCTGTAATGGCGCGCTTTGGGGAATCGAAAATGTACCAACGCGAACACAAGTACGTATCCGAGCAGCGTGACTATACTAGCCTCGGGCCCAGCGGTTCCGCCAGTCATCCATTTTGAGCCGTGGAATGATGGATTCAGCAAATGTCCAGTAAAGATGACGCCGCTATCGGGGACTCCGTACAGGAAACTCTGCGCCCAATCCCACGCCGCATGGATGCCGATGGCAAACCACAAATTGCCGGTGCGTTGTATGGTGAAAGCCAGCAGTAGGCCCACGATCACTAGGCTCAACGAACCCAGCCAGTTCTCCCCAGCATTGGTGGCGAGATGAAGAGCCCCGAAGAGGAAAGCCAACAACGCGGCGGCTGGCCAGAAGCCGAGTCCACGCGCCAGTGCGAAGAGAGGGTACCCGCTCAAGGCAAATCCTTCGGCCACGCCTACCATTACGAAAAGCACCGCCCAGAGTATTGCGAATGCCGCAATCTTTTCTGGCCGAAGGGCAATTGATCCAAAATAGAAATTGCCCGTCGCCCGCAACACCAGAAGCACAAAGCTCATCAACGCGACGCCCCAAAGCAACCCCTCCAGGAATCTTGCGATGAACGCGCCTCGCACGGGAAGTCCGTAATCGGCAAAGCCGCACTTTTCGAATCGTGCAAAGACAAAGGCCGAGAAGAGCACCGCAAATAGGAGAATCCCTTCGTTCAAAAAAGCCCGGCCAGGAGTGACGATGCTCGTGACTTGAAGCGGCACCGAGAGCGCGCGCTTTATTGCTCGAATTGCGACGACTAAAGTGAAGACGAGAGTGGCAAGTAGAGCGTAAAACAGCAGCACTCTCCATCCGGATCGCACGCCATTCGAACCGACGAAGATTTTGTTGAGTGATGAATTCTCAGATGGTTTCCGCCTAATAGGGGTTGAGGCCGCAGGAGTCGGAGGGATTTGGCTTGCCATATGAACAATGACTGGCGGCATTATAGGGCAATTGCGGTCGCCATCTCCTGAAGACTATCCCTCTCGAAGCGAAATTTCGCCGTAGCTGATTCAGTTAGTTTGCGTATCGGGCATCCCCTTAGCACCGCAACTGCTGACACCACGCCGCGAAGGGCGTCCGCCCCAAAGGCTTCGTTCAAATGGCGTTTGTGGGAAGCGAAGGACAAGGTTGTGGGCGAATCGACGGCCAACCGGAAGTAATCCGTTTCATCTATCACACGACCCGCTGGCGACGATTCTTCCGCTGTTCCCGCGCCGCCTCCAATTTCCAGTCCCGCTCCCTGTGAATCTCCTGTTGCCGCCCGGCGAGCTGGGCGGCTGCCAATATCTCGCCACAAAAACAAACCGGGGAGGCCTTGGCCTTCCCGGTTCTGGACTGCTGCGTTGCGGGCAAACTTATTGCTGTTGGTCGTCCGCTTCCACCTGGTCGCCCACGTGGACGTCTTCCAAAGCGAACACAACCATGCCGGTCGAGGTCGTAGCTGTGGTGCCCACCACTACAATCTCGCCTACGCTGCGGCGTGGCAGGTCCTGCACCATGATGGTCGGACCATCGGTCTTGGTGAACATGTGTGGATTCACCGAAGGCTGCTTCTTCTGGGTATCCTCGGAGGTCGACGCCTTAAACGAGAGCGAATCGACGGGATCGTTCAAGTCTTCTGAGTAGGAGCGAACCGCCCGGAAGTAGTCGCCCACTTTAACGCCCTGGTCAGAGCCTACGTTCATGTAGAGTTTCATGCCTGTTCCCAGCACGGAGTCGAAGTCGCGCGACATCACGATGCGACCGCTGAGTTTGCCATTGGCAGGCAGATAGCGGTCGAAGCGCGTGGGCGGATGAAACGAAACTGGAGTCTTCTCGACAAAGGGTACGGCGAAGTCGCCGGGATTGACGGGATCGCAGCTGAACTCAATCTGCGCGATAGCCATCTTGTGGCGCGTGTCGATGATGCGCACCCGCGCCAATTCTCCGTAAGGCTCGCCCACCGACTTCATTATGGCGTTCTGGCCAGGAAAGAGTTCGTATTCGTTGGCATCACGCAGTTCGCGCAGGATTGTGAACTGCTGTCCCACCTGATAGCCACCACCTGCGAGGTAGATCATGTCGCCGTTGACGTACTTGGTGTTATTGGGAGATTGCAGCCCTCCTGCGACATATTTGGCATCCGGCAAAGGTTGCTTGCTGATGAAGCCCGCGCAGTACAGGTCGGCATAGGTCGGAGCCTGCACCCTCTCGAGGGGAAAATTGGCCCTGGTCACGATTGTCCCTTGGGATCCGTCCGCTGAAGCGGTTTCTGTTTGCTGGGCGTATGCTACCGTGGCGAGACCCAGCAACAGCAAAAGTCCTAGTTTCTTCATGTTACCCCCGAATCGAAACCGAAATCTCCGGCTTGGGCCCTTAGCCGCTAAACGCAACAAATTAAGGGCTTTCTGCCCGGACAGTACCAAGCGCGGGAGGGCCGGTCAAGGTTACGCCGGTGTCATGCCAGGTACGTTAGAAAGTTCTCACCACGAAAATATTGTTAATCCCTTGTTGCATATGCAATTACGGGCCTGTAATATCGCGCCGACTCAACCCGAAACGATGACTGCAACCGCCAACCGCTTAATTTCCCGACTTGCGCCTCTACGACTGCCCAAGGTCTGCGTGGCAGTGATCGGCTCTGACGCCGCCGAGATGGTGGCAAAGGCGGAATCCTTAGTCCGCGATAACACCTTCCTGGAGTTCAGGTTGGACTATCTTCCGCGGCCTGCTCTGGCCTTGCCGAAGCTCAAGGAGTTCCGGGAATACCATCCCCATGTCGTGGTGATCGCAACCTGCCGGCGGGAAGCCAGCGGAGGCAAGTTCAAGGGCTCGGTGGCCTCACAGTTGGATATGCTGGGCAAAGCGGCGGCGGCTGGCTGCCAGTTGGTCGATGTCGAACTGCAGAGCGCCATCCGCTGCAAGCCGGAGCAGTTGGCACGGCTGCGCTCCCGCGCCTCCCTGATTCTCTCCTATCATGACTTCCGGGGGACTAAGAAGCTGGAAGAGACGCTGGCGAAGATGGTCGTGTACCCCGCGGACTACTACAAGCTCGTCGGCACCGCCACCGCGCTTTACGACAATGTGGCCATGATGAAGTTCCTGGAGAAGGAGAGCGACAAGCACTCACTCATTGGCATGTGCATGGGTGAGCAAGGCATCGCCAGCCGCGTGCTGGGCGTGCGCGCCGGCAGCGTGTTTACCTTCGGAGCGGTCACGCTGGAGGAGAAGACGGCGCCCGGGCAAGTCACGGCTCAGGATTTACGTAGTACCTATCGTATCGAGCAGGTCGACGCCGCCACGCGGGTGTACGGCGTGGCCGGGGACCCCGTGGCGCACTCGCTTTCTCCGACGATCATGAATGCGGCGCTGCGGCGCGAGAATGTGAACGGAGTCTACGTGGCGCTGCACGCCAAGACTCTGAAGGACTTGCTGGCCTGCGTGCGCGATATTCCGATTCACGGTCTGTCGATAACGATGCCGTACAAGGAATCGATTCTCCGCTTTCTCGATAACACCGATTCGCACACCACGAAGATCGGCGCCTGCAACACGGTGGTTCGGGCGCAGGACGGCAAGCTCTATGGCTTCAATACGGATACAGCCGGAGTAGTGCGTCCTCTGGAGCGGCGTCTGCCGCTGGAGGAGGCGAAAATTCTGGTGTTGGGCGCTGGAGGCGCAGCGCGGGCGGCGGTGTTCGGACTGAAGGAGCGCGGCGCGGAAGTCTACATTCTCAACCGCAGCCTGGAAGCCGCAAAGAAGCTTGGGCGGCAAGCCAGAGCGCGAACCGTCAAGCGTGCCGATCTGAAGAAGCTGGCCTTCGACGTCATCATCAACGCCACTCCCGTGGGCATGGGAAACACGCGGGATACGCCCCTGAACGAAGAGGAAATCAAGGCGAAATTCGTATTCGACATGGTCTACGACCCGATGGAGACGCGCCTGATCAAGCTGGCCAAAGCGCGCGGAGCCGAAGTGATTCCCGGGATCGAAATGTTCGTTCACCAGGCCGCCCGGCAATTCGAAATCTGGACCGGCAAACCCGCACCCTGGGACGAGATGCTCCGCGTAGTCAACATGGCGCTGCAGGAGCGAACCGCCGCCAGAGAAGCCGCCAAGACGCCGAAGAAGGTTTGACGAGAGCCTCAGTGGCGCGCTCGCCAGGGCACAGGTCCGCGGTCTGACGGGCGGGGAGGTCCGTCGCTCCATCGCATCTGATCACAACCTTTCAGATTACTGTAGCTTCCCATACTCCGCCTTGGCTTGCTTCAAGACGAAAATATCCGGGTCGGCGTCTTTCCAGAGGGTAAAGAAATCCCGATATGCGGCCTTGGCGTTGCCGGTGTCTCCTTGCAGGACACGAGCCCGAGCCAGACCGAGGCGGGCGAGAGCGCCGATGGAATTCATCGCCAGAGCGCTATGGCCGATAATTTTCTGGAACTCGCTTGCCGCCTGGCGGCCATCGTGTGCCGCAAGAAAAGCTTCGCCGCGCACATAAACGGGACTCAGGCCGCCCACTATCCCGAGTTCGTAGGGCTCCGCGGGCTGAAGAAGCTCGACAGCTTTTGCAGCGTCGTGGCGCAGTACCAACTGCGCCCGCAGAGTTGGCAGCTCTTTGAGCTGGACCAGCGTATCCTCCGGGAAACGCTTGCTCAAATCATCCGCCAACGCCTGCGCCCGGGGCTCACCAATGAGTGCCAGCGACAAAGCCGCGGTGTACTGCACATCGCGGCCAGTGGAAAGATCGAGGGCGGCAGCGGCTCGCTGCCGGGCCGCTGCCGCATCGCCGAACAGGGACTCCCGCAGGGCCGCGGACGCTTCGTAGTCCGCCGCCGTCTCTGTCTGACCTACCTGCTGCGCCGCGGCCACGGCGCGCCGGGAAAGCTCCCGCGCCTTCTTTAGCTGTCCTGAGTACGCGGCGGTGTCGGCTTCGGCAGCCAGCATTATGTTTTCCATTCCCGGCTTCCCCACAGCCCAGGCTGCCTGTTGCGCGGCGCCGGCAGCGTCGTTGTTCAACAAGTCAAGATGGTACAAAAGCCAGTGCAGGTAAGGGGAATCGAGGTTCTTCTTCTGCGCCTCGTCAACCGTAGCGCGGGTCTCGTCCGGGCGATTCAGAGCGAAGTTCGCGATGGCTACGTTCTCATAATTAATGCCGTTCGCGGAGTCGAGACGAACCGCTTCGCGTGCTTCCTTCAGCGCTTTCTCGTACTGTCCAAGGGTGCTGTACACGAAACTCAGATTAGTTGCCGGCACGTAGTCTCGCGGATAGGTTTGCCGCCAGAGTTCATAAGCCTGGCGTGCCCTTTCCAGATCGCCGCTGACGAACTGGAGGTAGAAAGCCTCGATCGTAAGCCTCTCCCGCTCACTCACCCGGCCGCGCAACTCGTACGCTTTCCGGGTATTTTCCGCCGCCAAGGTAGTTTGTCCGAGGTTGTAATAGCTCACCGCGAGCAAGCCGTAGGCCGTAGCGAAATTCGGATCGAGACGGACGGCTCGCTGAAGCAAGGGCACGGCGGCGGTATTGTCATCGTTCTCCGCGATGGCTTTGACTCCCAGACTGTAGGCTTGCAGCGCATCGAGCGAAGGAGTTGTCGCTTCCTCGAGCGGCGTGGCGTATTTCTGAACTGAACTCAGCGATTCGCCCAGTTTGCCGCGCAAGCTGACCGCCGCACTATCCAGCGCCTTAAGCACCGCTTCCTTGCTTGCTGCCTGTTGTTGCGTTTCCGCGAGGATGTCCCCTGAGTTGCAATCCTCCGCCTTCAGGCCAATGACGTACTGGCTGCCCAGCCCGGCAACTGAGCCGGTAATCATGGCCTTGCTGCCGGTACGCTGGCAAACCTCGCGAGTGACTTCCGGTGTCAATCGCTCCCCGGCTGGACGCCCCATCAGCTTCAAAGTCTCATCGATCCTGCTCTCGGAAACGAGGTTGAGAAAAGGAGATTGCTCAAGCTGCACGGAGAGTCCCTGCTTGAGGGTGCCGTCGAATACGTTGTCGCTGGTCCTGTTATCGAAATCGGATAGCACAATGCTGTCTTTTTCGGTGAGAGGCCTGCTCCGATGTGAGCGATAGTAAAGCCCGCCAGCTAGGAGCAGGGCGGCAATCAAGACAGGAACAGCAATCTGCCAGAGCTTTGAAACTCTGGCCGGATGAGGGTCTTGCTGGGGAATGGTTCCCCGGTTTGCGGCGGAGCGCTGTCCGCTGTCGGAATCCCGCTTCAGCCGCTGCAAATCCGTCCGCATATCGGCGGCGTTCTGATAGCGGAGATCGCGGTCTTTCTCCAAAGCCTTATTGATTATTTCTTCGAGCTGCGGAGGTGTCTCCGGGTTGATGCGGACTGGTGGGACTGGCGGGCGCTCCAGAATCGCGTTGAGAATAACCCCAGTGCTTTCCCCACGGAAGGGCAGCGTGCCAGTCGCCATCTCATACAGCACCGCTCCGAAGGAAAACAAGTCGGTGCGAGCGTCCAGTTCCTTGGCTCGGACTTGCTCCGGCGACATGTATGCGATCGTGCCCACCACGCCCCCGGGGCTGGTCAGCGGGTCTTCGAGCGTGCGAGTCGAATCTGCCGTTAGAACATCGGATCTCAGGTTGCCGGGCGCAAGCGTCACTTTTGCCAGGCCGAAGTCGAGAATCTTTGCATGTCCGCGCTTGGTGATGAAGATGTTGGCAGGCTTGATGTCGCGATGGACAATTCCGGCGCTGTGAGCCGCATCGAGAGCGTCAGCGATTTCGATGGCGATCGTAAGGGTAATGTCTGTTTCCAGCGGACGCCCGGCGATACGGTGCCTGAGCGTGAGCCCGTCCAGAAACTCCATGGCAATGAAGGATTGCCCATTGTGCTGGCCAATCTCGTGGATGGTGCAGATGTTGGGATGGTTCAGCGCTGAGGCAGCGCGAGCCTCGCGCCGGAAGCGTTCCAGCGCCTGCCGGTCTTGAGCCAGGTTCGGGGGAAGGAATTTCAGCGCGACAAAGCGGCCAAGCTCGGTGTCTTCAGCCTTGTAGACTACGCCCATCCCACCACCGCCAAGTTTCTCAACGACGCGGTAATGCGAGATGGTTTGGCCGATCAAGATTTAGCCGATCAATATTGGGTGGTGAATGAGAAAGGCTCGCCCCTGTGCCCGACCATCGTATGTACCCAAGGCTGCGGCAGTCAATGCGATGTGGACAAAACTGTGGTCCACGTGCAACCGCGCCCAGAACACCGGTACCTTGTGATGTCCGTCTGCGTCTCGTGGAGTCCGCATGGTGGAAAATAATCTGGCATAGAAGAGGAAGAGCGCTTATTCTGGCGCCCCGGCGACGTATTCCAAACGATCGACACGTAACGGTTTAGCCGATATCCGGCGAGATGAGGGCAACTGCGACCGAGGATTACTTCTTCACCCGCACCTGAACTCGCGTACCCTCCGGCAATTCGCCGTCCCGCAGGCGAATGAGGCCGCCGCGAATGACGATGCCTTCGAACTCCTGGCTCGGATCCGGCGGAGGCATCTGGCGGGGACTGCGTCCCATTCCTTTGTCCATGGCGGCGTTGGCCAACTCGTCGGCTTCGCGGTTGTGTTCGCGCAGGGCGTGATCGATGGAGAACCAGTCCATCCGCGCAATCAGTTCCTTCGCGCGGCCGTGGAGGTCCTGCAGCGTGGCGTTCTTCACCTTGTAGATTCCCTTGATCTGACGCACCAGCAGTTCGGAGTCGCTGATCAGCTTGAGCGCCTTGGGACCGTGCTCCAGAGCGTATTCCAGGGCCGCAATCAGTCCCTGATATTCGGCGAAATTGTTGGTCTGATGGCCGAGATATGCACTGAGCGCAGCGACCTTCTTCCCGGATTCGTCCTTGATCACCACGCCGTAACCTGCAGGGCCGGGATTGCCGCGGGCCCCACCGTCGCTATGAGCGACGAGATAGTGCTCCGGCACATTGCTCCGCCGCACGCCGAAGAGGTCTTTCTCTTTGCCGGCTTCGTGAGGATTCTGAGAAGAAGGATACGAGGGCATTGCGGAAGTTTACACCGGCACTATCTTCCCGCTGCCAGCCGGGTGGCCAGGCGGGGCGGCAGGTTCGCCGCCAGGATGCGGTCCTGCGCCTCTTTCAATTTGTAGGGCACGCGGTAGAAAGTTACGATTCGCGCCTCAGAATCGAAAAGAGCGAAGGCCGCGCGCCAATCGCCATCGCGGGGCTGTCCGACCGATCCCGGGTTGACCAGATAACGCGCATCTTCCTTCAGCGGGAAGGAGGCGGTTTCGATCTGGCCTACGGTTTGATATTGAGGGCGATAGAAGTCCATGCTGACGCCGTTGCTCGTGAAACAGCCCTGCAGGTGAGTATGCCCGAAAAAAGTCACGGGCACGGCAGCGGTCAGCAGGGGTTCGAGCGCGTCGGTGGGAGTGACAACGTATTCGTCCTCGTCGCGCGGCGATCCATGAACGAACTGAACTCCGGAAAGGCCATCGACCTGAATTGGGCCCGGAGTCAAGGCTCGCAACCAGTCCATATTCTCAGGCGTGAGCTGGGCGCGGGTCCACAGCGCAGCCAGTCCGGCCAGAGGATTGAAGTCCCTAAGATCACTGAGGTCGGCGGCGGCCTTGTCGTGATTACCGCGCACGCAGAATTCCCCCAGGCCGCGTGAGAGTTCGCTGACTTCATTCGGGCTGGCGCCATAGCCGACCACGTCGCCCAGGTTGACCACGAGGTCGTGCGCCGGAGCGGCGGCCAGACAGGCCTCCAACGCTTCCAGATTTCCGTGAATATCGCTTATGAGAAGAATGCGCACAGGTTGGACCAAGCTGCCGATTATAGACCCAATGTGGTTTGGAGTACCGTGATAGTTCACGTTAGACGCTGGCATTGACGACGGGACAACGCGCCCAATGCCCCGTCGATACCTCCACCAGCGGAGGCAGCTTTTGAGCGCACTCCGCCACCCGATACTCACAGCGTGGTTCAAACGGGCATCCTGGGGGCATTGCGCCAGCCGGGGGCACAGTTCCTTCAATAGTCTCGAGCGGGCGCGTTCGGTCGGTCTTTAGCGTTGGTACGGCTTGCAGCAGGCCGCGCGTGTAGGGGTGTGCCGGCGCCTGGAAGATGTCTCTCTTCGTTCCGGTCTCGACCAGGCTGCCTGCATACATGACCGCGACTCGATCGGCAACCTGGGAAACTACCGCTAGATCGTGCGAGATAAACAGCATGGTCAGGCCAAACTTGGAGCGGAGCTCAGCCAGTAGGTCGAGGATCTGGGCCTGGATGGTCACGTCGAGCGCAGTAGTAGGTTCGTCAGCGATCAGCAACTGCGGACGGTTCACGATGGCCATGGCAATCATCACGCGCTGGCGCATTCCGCCCGAGAGTTGATGCGGATAGTCGCGGGCGCGGCGCGCGGCGTCGGCGATGGCTACGTCGTTCATCGCCGCGACGGCGCGATCCCAAGCCTCTTTCTTGCTGACTTTGGCGTGTACGCTGACCGCCTCGGCGATCTGCTCGCCCACGCGCATCACCGGGTTCAAGGCAGTCATGGGTTCCTGAAAGATCATGGCGATGCTGGAGCCGCGTAGCCGGCGCATGTCTTCGTCAGGGAGATGGATGAGATCGCGGGCTGAACCATTGCCGTTGCTGAACGCAATCTCGCCGGAGGTGCGAGCTTGCGGCGGCAGCAGGCGCATCAGAGCGAGTGAGGTCACGGACTTGCCTGAGCCCGATTCACCGACCAAGCCTAGGACTTCTCCGGGGAAGATGTGGAAGGTGAGGTCTCGGACAGCGGGCTGTGCGGGCCAGGACGGTTCCTGGCGGGGAATTCGATCGTTAGATGACGGACATCGAGCAGGGGAAGCACCGGGCTATCCTAGCAGGCGTCAAAGACTTATTCCGCTCGCCCAGCGGTTCCTGCAGGGCACCGGGTCAACTACCGTTTCTCAAACTCTAGCCGACGACCTTCCTCTGGGTCCCCGAGGTAATACTGCAAAGTCACATTAGACCGCGGCTTCGAAATCTCAAGCTGCGTGCCGTAAGGTACAGGCAGTCGTGTATTGCCACCGGTGATTGCGTAAAAGTCGATTTGTACTTCTTGCACCCCGTCCACATAAGTAAGTTTCCATCTACCGCTGCCGGCGTCCAACTCCTCCTGACAGCGGCCTGCGGAAAGCAAGCAGGGCATCTCGGACGCGATAAACGTTCCGTTCCCGCTAAAAACTATTCTGGCTGAGATTTTATTAAGGGTCGTGGGTAACACACGCCGTGACTCTTCTTTCATCACCCAAATTCCCGCAACCTCATCCGATGAGAGCTTCGGCCTTTGGCAGCCAAGCAACCCGAGGAGAACGAAGGCTGCCAGTGGCCGAAATCGGATCATCAAGGCACCTGAAATATGGCCAGTTGAGGCTCTCATTCAAATCAGAGGAATGGGGCAATCTACTGTCCCAGGATTAGCGGCAAGCCGTTCTTGCTGTTTCCGATTACCACGATTTTGGTGTTCGGACTCTTGGACAGACTCTCGGTCGCTTCAATGCCCTTCCACTCCAGCAACTGCGGGCTGATGCCCTGGGCCACAATCTGCTGGAAGTCCCGGATGCCTTGCGCCTCGATCCGCTTGCGCTGGGCCTCCTGGGTTTCTTTCTGCAGCCGGAAGTTCATGGCCAGCGCTTCCTGCTCGGCCTGCTGTTTAGCTTCGATGGAAGCCTTCAGGGTGGCGGGCAGTTGGATGTCGCGCAACAGAATGCTTTCGACCGTGAATCCGCGCGCGTCCGAGTATCGTGACCAGCTGATCGTGAATCTGCTTGGCCACCATCTCGCGCTCGCCGGTATAGAGCGCATTGGCGGTGTGCGACGCGGTGGCTTCGCGAATGGCGGCCCGCAGGTTCGGCTCGATCAGCACCGTCCACGTAGTTCGGGCCAATCTTCTGGTAGACCTCGGCGGCTTTGTCCGGGTTCACGTGATAGATGAGCGACGTGTCGAGATTCATCACCAGGCCTTCGCTCGAAGGCACACTGGCCGATTCCTTGATTTCCTGCGTGCGGATCGACATCTGGTTGTTGTTCTTGAAGGGATTGATCAGATGAATGCCTTCGGGCAGCACTTCGCCGGTGACGCGTCCAAAGAGCGTGAGCACGCCAACGCTGCCGGACTCGACCTTGGCCACCGAGGCGAAAGCAGAACGACCACCGCAACAAATGCCGCGACCCCGAGCGCCACCAAGCGGAAGATCGGGCGGGGATTGACGTCGAATATCTTCCGCGCGGTCGTTAAAAATGGTCATCGAGATTCCCTCCGAGCCGCGATTGTAGGTCCGCGGATTGCGGGGTGCTAAGTGACTAACCAAGAGCGGGGCAGAGTTTGCCACTCGCCTTGCCGGTTCGTCGGGACGAATCGCTCAAAAGCCCTGTCCCACGGGGTTTCTGGAGGAATTTTCACAACCGGTTGGGGATGATCCAGGCGCGCTGTTTTGCGCGGCTTTATGAGATTTCTCCCAAAAACGATTATCTGCAGGACGAGTATGAAGTTTTCGCGGACGCTTTGCACCAATTCCGGTCACACCCTTGTGGACGCGCTGCACTTCATTGGAAAGACAACCAGATAGAGTTGCGTGCTTTTCATTGACTCTGAAAATAGAAGGAGTAGAAACATAATCGTTCTTTGACACGTTCCAAGTTTACCCGGTTGGTGCGGCGTCCGGGGCTCGAGCGAGGTCACTCGGCAGCATCGCAAGGTGAGGCCGGGAGGGCCAGCAAGGGTCTGTAGCTAAGCGCTGGTCGAGGCGAACACGAGCACCCGTCAAAGGCAAGATAGAGTCCCGAGGCGTTGAACTGGTTTATCCGGTTGGCGGTAAGCCCGGAGCCCAAGCAAAGATCGCTCATAGCGCCCCGCAAGGGAAACCATGAGGTCAGGTCGGCAAGGGTCTAACGCGAGCTACTGGCCGAGACGAATGGGTTCAACATCACCTCGGGACTCTTAATTTTTGGTGGAAGCTGCTAGCCGCTAGAAAGAATTGTGTAGGGACGGGTCTCTGACCCGTCCAAGCAAGGCACAAGCCCGGAACCCTGCATCACCCCAGAAGCTCCTGCCACAAAGGTTTCCGCGAAAGCCAAGCACTGCGATCGCTCGGGAACAACCGCCGTCACCCGTCGCGGATACTCATCATAAGTACGCCCATCCAAAAGCCGCCCATGCTTAGCCTTCCTAACCCCGCCCCACTGCTTAAAGAAAAACGGCACTCGCTGCTCCCTGCACTGTTCGCGGATGGACACAACCCACTTCCGCTTCATCGGACGTGCCCCCGGTCCGCTCTCACCCCCAACAATCACCCAACTGATTCCCGAAAGAT
The DNA here is from genome assembly GCA_963735545.1 of uncultured Acidobacteriaceae bacterium. Lineage (GTDB taxonomy): Bacteria > Acidobacteriota > Terriglobia > Terriglobales > Acidobacteriaceae > PALSA-270. Next base: position 298,792 of record CAVTLU010000007.1, read on the forward strand.
CGATGTCGCCGAGATCTTCAAGCAGCGGCTCGACCGATAAGAAACGGACCGCAGCAGGAGCTTCGCGCAGATGCTCGATGCGAGGCAGACCATACTGCAGGTCTTCCACGCTAACACCCCACCAGATATTTTCCCGCGGCGCGGCGAACCTTAGCTTGGTCGCCAGCAAATCCCGAAGCCGCTCTGAGCGCTTGGTCAGCACCTGATAGGTATGCCAGTTCGCAACGGTCATGACCCGCGAAACCATCTCCGCGTACTCATCCGGCACGCCCGGCTGAAACAAATCGCTCATCGAGTTGACGAAGACGAGCTTCGGCGAGCGCCAGGAGAACGGCTCGGTTAGCTTTTCAGGAACCAGGCGCAGGTCGAAGCCCTGCTCGTAAGGATGACCCTTAACACCGCGAAAGCGCTCCGCAAATGTCTCGGCATAGCAGTGCTTGCATCCGGGGCTGATCTTGGTGCAGCCACGGACGGGGTTCCAGGTGGCGTCGGTCCATTCGATGTGGGATCGATCACTCATGAGACTTGCCGATGATGATTAGGGACATCTTTTCTTAGACAACCAAAGATTATATAACGTTTGTTTCGTCATTTGTTCGCCCATTATTCTCGCCTTCAATACCTCTAAATATCTTAACTCGATCCTCGCGGGTTTCCGATGTTAACGTGTATACCCTGGGGAAAGATTCTGGTGCGTCAATTCGGGCCATAGCTGATCAGCAGGAGCCGGATGAAGTGACCTATCAATCTGACTTTGGTGGAGTGTGGACCCAACAGAAGCTCGAAGCTCTGAAAAAATATCTTCAAGCCTACACTAAGATTTTCAAGAACAATCCAAGAGCTCGCTTCTACTCGATCAGCTATGTGGATGCTTTTGCGGGCACGGGAAGCCTGCGACGACCTGAACCCAGTGGGTTCGCTGAACTTCTGCCTGAGTTGCGGAGGAATGAGACGGAATTTCGCAAGGGCAGCGTAAGAAGAGCATTAGAAGTTGAGCCCGCTTTTGACGAATACCTCTTTATCGAGAAGAACAGAAAAAAATGCCAAGAGCTCGAGGGCATCGCCGCCGATTTCCCGAACCGAAATGTGAGAATCATCAACGACGACGCAAACAGAGCACTATTGGCATGGTGCGGAAGGCTGAACGTGAAACAGCAACGTGCCGTTGTGTTTCTAGATCCCTTTGGTGCGTCGGTGAAATGGCAAGTG